>JBIIEK010000023.1:0-24878 GCA_044237895.1 Bdellovibrionota bacterium
ATTTTGACGTTGCTCGTAAGTGGGTGCGCCGCGCGGGCCAAAACTGATGGCGTTTCCCCTGACTCACTAACACCACTTGATTGGGTGTCACTGAGTAAGCCAAGTTCTTCCCATCAACTACTCGATATGTTTGCCGGCACTTGGGATGTTCAAGTGTCGTCGTGGAGCGATCCAAAGGCGAGTCCAGATATATCCTCCGGACTCTCTCGATCGAAATGGATCCTTGGTAATCGATTCTTGGAGGAGCGCTTCGAGGGCTCTGCCGGGGGACAATATTACAAGGGAAGAGGCATCATGGGCTACGATGGCGGAGCGCGGGTATTCACCTCGGTGTGGATGGATTCTCTCAATACCTCGATGGCGATTTCAAAGGGCACCTTCTCGCCTGAGTCAAAGACGTTCGAATTGCTAGGCGAGGTATATGACCCTCTCATGGGAAGAACGAAAGAGACCCATACAGAGATCCGCCTCGTTTCAAATGATGAGTATGAGATAAACATGATCGACACGGCTCCTAACGGAAGAAAATTCCGTTCCCTCTCCCTCGTATATCGCCGCAAGAAAGAGGTATCTTAAAGGGTCGATACGGAGCTATCCCTACCGTCCAATTAAGCGATCACATTTAGTTTGCTATCCCCCGCGAGACTTTTCTCGACCTCTTGCGATTGCAAAGAAGCCTGGGCCGTGGCCGCGGGCATTTGGGTATTTACCATAGGTTTAGCGGGCTCGTTGGTCTTATCACTTGAGAACCCTCGTATTTGAGTGAGAGCTGTCGAGTATGAAGCCGCGAATCCGTTTGCGATGTTTGCTAAGGCCGATCCAATAGTTGTCTTCATACACAGGGGGTCGGTAGGAAACCTATTTTACACGATAATGTGGTGCTGATTCGTTCCTTAGATAGACGAAAGGATGCGTATAAACGGTGCCAATCAGTTTAATGAGCCACACTATTAAGGCAACCCACCGAAATACCGAGATCTTTCTATGACCAAGGTGAGGTTTAGATGCGTTACGTTCTGAAGGGGTTCTGTGTGCTTGCGGCAGTGGTTTTAAGCCGCGATGTGTTTGCGCAGCCAGGAGAGGGGCAAATCGCTCCAAAAGGGGTGGTCGCTGGCAGTGTTGAATATGCGCAGGTCGACGCCCCCCAGCGCAACACCCAGCTGATGAATCTTGAACAGGTGCTTGAGTGGGGAAGGGCGGTGCAAAAAATTGCGCGCGAAAGTGGTAAGGGTTCTCCCCCAGTGCTTGAAGATGGAGCCGTCTCGTATCTCTCCGTGTTGTACCTTTATTGTACGTCAAATAAGGGAATATGCCCTTTCATTCTCGATACTATCTTAGAGGGAGACATTGAATCATCGAGAGAGCTAGAAAAGCCAGCGTGCCCCACGATGAAACGATTTTGGAAGATGTGGCTCTCGTCCGGCATGGAGGAGCGGGCGAAATTTGACTCCTCAATTACTCGAGGATTAGAGGTCGCTGAATTTAATTCTCAGGTACGGCCGAGATACATCCGTTGCGGGGAGGCGGTCCAAGATGCGCTCAAGGATCCGGTCTCCCTGGCAGCGCGGTACGGCCCTGAGGGGAGCTCCACAAAAACGATCGCGGAGTTCCTTAAATTCCTTGAAGAGGTTAGGGAGCAGAAGACCGATATCTTGCGGTCGACCGGAATAATCGATGACAGCGATTCAAAGCCACCTGCGAAGAAATGAGAGTATTCCAGGTTTTTTCGGCCTCTTCCCTGTGGCTCGCAAAAACTTCTGAAACGCTCGTGACGGCAACGGATTAAACGCCCGTCGGAGGCGGGCTCTGCCAACCCCTTGACGATACAGGAGTAACATACCGTTCTGATAGGTTGTCCCCGCCAACTCCTTGGCATGTGTGAATTGGGATAACTACCCGAAAAAATAGGTGCATCCAACTCAGGGTCGACGATCATCTGAATACCATAGTTGGGATTTGTGCCAAAAAACCGGACAAGTGCGCCTCTTCGATAGAGCAATACATTGAGCTGCGTCGGAGGAGTGACACTGCTTGGTACGTTCCCATGAAGCACGTGGAAGCAGGAAGGGCCATGGACGATATTTCGAGCGCGCGCACCAGATTTTCCCGAAGAAGACTAGGTGATGATGAGAGACCTCTCGTGCAAACCTCCGTAATTGTGGGGTTGTGCATTTCAGGGGCCCTTGTAGTTTTTGGGGCTCTTATCGGGGGAAACCCGCTCTCGTTTGTCAGTATCGAGGGTATCCTTCTCGTGCTTGGAGGAACGCTCTCCTCGACGCTTATCCAATTTTCAATTCGCGATATTCGAAATGCCGGAACGGCGGCTCGTAGCGTGCTTTTCCAATCAAGCGAGGGGCCTCTTGAGCGTATGGGCTATCTGATAACCCTCTCACGGAGAGTGAAAGAGCAGGGGGTTCTTATCCTTGAAGACGAATCCGCGATGGTGATGGATCCGTTCCTTAGACTCGGCCTCGAACTAACGGTGGATGGACAGAGTCCGGATGAGATTCGCCGTATCCTCAAAAACGAAATGAGAACATCTAACGACCAAGCTTGGCGATCGGTGCAGGTTTGGGAGACGATGGGTAATTTTGCGCCAGCGATGGGGCTCATCGGGACCCTTATAGGTCTCATCCATATGTTATCATCTCTTCAGGATGCGGCGGCGGTTGGACCGGCGATGTCTCTCGCGTTGGTAGCGACCCTCTATGGTTCGGTTGCTGCAAATCTCCTTTTCTTCCCGATGGCTGGTAAATTAAGGATCGTCGCTCAGGAGCGTGAGCTCGCGAAAGATATAACTCTTGAGGGATTAATCAGTGTCGCTCGCTCCGAGAGCCCGCTTCTTCTTGAGCAGCGTCTGCAAAGCTTTATCTCCGTTGCCGCAAACGGATAGGAGAAATGATGAGCGGTCAGGCAACTAAAGACATGGGCTGCAATCGGCGCATTTTAAAGGCGTTCTACACCCAATATGTCGCTGTTCTTCTGATCGTCCTTGTATTCACTCTGGGTGCCTTCCAGAGGGCAACTCATTCCGAAGGGGGCTCTCTCCCCAGCACAAACCCCACGGCGGGCTCGTTACAGGTGGGCGCAATGACTCTCGCAGACGTCTTCTCCGAGGATGGCTCGATAGTGGGAGATCATGCCCAGCTGTTAGCCGTCATCACCGTTTTAAAGGAACATGACCTTCGAGTCGCTCTCGTTATACCAAAAAACGGTTCCTCAATAGCTCACGGTACTCGGGATATCGCTGCTTCCCTAAAGCAGGTCGAAGCGCTTGAGGCATTCTTCAACGCGCACTCTATAGCTGATGAGTTCGTTCGTTTTGTTATTCGCGATCCATTCGTCCACGAAGGGGACGCGATACAGGTCTATTTTGAGGAGATGCCGAATGAATCAGTACTCCTCTAAGCACAACGCTCTATCGCACTCGGATGGCACGCCTGGGTCGGTCGTCTGGTACATCAGTTTTGGCGATCTTTTGACACTCTTGCTCTGTTTCTTCTTAGTTTTGACGCCGTGGGATCGCTTGAAGAGTGGGGGGAACTCTCAATCGGAGCAGGTAGTTAGTAATCAAAATAAACCCGTGCAGTCGCGTGGCATCGCCTTTGCTTCCGAACCTTCCCTGAGGGGATCCGACCTGTTGGCGGAGATCCCCGTCTTTGCCGGTGATTGGACCGGTGTCCCGACTGAGGACCTTGAACGTAGGCTGATACGGGTCGAGGCTGAGCTGCAAGTTTTTAGGGGACAGCGTATCACTGCCTCCGTTGTTGTGTGCGAACGGGACATGGATCGAACTCGATTCGCTGAGACCTTCGACCGCCTCGTGCGTCAGGTAGTCGGCGACGAAGTAACGATCGGAATTGAAGTACGAGGGACCTGTTCAGAGGCGGCTCTTCGCCGACCGATGACCGAGGTTCCAGTGGGTGGGATTCGAGTAACGAGGACCTAGTTTTTACGATGGCTGAGCAAGAGAAACAAGAAGCTCCAGAGGTCGCAGCGCCAGAGGCGCCCTCTAAGAAAAAGAGGACGCTCGTCGCTGTTGGCGGCGTGCTCGGATTGCTCGTGCTCATCGGCGCGCCGGCTGGATATTTCCTCATGAAAAAAGAGCCGAAAGAGGTAGTCGAAGTTAAGCCGGAGATGAGCCCTGAAATTCAACACAAGCCTGAAGGATTCGAGGATGTAGAAGAGCTTGAAGAGGGCGAGGAGCCGCTCGGCGCGATCGTTCCGTTCGACACCTTTCTTGTGAATCTCTCAGGCGGGAAATATATCCGCACACAGATTCAGGTTGAATTCGAAACCCTTGATGTTCCGACTAAGTTTTACACGAGACAGGTTCCAATTCGTGACAGCATTATTTCGCTCCTTACACAGCAGACTGCTGAGGGCTTGCAGAGTTCACAGGGTAAAGAACGGGTACGAAATGACATCCGCAACCTGATTAATCAGACGTTACGGAAAGAGGATGTTCGTAGAATTTATTTTACTCAGTTCGTTATTCAATAGGGTCGCGTATGAATCAAGTTCTGAGCCAAGAAGAGATCAACAGCCTTCTCAAAGGACTCTCGGAGGGAGAGATCGAGGAGGGCACGGTTGAGGCTCAAGCTACGAGCCAGAACGTAAAAAAGTTTGACCTTGCGAGTCAGGAGCGGATCGTTCGTGGTCGTATGCCCACGATGGAGATGATCCATGATCGCTTTGCTCGACAGTTTCGTACCGTTTTAGGGAAGTTTCTCGGGCGCAGTTGCTTCACGAACGTTGGCAAAATCGAGATGGTCAAGTTCGGCTCTTTCCTCAAAAAGCTACCGCTGCCGTCTTCGCTGCATATTTTAAAGATGGCACCGCTTCCGGGTAACGCGCTTTTGGTTGTCTCTGCTCCCCTTGTTTTTAGCGTTATCGACGGACTCTTCGGTGGTCGTGGTACGACTCGAGTTAAAGTTGAAGGCCGCGAGTATACTCCGATCGAGACCTCTCTTATCGGTAAAGTCGTGAACCTTGCGCTTGAAGTTTTTAATGAGGCTTGGGCTCCTGTCCATCCGATTGAATTTCAGTACCTCCGCTCTGAGTTTAATCCTTTTGCGGTAACGATAGCTCCCCCATCGGATGTAGTTGTTGTCGTGTCGATTGAGGTTGAATTTGAGCAGGAGTGCACCACGCTCTCTATTTGCATTCCCTATTCAACGTTGGAGCCCATAAAGCAAAAACTTTCGACCTCTGTGCAGAGTACTCGCCTTGAGGTGGACAATGCTCTGTCGCGAAAGATGCAGCAAAACATCGCTGAGACTGTTTGTTCAGTGAGTGTTCAGCTTGGTAGGGGTACGGTGAAGTTGAGTGAGCTTCTTAGTTTTCAGGTAGGGGATATCCTCCATCTGGATACAAACCCATCTGAGGAGGCCCGAGTGATGGTTGAGGGTTCTCCGAAGCTCTACGGCCATGTTGGTTCATATCGTGGAAACCGCGCGGTGCGCATATCGCGTAGTATCCCGAAAAACGATCTAGTTAATATTCGCAACAAAGAGGAGATGATTCGCAATGGCAGATAATGAGATTGAGAAAGGATTGGAAGGCGTTGCCGAGGCTGCTGGAGAGGTTGCGCAGGCCGCGACTGAAGCAGCTACCTCAGCCGCTGGAGCGACTCAGCCAGTTAAGAAAGCTCCCGCTCGTACTCTAGAGTTCCTGATGGATGTCGCTCTGAGCGTATCTGTTGAGGTAGGGCGCGCTCGCATGACGATCAGTGACCTTCTTCAGATGGGTCCGGGTTCCGTTGTCGAGCTCGAGAAGCTCGCGGGTGAGCCCTTAGACATCTTTATTAACGGGAAGGCTGTCGCCCGAGGAGAAGCGGTTATCGTGAACGAGAAGTTCGGTGTCCGATTGACCGACATCATGTCGCCAGAGGATCGCGTCGAGGGGATCGTCTAAACGTAGTGGTGGAAGTTATGGCTATAGTGCGTTGGATTGTCGGATTGGTGGTGGGGTGTGCCGGTTTGGTGTGTGTATCAACCGCGCACGCTGAGGAGTCGGTGCAGAAGCCGCTTCCGTGGAGTGCGCCCCCTACGAGTTCGTCCGCGGGAGTCGATCAGTTTGACGCCAAAAGCTCAGCTTTGCGAATGATAGGCGGACTCTTTCTCTGCTTCGGGCTCTTTGGGGCTGGAGTTCATCTGTACCGACGTTACGTCATCCCTCGTGCAACGAGCGACAAACGACGACTCCAGATCATCGAGCGATTGCCTCTTACGTCCAAAAGCTCGCTTCTGCTTGTAAAGCTCGATGGTAAAGAGTTCATGCTCTCTACCGGCTCAGAAGCCACGCGCCTTATAGCTCCTCCGCGTCAATCTGATGAACTCTTCGACGAAACGCTCAACAGTGCATGCGATGAGGTAGGTGAATTAAATGCGCAGTAAATCTCTTGTAACGATAAAGTGGCTCCTTCCCCTGCTCATAGTGGTGTGTGGCATACTAGTGCCCTCTCATGTGGAGGCGCAGCAAGCAGCACTGCCGGACCTCTCTATCTCCGTTGGAGGCAACGAGTTGGCTGGCGGCGGAACCGTCGCAAGTAGCTTGAAAATCGTTATCCTCCTCACGATCCTGTCGTTTGCGCCCGCAATGATGCTTTGTATGACGTGCTTCACGCGCATCGCGGTCGTTCTCGGGATGACCCGAACCGCGATCGGTACAGCAGCGTTGCCACCGAACACGGTGATTACAGGGTTAGCGATATTCCTGACGTTCTCGATAATGGGCCCGGTTTTTCAGAAGAGCTACGACGGTGGAATTAAGCCGTATCTTGATGGACAGATGGCACAGGAGGAAGCCTTGACCAAGGCGATCGCTCCGCTGAAGGACTTCCTTGTTAAGCACTCCCGAGAGAAGGATCTCGCACTCTTCCTTCAGATAACTCATTCAGAGATGCCAAAAGATCCAGCGGACGTTCCGTTCTTCGTCGCCGTTCCGGGCTTTGTTTTGAGCGAGCTCAATGCTGCTTTCCAGATTGGATTCCTTATCGCACTGCCGTTCCTCGTACTGGATATGGTCGTATCATCGGTATTGACATCGATGAGTATGATTACGCTCCCTCCGGTAGTCATTTCATTGCCACTCAAATTAATGCTCTTTGTGATCGTTGACGGATGGCACTTAATTATCAGTTCGCTTGTCAAAACCTATAACCCTTAGGGAGGAACGTCTATGAACATCGATGATTACCTCCGCTTAGGCCAGATCAGTATTGAAACCGCAGTGTATACGTGTGCGCCGATCCTTGGATTTGGACTCGTAGCAGGGTTTCTTGTCAGCATCTTTCAAGCAGCCACGCAGATTAACGATCCCGCGCTTGCGTTTATTCCAAAGATCGGCGCTGCCATCGTTGGTATGATCCTTTTCGGACATTTCATGATCAACCGAATCGCAGGGTTCACTATCTTTGTGTACAACCAGATCGGTAACATCGGCGTGCACTAGGTTTAAGAGGAGTTTTGGTCGGTGCAACCTGATAGCCTTGGGACTATTACACACCTTCTTCTAGAACGCCTTGATGTCGGGTGGACTTTTCTCTTGCTGCTTACCCGACACGTTATCTTCATGATGATCGTTCCGGGTATCGGGGGGGGGCCTGGCGGAATCACGATTCGATACCCAGCCGCGGTTGTTCTCTCTTTCGCCGCTTTCAATATGAAGAGTATCGTTCCAGTTCCGATCGATATGGGAATTATGGCCTCTCAAGCGGCATCCGAAGTTCTCTTGGGTGGCCTTGTCGGGATGATCCCTATAATGATCGTGTCGGGCGCCCAAATGGCTGGGCATATCGCGAGCGGTACGATGGGCCTTAACGGCGCTCAAATGGTAGATCCCACTACCCAAACACAACTCTCCGACCTTGCAAAGTTCTACAGCGACCTCTCTGTGCTGGTATTTCTGCTTGTTGGGGGACATTACGCCGCCATCATGCAGCTGTCCGGGCTCAACTCCACTATTCTGCCAGGTTCTTTCGTTTTGAGTGCGGGAGGGCTTAAAGCGTTGATCGACCAGAGCGCCGCCATCTTCTACCTGGGGTGCATGGTGGCGGCTCCCGCTATCGTAGCGCTGCTCCTTACGAACTTCGTCCTTGCCATCATTTCTAAGGCGGTTCCGACGGTGAACCTCTTCATCATAAGCTTTCCGCTCACCATCACAGTCGGATTTGGTATCACCATCTTGTCGTTGCCCGAGGTGATGCATTTCTTCGTCGATCACTTTAATCGATTGGAGAACCTCTTCGCGATGACGCTCGGGTAGGGTCAGATCCGACACAAGGTCGTCGGGCTCAGAAGCGTTGGTTTTCTGACAGTCATGCACAGGTAACTACCTAAAAGTACGTTAATTTTAGTGGCATGCTCCTTGCCAAAAACCCTATGGGGAAGTGTGTGCGCCAAGAGAGTGTCACCCTTCCGGTATAAAAGGAGTGCCCAGTAGGGCTAGACGGGATGGCATCAGAGACCTTACCAGAAGAGAGGACCGAACAACCCACCGACCGCCGCATGGAGCAGCTGCGTCGCGAGGGCTCGCTCTTCCAATCGAACGATGTCACTCAGACGTTCGTGCTTTTGGCAGGTTTTCTCGCCCTTAGTTATTCCTGGAATATGCTCTTCCTCGATATGCAGTATGTGCTTCGAAGATCGTTCCGAATGATTGAGGAGCGCCCATCGTTCGAGCTCAATGACATGACCGCGGGCTTTATTCGGCTCGTAACACTACTTCTTCCAGATATCTTTATAGTAACCGGAGTAGTGAGCGTTATCGCTGTCCTTGTAGTAATGCTTCAAACTAACTGGAATAAGCGAGCTGGTTGGATCAAGCTTCGGTGGGATTTCGTCAATCCGATAAGGGGCCTCTCTCGCATATTCTCAATAGCTGGTGTCATCAACACCATTAAAGCAACTCTAAAGCTTCTCTTCATCCTCCCGATCGGCTTTTGGGCCCTGAGCAATACAGCGCCCATGATGATTCGCCTCCCACATATGTCGGTTTCAGATGTCTTAAGTCTAACGGCATCATCCCTTGGGGCTGTCTTCTGGAAGATCATGTACGTTCTTCTTGCCTTGGCCATCTTCGATTTCATTTACGGTCGCTTCCAATGGCTCAAAAAGAACAAGATGACCAAGCAAGAGGTTAAAGATGAACGGAAATCGGTGGAAGGAGACGAGCAATCCAAGCGAAGAATGATCTCGAAGGGATTAGCGAGAGTCGCTCAAAAGCTTAAGCAAACAGTTCCGAAGGCTGATGTAATTATCACGAACCCGACCCACTACGCCGTTGCTCTACAATACGATCGTAAACGTCACTCCGCTCCAATCGTTGTGGCGAAAGGAACCGATTTCATCGCCCTCCGAATTCGAGAGATCGCCAAAGAACACAACATCCCAATCCTAGAACGAAAAGCCCTTGCCCGAGCGTTGTATAGCTCTACAGAGATCGGAACAGAGGTGCCACGAGACCTCTTTAAGGCGGTCGCTGAAGTGCTTGCATTCGTCTATCGGCTTAAAAACCCACGAGCCCGTCGAGATACCCAACAGGAGAGATAGTAGATTATGGCAGCAGCAAGCGACGCATCGGCAAACAAAAAAGGGGGAAGATTCCATCACCTCCTGGTTCCTTCCGCCATCGTGGGGATCTTGGCCATTCTCATTTTCCCTCTGCCGACGGCAGTGCTTGATGTCTGCATAGCTCTCAATATCGTTATCTCCCTTATCGTTCTCTTTACTTCGCTCTATGTGGAGAAGCCCCTTCGATTCTCCTCCTTTCCGGCAATCCTCCTTGTAACGACCCTGTTCAGACTTTCGATGAACGTCGCGTCGACTCGTTTAATCCTCCTGAACGGAGATACCGGAATGGACGCGGCGGGCCATGTGATTCAGGCGTTCGGCCAATTCGTGGTGGGGGGGAACTATATCATCGGAATCGTGATGTTCATCTGTATTAACATCGTAAACCTTAAAGTACTCACGAAGGGTTCCTCGCGTATCGCTGAAGTAGCGGCGCGATTCACCCTCGACGCGATGCCTGGAAAACAGATGGCAGTTGATTCTGACCTTAATATCGGAGCTATCACCGATAAGGAGGCGAAGGCTCGCCGAAAGGAGCTCGCGATGGAGGCTGAATTCTACGGAGCCATGGACGGAGCTGCGAAATTCGTTGCGGGAGACGCCATGGCGGCTATCTTCCTCGTATTCATAAACATCGTGGGAGGCCTCCTTATCGGTATCATCCAAGCGGATATGAATTGGGATGAAGCAGCTCGTACCTACACGATTTTAACGATCGGTGAGGGGCTCGTAGCGCAACTTCCGTCGATTATTATCTCTGCCGCCTCTGGACTTATCGTGGCACGAGCGGCTTCAGGAGATGACCTCGGTACCGAGTTGGTACAACAGACCCTTCAAGACTCAAAGCCACTCTTCCTTACATCTGCTGTTGCCCTTGCCATGGCGATCCTTCCGGGGCTGCCGTTCATTCCTTTCATGCTTCTTGGAGTCGGCGCCGGTGCGTTAGGGATGATGAAACGAAAAACCGCGGATGAAGCGCGCGTTAAGCTGGAGCTTGAGGAGAAGAATAAATTACCCGAGAACGCTGGGCCCAAGCCTGGAAGCACCGAAGAGGTTACCACTCTTCTTGCCGTTGATACGCTGGAGCTTGAGGTTGGATATGAGCTCGTGCAGGTCGTCGAGGGCGGAGACCTCGTTGAACGTATCCGATCCATTCGTAGGCAGTTCGCCATTGATTATGGGTTTATCGTTCCGCCAATTCATATTCGCGATAACGTGCGTATTAAATCGAATGAGTATCGATTCATGTTGCGAGGGGCTTCGATCGGCTCAGGTACGCTAAAGCCTCATTACTTGCTTGCTATGGATCCAGGTAATGTCGCGAATCCCGTTAATGGTATCCCAACGAAAGAGCCCTCTTTTGGTCTCGACGCGCTGTGGATCTCTGAGAGCGATAAGGAGCGAGCGCAGTTCTCGGGCTACACCGTTGTGGATCTCTCCACCGTTATTACAACCCATATTACCGAGCTTGTGCGGTCGCATATGCACGAGTTGTTGGGACGCCAAGAGGTGCAGCATCTGATCGATAATATGCAGAAGCAGGCCCCCAAAGTGGTTGAAGAGCTTATTCCGAGCGTTCTGACCGTGGGAGGAGTTCAACAGGTACTCGCCCACTTACTAAAAGAGCAGATTAGTATTCGAGATCTCAAAACTATCCTTGAGACCTTGGCTGATTGGGCGCCGAGTGTGAAGAGCCCAGAGAAGTTGGCGGAGTTCGTTCGTCGTAAATTTGCTCGAGCGATCACCTCGAAGTTTACAACACCTGATGGCGTCCTGCCCCTGGTAAGCCTCACGGCTCAACTTGAACGAGAGATGAGCGAGGCGCTCCAACAAACCGATGAAGGATCGTTCCTCGCATTGGAGCCCGGTATCGCGCAGCAGATTATCAATAAACTCGGACGGGCGTCGGAGCGCTTTGGTGAAATCGGGCAGTCGCCGGTCCTCCTCGCGCCGGGGCATCTTCGCGCAGCGGTGTTTAATTTCGTAGACCGGTTTGCGCCTGGCTATGCGGTGATAAGTCACAATGAGGTAGCCCCGAGCACCAAGGTTCAGTCGTTGGGTGTTATAGGAATAGAGGAATAAGAAGATTTTTGATCGCCTAATAATTACAGCTGCTTATCTGCACCTGCTCCGAAGCCGGATCAGATAGGGGAAGAATAAAGAGCCAGAACTAAAGAAAGATGAATCAAAACAAGGAGCATAGAGTAATGGACCACCAGAGCGGATCAAGGATGAACGTAGAAAAGCGAGATAAATCAGCTCCTAAGCGCCCACAGGCGGTAACGCGTGTGTTGAGCATTACGAGTGGAAAAGGAGGCGTGGGAAAAACCCACACCACAACTAACCTAGGGATAGCACTGGCTTCCTTAGGATACTCAGTTCTCGTTCTCGATGCCGATCTCGGATTAGCTAATGTAGATGTGCTCCTAAATCTAAAGCCGAAAGGCACCCTGCACGATGTACTAAAGGGAAATCTGCGTTTGGACGATATAGTACTTGAGGGGCCGGGAAGTATCTCCATAATCCCTGCTGCTAGTGGTGTTGAAGAGCTCCATGAGCTCAAGTCTGAAGAGAAGATGCTGTTGTTGGAAGAGATCGAGAGGATCGCGTATCGGTACGATTACCTCCTCATCGATACACCAGCAGGTATCGGTTCAGACGTGATGTACTTCAACAGCGCGGCCGCAGAGGTGGTTTGCGTTATTAATGGTGAGCCGACATCTCTCACTGATACGTACGCGCTCATAAAAGTTTTGAGCTCGACGTATGGAGAAAAGAATTTTTCGGTAGTGGTGAACAACGTTGCTGAGGAATGTGAAGCAACGGCGGCATTTAAAAAGTTGGCGCGAGCAGTCGAGAGGTTTTTGAAGGTTCAGGTGCGGTACCTTGGATGGATTCCAACAGATGGAATCGTTCGAGAGTGTGTGATGCAGCAACAAGCGGTCTCAGCGGAGTTCCCGTCGAGCAAAGCTTCGTTATCAATCGCTGCAATCGCCCGCAGAGTGAATGAGCAGAAACCGGATGTGACGCTCAAAGGAGGAATGCAATTTTTCTTCCGGCAACTTCTGGAGATGACGTCGTATGGCGAAGAAGCAAGTTGCTAAGAGAAAGAGCCGAAGAGGTGGCTATAGGCCCTTCAAGGTTCTCTGCTGTGTGACCATAGTAGCTGCGTGCATCGTACTGTTCATCGGTGGTTTAGGAGAGGGAGTTCGAACGAGTAAGATAGTGTACCGTTGCTTGGCAGCATCAGCGGCGATTGGACTAGTTTACTTGGGCGCGATTCGAGCGATTGCGATCTATGAGGAGATAAACGGTGGTCAAGCCTAAACGTTCAGCCGTAGAAGCATACAAAACTGTCGACGAGTTTGAGCGCGAGGAGCTCATTCGTAGCTACTTGCCTCTTGTGAAGAAGGTCGTGCACCGTCTCTCCGGACGACTTCCGAAGGACGTTGACCTGCAAGAGATGCTAAACTCGGGAATCATCGGTCTCGTTGATGCCCTTGAGAAATACGATTCTAAGCATGAGACGAACTTCAGTACTTATGCTCAATTCCGAATCCGTGGAGCTATCCTTGATAGCTTCCGTTCACAGGATTGGCTCCCTCGATCGCTCCGGTTTAAATCTCACAAGATTGAGCAAGCCTATCATCGCATCGAGCAACGCCTTGGGCGCCCCGCATCCGATGAGGAGGTAGCTCAGGAGCTCGGTGTAACCATCGAAGAGCTCCAAGGTCTTCTTGGAGAGGTTGGCAGCATCGTGATGCTCAGCTTCGAAGAGCTCGGCTTCGGGCACGGAGAGGAGAGGTTCCAGGCGGAGGATTGGCTCGCTAGTAAGGGGCAGGATCCACTCAACAGACTTCTTGGTCATGAAAAGGTCGGCGTTATCGCGCGCGCCCTCGATCGACTTCCAGAGAAGGAGCGTCTTGTAATCAGTCTTTATTTCTATGAAGAGCTTAACCTCAAAGAGATCGGCGAGATCCTCGGAGTCACAGAGTCTCGAGCTTCGCAGATCCGATCGCGAGCTCTCATTCGTCTTAAGAACTACTTAAGAAAAGCGGTATAGCTGGCGCGGTAGCGTAGTTCGTTCTTTAGAATTCGTACAATGTAGCTGTATGGTTCCTCACGGGGAAGCGGGGATGACGTGCACTCTTTTACAGGGGAGGTGCTGGTGACTACAGAGCGATGTCCTGAGCGAGTAATAATTCTTCACGGAGCCGTTGACCAAGAGGCCGCCGGCTTTAACGCTCTACGGAAGACACTTCCGAACTCAGAGGTAATTGAGACAAGCTCTCTAAACGAGTATCTTGCGGCGCTTTCAAAGCAGGATTTCGACGTCGTTGTTCTCGATTACGACCTCCCCGATATACAAACCCAAGAGCTTCTGACGCAATTAAAGCTTCGGGATAACGAGCCCGAGGTTCTTATCCTCTCTGATTGTAACGACCCAAAGACTATTCGTAGCATCGCGAAGGCACAGAAGAGGTATGTAGTTCGCGAGCCCGGGTGGGTTGATGCCATGAGCCAGGCGATTCGCGATATGCTTCGCATCCGTCGACTTGAGCAGGAGATGGCTTTCATTCGTGAGCGCCTTACCGAGGCAAACTTTAAACTAGAGGATCGAAACCGTCGGCTCGATGATTTTTGCGCCACTATTGCGCACGACATTCGAGGACCGCTGGCGGGACTGATCCTTAAAATTGAGTACATCCTTGAAACACACACCGATAGCTTTGATGAACGAACAACCGCGCTCCTTAATCGTTCAGTTGAATCGACGAGAAGGCTCATCGGCGTGGTTCAAGCGATGTACGAATTCGCTAAGATAGGTTTCAGTGGTGCCAAGTTCTCCGCAAGCCCTCTCACGCCGCTCGTGAAAGAGGTTATGGCCGATATCAACATCGATCACTCGGCCAACGTTCAGGTGCTTATGAGTGAGCTACCCACGGTGTGGGGAAACAGCGATCTTTTACGCCGAGTGTTCCTGAATCTCGTTACGAACGCCATCAAGTACTGCCACCGAGAGGATGTTGAGATTAAGATCGGATTTGAGGGTTTCGTCCAGCGCGGAGTAGGGCGGTTCGCGAAGCTATACGTGTCAGATAACGGCCCCGGAATCAGCACCCAGGATGCCGGCAAGGTCTTTAACATGTTCGCTCGTGGCGCGGACGCCGATCGAGGGGCCGACGGCCTCGGAATCGGCCTCGCCGTCGTCCAACGTATCGTCGAACTTCACCAGGGAATGATAGAGCTAACCTCTGAGCCCAAGGAGGGCGCGAAGTTCACTATCCTCCTGCCGACAGAGGCGATAGAGCTGCCAAGGCGGTAGGGGGGTCTTCGCCAGGGTTCCCTCTTAGCTCTCTCTCCATGTGCAGATCCCGAGTGCTCCGGGCGCCACTAGACCCCTCGTTAGTCTTAGTCTACTGTTTGACACATACCTGGGCGTCGAAAATTTCTCATGGGCGTGCGATGGACAAAGTATCATTTTATGGCCGTGTAGAGCGCGTTAGCTCAAATGCCTTACCTCTCGTTATTGGGATCGTAAGGTCCGGCGCTGCGGTGTGTATCGTGAGCTTCTGCCTTTTTGGCATCATGCTCTCAACGTTGATTCCCCCCTTTCAGGTTCCCGATGAGCCGATGCACTGGATTGCAGGGTATTCAAGGACGCATTCAACGGTATCGCCCACGAATCCAAAGGAGCACTGCTCTTTTGCTAATGCGCTACCGGACCTCTTCGAAGTGGGGCGAATTGCATTCTACCCATCTAATAAGTTCGACGTTACGAGCATCCATAATCTATCAAAAATGAAGGAGGTTTGCTCAGAGGCGTATTTAAATTACGGTACCGCCACTACCTATCCGGGTATCCTGCTCGGGCGGTTGTTCACGCTTAGGGAGGAAACCGTTCCCGAGAAAACCTTCCAAGTCTTCATGCTTGGCCGCTTGTTTCAGGGAGGAATCGTTGCATTCCTTCTCTGGAGGCTTGTGAGTACGGCCCTTAGAGCGAGGGGATATATGGTGGGACTTCTCTCCACGAGCGTCCTCATGGTATCTCCGCTTTTTATTCAACAATCCTTTGCGATCAGTGCCGACGGAATAACCTTTGCCTTGTCTCTTTCGCTCCTCTTCTTTCTCTTCTTCATGAAAGACGCGAAGTGGTTTGATTGGCTTGTGATGCTTTTTCTCGTCACGGCCGTATCCGCGACAAAGCCGCCACTTGTTCTCCCGATTCCGGTGTTTCTCGGGGTAGGGCTGCTCCGGATGCGCGGTTTTGGTACAAAAAGCTGGCGTGCCTGGACGGTGGCTGCAAGTGTTGCGCTCTCCATCCTTGCTACCTTGTGGGTGGTCGGTGCCCAGTCGCAGGGAAATAGTGAAGCGGTTCTCAAGGCGAATCAAAATGTGGCCGGGCAAATCGCCTACGTTAAGGAGCACCCAGTGAATGTCATGGTGCTCGTTGCTCTACATACCGGGAAATATCTCCGACTCTCTCCCTTGATAGGCCCTCTTGGGTGGCTGGATGCTTCGTTGAGTCCGTGGACGGTTGCTAAATATCGACACATAGTACTCATGGCGATTTTTTTAGAGATACTGCTCGCGAGTTGCCTCTTTTTTTCGCGGGAGAGGAGACTTCCTACTCAATCGCAGTTGATTAGTGCCATCCTCTTAGTTGGCAGTCAGGTCGGTGCTGCATTGGCGGTGACGTTTATTCTCTACCTTACCTGGACGCCTCCGGGAGCGAGTACCGTCATGGGGGTTCAGGGGCGGTACTTCCTTCCGATGCTGCTCACGGTGCCCCTTGTACTCGGGGATCTCGTCTCTCCAGCTCAGAACGTTGAGAGCGTTTCTGTGTGGTCGCGAAGAGGTTTTGCTCTCGGGGTGATCTTATTTAGTTTCTTACTACTCTCATTTGCTTTCCCTCTCTACCTCGATCTCCTTCGTCGGTGGTGGTAGGAGGAACCCCTCGATAGAACTCCTTTGGCAGGTCACCTATCACAACCGACCGGCGAGGTCGCTGGCTGTATGCGTGTACGAAGACATGACCATCGGAATGGAGAGATGAAGGGACATACAGTCGACCCTCTTACCTAAAAAATCTGAAGGACTCTCGTCTCATCCTTTTCAAAAAGGATCTTCGATTCTGCAAGGAGTGCCTGCTTGCCACGAATGCAACCAGGGTTCGACTTCGGGATAAAAACGTATCGAATATTTCTTTTCTTCAGCCACTCTTTATCAAATTGGAGGCATACGTGTTGTCGATAGTTGTCGTACGACCAGAGACGTGAACCCTGCCCGTAGAAGAACGCTACCGGTAGAGGTGATTCTAGCGGAACCAACCGACTGGCACCTATCGGGAATAGCCACTTTTCAAAGCCGAGGTCGGTGGGATGGCTTGGAATAAGGATCTTAGGTGCCTCGTCGTGAGAAAGGTCCCCATATTTCGACAAGACGCTTGCTCCGAAGGTTTTAATAAACGCGATCGCCTCCCGGTCGCCCTCGGTGATGCCACCGAGAGATCCTGGGTGAGTGGCGCGAGGTTTCATATTGAATATGGGATTCGACGACGCAAACGAATGGGCTGGATACCAGGTAAAGCGGAGGACAAGTGCTACTGCTAGTGCCGATCTAACCCATGAGCGTTCCGCAGCGAGAGCATTGATACTGACCGCAACGAGACAGAACGCGCCTACTGCTCCTGCTTGGAGCACTGCTCGAATGAGATATGGCTGAAAGAGGTAGAGGGGCGGCTCCGCAATGTTTTTTGGTGGAACCGAGAGTGCGAGCACAAAACAGAAAGAGAGGAGCGGTCCAAGCGCTACGTACCGCAGTGCAATTTTGGGCGCGTAGAGAAGCCAGATGGCCATCATCGCGGCGAGAATGCAGTACCAGTCCGTTGGAATGGCGGCGAGGGGCACAGTTCCTGCGAAGAAGAACGAAACATGCTGAAGAGGGTAGAACCTCTCGAGTATCGGCTCCGATGGGAGTTTTACATACGGTTCAGTAGCTTGTGGAGCTTGAGTTGAGGAGACATCTAAGACCTCTAGCGCGTGAGGTACAGAGTGACGCTTAAATATTTTCTCTCCGAAGTACGGATCGCTACAGAGGAGAAAAATGCTTGCTACACCGAGAGCAAGGATGTGAGGTACGGGGGCAGCTGTCGCACTGACTCTCCGCAGTATCGTCACTAAGAGTGAGCGGCCAAGCTCGTACAGAGAGATGCCTGAAACGAGGATTATCGGACAGATCGCCGAGATGGGGTTGAAGGTTGCGATACTGACCGTAGAGAACATGAGTGCTGCCAACCAGACCGTGGTAGTTCGAGGAGTGCGCAGATCCCTTGGAACCCCGATCCATGAGAGGAAAACGAAGGAGAGGAGAAGAGTGGTAGAGGCCCTCGCAGTCCCTTCCCCGTGGTATATATCGTGTTGATAGCCGTACGGAAGAAAGAACCAATATGCGACGAAGAGCCCCAAAGTCAAGGCAAGCGTCGAACCGTTCTCAGGCGGGGTCTCTCGAGGCTTTCTGAAAGAACGGAGAAGCAAAGGAGCGAATGAAGCGCAGAGAGCTGCCATTAGAAGAAATTGAATCATTGGTTGGACTGTCGCGATTTCAACGACGGACAATCCAGAAAAAAGTGTCCAGATTGCGTTGAGCGCTCCAAAGCCCCCCGGGTAGTGAAAGTGTTCAGGTCCGTAGATACCTTGGTCCCATGGGATTGCGCCCAACCGTAAAACCTGGCGAGCATAGAAAGCATGTTGGTCAGGATCGCTTGAGAGAGTTGTATCTCTTGGGAGCTCTCGGAGGGCGATTGGAATGCAGAGGGCTGCTAGGAGAACTATGCATGATGAGAAGCTCCGCTTGCGAGAGTTGTTCTCTCCTCGGGTCAAAATAGGGGGAGGGGTCTTGGCAATAACTACGATGGAGCCCAGAACTATTACGACAACTTCGATGAGTGAGACCGGAAGACGTAGACCAATAAACCCAAAGGAGAGCGCGTTGCTACCCGAGCGAAACAGGATCCAAACAATGCTCCCGATCTGACCGATGACGAGTGCGATAATGAATCCCGCGAGGGGGGAGATATAGTTTAAGAGAGGTGCCAAGGCCTCTCTGTGACACCATCGAGCGACTAGTCGGATTATTGCAGAGCCAAGGAGTGTAAGAACCCCGCAAGCAATCAAGAGCTGAAGAGCACATCGAATCCCGTCCCAAGTGAGAGGAGGCTGATCAATCGCGATCGACCATCGACATATCCCCCATGCAAGGAGAGTGATAGTGAAAAGGAAGCACAGGAATGCTCCCCGTCCCGCTATTCTCGTTCTCTGAGAGCTGTAAGCCATAGGTGGTTGCTGTGCTGACGGTGCTCTTCCAAGCCGACTCGTAAGCGAATACGTTCAAAAACGACCCCTCGGGGTATACCCGTAAATATGCATGTGCTCAAGCAGGCTGTAAGCCCGCTCGACCTCGTAGAAACTGTGTAAAGGGCAAAAAACCCTCCTGGTTTGGCTGGTTTACTCGCCCTCAGGAACCTTATAGAGTAGGGAGGTTTCTTTAAGAGGAGCGGTGCGATGACGGCCCGGGGATATGATGTGCAGCGTGACGATACGAGTGCTCCGACACCAGCATTGCATCCACCTGCACCAGTCTTGCCATGGCAGACTAAAATCAGTCAGGTCCGTCGGAAGTTCTCTAGCATGTCGTCGAAGATGAGAGGCGTATTTCAGAAAATAAGTCACCGTGTGTGGCCGCTCTACCGATGGCGCATCATCCGCTTTTCTCCATCGTTCGATCCAGTTAGCACTCAGGACGCTCGAAAATCATCCTGCTACATCTGGACACTAATCCCCCAATCCGGTGCGAGCTTGCCAGGGGGCGTATGTCTTCTTTCGCTCGGGACTACGTCCAGTACGTTCCCGGTCACCGTGCGGCTTCAATACGACGATGAAAGGGGATTTGGTGGCGGAGAGGATATCGTTATCTTTGTTGACCGAGAACAGATGCTCAATAAAGTTATCTATCTTCCGAAAAAGCTTATCGGTCTTCGTCTAGCAGTGTTTTTCGGAGACTCTTCGGTCGTAATAAAATCATGCAGCATACGAGAGATAGGCAAGATTCACCGTGCAGCGAGTAAGGCTCTCTCTCTCTTTCGTAACGTTTCAAAAGAGCCTCGCCTCTATTTTTCGCATGCCAGGAAGGCTTTTCGCCTTTTTCAGCAAGGTGGGTGGACGGCGCTTCGAGAGCGTATCTTGCGAGCTGAGCGTTACCCTGAATGGTTAGCGCAATACGATACCATCAACGATGTTGAGCGAAGGGCTATGCGGGCCTCATGCGAGGCACTGGCGTACCAGCCGCGCATCTCGGTCGTTATGCCCGTATATAATGTTCCTGATAAGTATCTTCGAGCTGTTATCGAATCGGTATGTAATCAGATATATCCGTACTGGGAACTGTGTATCGCCGACGATAACTCTCCGAATCCGTCGGTGAGAGCCATCATCAAGGAATATGCCGCGAGAGAGCCCCGGATTAAGTACGTCTTCAGGAGCACGAACGGCCATATTGCTGAGGCGACTAATTCTGCTGCGGCTCTTGCAACGGGAGATTTTATTGGCTTCCTCGACCATGATGACGAACTGAGAGAGCACGCGCTCCTTATGATGGTGCGAGAGCTCAACCTTCACCCCGACGCGGACCTGCTCTACAGTGATGAAGACAAGACTACCGAGGATGGCGTGAGGCACTGTCCTCATTTCAAGACAGACTGGAATCCTGAGTTGCTCCTCTGTCAGAACTACGTCTGTCACTTCACCGTCGTGCGGCGGACTCTCTTTGACCAATTGGGAGGTATCCGAAAAGGGTTCGACGGTGCTCAAGATTGGGACTTTGTTCTTAGGGCCTCGGAGGTGACTTCGCCGACAAAGATTCGACATGTCCCTCACATCCTGTACCACTGGAGGGTGATTGATGGTTCCACGGCTAAAGCCACCGAGGCTAAACCGTATGTTACAGCCGCTCAGATCAAAGCAGTTTCAGAGCACCTACACCGTCGCGGGGACGTCGGTGCGGAAGTTGAGTCGCTGCGTAATATCTCAATGTTGCGTGTTCGATATCTAGTTCCATCTCCTGAGCCCCTTGTGAGCTTGATCATTCCGACACACAACCAACGAGAGCTCTTGGAGACCTGTATTGAGGGGATCCTCAAGAGAACTGCATACAAAAATATTGAAGTCCTCGTGGTTGATAATCGAAGCGATGACCCTGATACATTGAAGTATCTGCGACAGGTGGCCAACGATCCAAGAGTCGTCATCATTCGAGATGATGGTGAATTTAATTTCGCGCGGCTGAATAATCGAGCCGTGCAGGCTGCTCGCGGAGAGCTTATTGGTTTTATCAATAATGACATTCAGGTGATCGAACCCCACTGGCTACACGAGATGGTATCAAACGTTGTCCGGAAAGGTGTCGGCGCCGTGGGCGCTCGTCTTCTCTATCCAAATGGAACCGTTCAACACATCGGCCTAGTGCTTGGAATTGGCGGAGTAGCTAATCACATCATGAAGTTTACAACTGGCTGGGGGTATTTCAGCAGGTCCGTGTTAGCTCAAAACTTCTCGGCGGTTACGGCCGCCTGCATGCTTACAAAGAAGGAAGCGTTCCTTCAGGTGGGAGGTTTTGACGAAGGTCGGTTCGCCGTTGCGTATAATGATGTGGACCTCTGCTTAAAGCTTCGTTCGGCGGGGTTCCTTATTGTGTACACGCCATACGCTGAACTCGTTCACCACGAGTCAGTCTCCCGTGGCTATGAGGATAGCCCGGAAAAGAAGGCCCGCTTCGAGCGAGAGTTCGCCGCGATGAGAACAAAGTGGGAAGGATTACTCGACAAAGATCCTTATTACAGTCCCAACTTTTCTAAGGAAAGCTTGCAAATGGAGTATGCCTTTCCCCCCTACGAGCCCCGGCCCTGGGAGGTGTAAGCCCTATTTGCCTCATAAGGTGTAACGCCTTATAGTCTCCCTTGCGCTTTTCAATAGGGGGGGTCGTGGATAATTCAAAGGTCGTTGGCACACGTTTAACAGACACCGCTTCAGAGGGTTACACGGATCGTCTTAGGCGCTTGAGTGGGAGTCGATGGAAGCAAATCATCAATGTCCAGGCGCCTTATCAGTGGAATCTTCGGCGTCTCGCCCTTGGAAAAACTTTAGATATCGGATGCGGCATCGGACGTAATTGGAGTTCCCTCGGGGCAGGGTCGGTTGGAACCGATCACAATGAGCACTCGGTTGCCTATTGTAACGAGCAGGGATTTGAGGCCTACACGCCGGACACGTTCTTTACGAAGTTTTCTCCTGAGACTAATTCGTTTGATTCATTCCTCATTGCGCACGTTTTTGAACACTTAACGTCGGAGCAGGACCTCGGAATCCTCACGCAATACCTGCCCTATCTCCGCTCAGGTGGTCGTGTAGTGATTATTACTCCGCAGGAAGTCGGCTATGCGTCGGATGCAAGTCACGTCGAATTCATGCCATTCGATACAGTTGCCGGGATTGTAGAAAAAGCGGGTTTGAAAGTTGAAAAGTATTACAGCTTTCCATTCCCACGACCCTTCGGCAAAGTATTCAAGTACAACGAATTCATATTCATCGCGAAGAAGCCATAACCCGGCCTCTGATAGGGGAGTGGAGTGCAGATGTCATCTCACACCTTTGTAGTTCTTGCGTATAAGGAATCTCCCTATCTGCGGGAGTGTGTCAAGTCGCTTCAGGCCCAAACTCGTCCAGGCTCAATAGTCCTAGCTACTTCTACGCCATGTACCTTTATTGACGAAATTGCTCGTGAGTTCGGACTCTCTGTAAGAATTAACTTTGGAGAGAAAGGGCTTGCAGCGGACTGGACCTTTGGTCTCCATCAGGGTGGAACAAAGTACGTGACGCTTGCCCACCAAGATGATCTTTATGCCCCAACATATGTTGAGCAAATGACAGCGCGTGCGGAAGAGCGCCCACGCACACTTATCACGTTCTCAGACTATGATGAGTTGCTCGGAGAGGCGCGACTTTCGTCGACGCTAAATCTTCGCATTAAACGCCTCTTACGGACCCTTAGTTTTCTTCATCAGTTCCATGTGACGTCATCGTTTCGAAAGAAACTCTTGCTTGCATTTGGCTCTCCTATTCCTTGCCCAAGCGTCATGTACAACCGAGAGCTTCTTTCGGAATTTGCGTTCTCAAAAGACTTTTCGATTAATGCGGATTGGGATGCGTGGCTTCGGATTGCAGAGATTCCAGGGACTATATCCTACGTACGAGGGCCCCTGCTGGTTCATCGAATCCATGCAGAGAGCGAGACTTCCAGCGGGATTGGAGACCGTCGTCGAGCCATTGAGGACCTGCGGCTCTTTGAGGCTATCTGGCCCAAGCCGATTGCTCGGGCGATAGCTCGGCTCTACGAACTTAGTTATCATGGAAATTCAGTGGGTTAAGATAATAGCCAAGGTGGGTTGTTTAAGTTTCTCCACATAGGATAATCACCTGATGAATTCGGTTATGACCCTACCTACTCCTCTTATCGCTGTGGTGATTCCCTGCTTCCGGGTGAGGCGCAAGATACTCTCCGTTATAGAAAACGTGGGCCTCGAGGTCGGTCTCATTGTAGTTGTCGATGATGCGTGCCCCGAGCACACCGGTGCATTAGTGGAGCGCGAAGTGTCTGATCCGCGCGTGCAGGTAGTTCGCTTGACCAAGAATCAAGGGGTCGGTGGAGCGGTGCTTGCGGGATACCAACGTGCTGTTGAATGCGGAGCAACAGTGATCGTAAAGGTCGACGGCGACGGGCAGATGGATCCTACCTTGATTCCTCGGTTCGTCGCGCCAATCCTAAATGGAGAGGCGGACTACACGAAAGGCAATCGATTTTTCAATCTCGAATCCTTACGTTCCATGCCGAGCGTGCGATTGATAGGCAATGCCGGACTCTCATTCATTACCAAGCTTTCTACTGGCTACTGGAAAGTGATGGATCCTACCAATGGATTCACAGCTATCCACGCACATGTAGCCAAGCTCCTCCCGGCAGAAAAGTTAGCCAAGCGCTATTTCTTTGAGAGCGACATCCTCTTTCGTCTAAATACCCTTCAAGCCGTAGTGTGGGATATTCCTATGGACTCTAAATATGAGGACGAAGAGAGTAACCTCCGTGTACGCCGAGTGCTCCTTGAATTCCCTACGCTTCACCTCAATCGTTTCGTAAAACGGATATTTTACAACTATTTTCTGAGGGACTTTAACGCAGCCTCTCTTCACCTCGTTTTGGGGATTAGTTTAACGTTATTTGGCGCCATCTTTGGTGTTGCAAACTGGATTCGCTACTCTGGAGAAGGGGTGTTTGCCCCCACAGGCACGGTTGTCTTAGCGACGTTGCAGCTTATTTTAGGGGTGCAGTTCCTGCTGTCTTGGATAAATTTTGACGTGAATAGTCAGCCTTTAAAGCCACTGTACAAACGGCTTGGCTTTGTGGGTGTATCTGCGAATAGCGATGAGGTGCGTCCACTTGCGGAAGCGAATAGCCTGTAAGCAGCTGCAGAGTACGAGATTAAAATATCACACGATATTCATTGAGATTCCGGCGTCTTCGAAACCTTGTCTTTTATTGTCTTGAAGTGCATTCCGGGTTCATGCATCCCATAGGGGGACTTGGGCGGGGTTTCTCGAAAAAGGTTTTTCTGCAAGGTCTTGTGAGCTTAGTCACTAGAAGCTTGACCTTTTGTTTTGTCGGAGGCGGTTGATTTCAGCAAGGATACAGACTCAAAAGGGATTCCCACAAGGCCCAGCCACAGTCGAGCAGTCACGACATTAAAAACTACGGCATCATGGATCCAGTGATGCTGCACGTTTTGTGTCGGAGTGCCTTCGGCGATTGCTACGGTCATCGTATACGTGCCCGAAGGTAAGAGAGGAAGGGTAAATTCAAAACGACCGGTTAGCGTCTCTCCCACGACGGCTGATTCCGTGCTGGCTGAGTTCCCGATGGAATATCCATAAGTGTTCTCCCCAAAAAGCGCTTGCCCCAGTTTGTCCTTTACAAAGAAACCGATTATCGGACTTGTGATGTCCTTATGTACTGAGGCATCTACCTCTAGCCGAATCTCATCCCCCCCCTTAAACGCCGAGGACTCTTCGCCGGTTTTTTTTAGCAATCTAATAGATGTGATAGTAGCGCTGCCGGTGTTCCAGCCCGTGGATTCTTGAAGATTTTTGAAGAGAGTAATCGTCGGACGATCCGCTTCCGCTAGCTGGTGAGTCGCCG
>JBIIEK010000064.1:0-14327 GCA_044237895.1 Bdellovibrionota bacterium
TCCACGTTGCATTCGTACCCGCGATAATTATGCGACTCGCCCGAACCCGCAACGTTCGTACCTGGAGGGCCGGCGGCCTCGCCGGCTTGTCGCGACCCGCAACATCAGCCACATCGAAATATTCGTACCCGTGGGCCCTACGGCCGCGCCAGCTTCAACGTAAACTGCTCATTCGCCCACTCAGTCACTGTGTAACCTCTCAGCCCCAGAACCTCGAGCATCTTTTTAATTTCATCAAAATTACTTAGTGAGTTCGCCTCAAAACGAACCTCATCGATGAGCGGAAAACCGGCGTCAACCGCTTCAAGGTACGACTCAAGAATGACGAGATCGTGCCCCTCCGCGTCAATTTTGAGGAGCTTACAGCTCCCCACTCCCTCAACAAGCCGAGAGAAGGTCATGACAGGCACCGTATCAACCGTGACGACCTCGTCCTGCTTAAGCTCCTTTTGCGTAATCAATTCCAGGATCCTCGGATGAGGCTTATGTATCGAACTACATCCTCGCACCCATTCCGGCAAAGTTAATCGTCCTATCGCTTCGGGGATGACGCTGTACATATCGGCATACCCATTGGTGTTTGAAATCGCCGCATGCACCTTCGTCACCCCTTGGATATTCGGGAGCGCGTCGAGATACCCCTTCACCGGCTCGACCGATATCCCACGACGGGTACCGTCGGACCTCTGAAGCTCTGTATCGAAATCGCACGTTCCTATCTCTATAAAATCGTACGACAAAAGACCGTTTCGACTCATACTACGCCGGTGCCCCTCCAATTAATGTACGCGCCGCATGCGTACATGCCCTTTTATCTCCATTTAATCTCCTTCATACTAACGTGCTCTCTTTGTGGTAGCACTCATTTTATATGCCAAGCCCCTCAAGCACCTGTGCACAAATGGTCTCAATTCTTGCCCTTGCCACACTGCCGGGCGATCGAGCGCTCTTTGACCCACCGATAACACACTCCGATTTCTCCTCATCCACGGGATATATCCGCCGGATTGTTAATGGAACGGTGTGCCACGCGGTTGATTGGGATGGCACCAAGGGAGTCGATACGATACTCCGCGAGAACGGCAGGCGAAGCGGTCCGCTTTGGCACGAGTTTCGTGAATGGCGAAGGATTTCGGGAAAGAGCAATCTCATAGAAAACGGGAATAAGGCGTGCGAGCTCCTACTGAAACATTTTGGTCCGTATCACGAGGCGACCTCTCAAGCTCTAACCCATCAGCGTAATCTTGCGCGGGAGAGAGCCTCCCTCGCGAAACTTCTTGATAAGGAATATCCTCCCGCCGTCCGCTTGGCAGCGCGAGAGTACTCAGCTCCCCACTTCGCCTACACTCTTACATTTCCCTCTCCCCTTAACTTTGTTGCGACACCCATACTCTCTACCGGTGGAGATCTTTCCACACCTAGCACACCGAAGGGTGCCGAGGCGCCTATAGATCCCGGGGTGTACTCCCGATCTGAGCACGTGCTTCGAGACTACCTGGAAACTAACGGCCCCCTAAAAACCATCAATTCCCTCGATGAAGCAACGAAGATAATCCTCGAAAAGATAAAGCCTCTTGAAGAGAAGCTCGAGCTACTCGACATTCAACTCGCTCTATCGACACTTCCATCAATTCCAGGGGAAGCACACCCGACCGATCTGGATCTTTTAGAATATGGCTCGCTTATCTGCAGACACCGCGCGGTTCTTGTGGGACTGCTCCTTGCAGACGCGGGATTTGAAGTCGAAATCGTCGAAGGTATTGTCTCCAGAGGGGAGCACTCGGGCAGGCACATGTTCGTGTATACACAGGCATGTGGAATTCTTGAACCTAGCGCCGATGGGCCTGACTTCTGGCAAAAGACCATTCCTGGCGACACACGAGAAACACTCGGGGTTTTAATGGTTGAGGGAGGCGCGAAGTACCATTTTCACCATCGCACCCTGCTCTCGCGTTAAGGGGGAATGGGCGCCATGCAGTAATACGGGCGCTCATTTTCTTCATTCTCTTTACGAGTGAGGGTAGAAGTCACTCGAAAAGCGGGACACCGCCCTCCAATCGATCACGCGATATTTGTGTCTGGAGGGATACTACTCGACCGTCCAAACCTTTCCATCCTTGGTAAGAAACATCTTCCTCATCTCTTCGAGGGTAAAGGGGCGTGAGCCGATTCGTCCGAGAACACTAACTTGGTGTCCCGTTTCATCGACCGCCCTATCGCGGTCGAGAGGCTTCGAGAGAGCCACTGCAGGCCCCTCAGTCTTCTTCCGGGCGATAATCTTTGGCTTAACAGGGGGAGAGAACCCATAGAACCCAGGAACCCTCTCCGGGTCGGTCATCTGCAAAACGACAAGTCCACCCTCTCCGTCAGCCACATATCCTATAAGACTCGCATTCGTGGTCGCAACCTTCACGTCGTACGCATCAGTAATTGTTCCATCGCCGTTAAACGTTGAATAAATAAATGGCGCCTCCGGCTTCTCAATATCAATTATAACTACGCCCTCCTTTCCGCCACCAATATACGCATAGGTACGAGCGACATAGACGCTTCGCGCATCAGTCAGAGAAAGCGAGGCCTTTGAAATAATCTTCGGCCGGTCCGGAAAGGTAATATCAATGACGTGGAAGCCATCAGCATCCGTCATAAAAGCGTATCGAAACTGAACAGCCACCGCAGTTGGCTTGCGAGCAGGCCAAACGGCTTCAACCTTTGGATCCAACACGTCGTCCAGGTTCAAGACGACAACTTTATCCTCAGTGCCAACGAATGCCCGCGCTCCAGCTAGAGTAATGTTGCGAGCTCCCGTAAGAATACCATCTTCATTCCAGGTAAGTGCTCGCTCAAGGAAGTTGTTGCGCGGCTCTCCATCTTGGAGCGTATCAACGTTCACAACGATGAGCCCCTCTTCGCTATCTGAGATAAATGCGTAGTGATACAAATCGTGCATCGGTGTCTCAAGATTCTCTGGAAGCTGTTCCTTGAACGGAGCGACCGGCATAGTCGTGGGTAGCGCGAGCCCTGTGGCGTTCTTACTTGCTACATGAGTATTTTGTCCCAACGGAGACACCGGACTGGTCACAATGCGCTCCGAGAAACCTTTGTTAGCGATATTCGCGATGTCATATACTCTAAAGCCATCGGAACCGGCCGCGGTGTAGAGATACTCTCCACGCATCTGGATGGCATGCGTCTGCCCCCCGGCTCCGTGATGCGCGTGACTCTCAGCCAGTTCTAGGTGACGCTCCTGATGAGCCTTGTAATAATCCGGATAGGCATATCGATGAAGGTAACTGCCAATAACCGCCTGAGGCTCGTCCCACTCCGTTACCTGAACAGCCTCCACGCCCCCATCTGAAGAGGCAACCCATGTGTAATGCCCCATGAAATTTACAAAGTTTGTTCCGAGTAGCATCAGCTGCGCAAGGATCGCGTTATTGTCATTCTCTTTGGAGACGTGACAATCCTTACAATCCTTCGTTTCCTTGGTTCGCACTGTGTGCGGAAAATGGGGAGCAAACGCTTGAGAGCTATAGCCCGCCGCCGACGTCGGCGGTTGCTGGATATAGATCTTCTGCCGATTAACATCGGTGGAGCTCAAGACCAACGCGCTGGAGGATCGAATGGGAACGATCTTTCCGTTCTTGGCCGGGCCGTGTCGCCCGAGTTGATACATATCATCACGCGCGACCTGCGGATTGTAAGAGGCCCAGTTCCTCGTCTCCTTACCTTCATAGTGATTGGTGTCCTTCTTCCAGTTGGCTTGGATCGGAAGATGGCAGCCTCCGCAGGCTGTCGTCCACGAACTGTGGCATGAGAAACACGACATATCGCTGTTAGCGTGCGCCAGCTTCGATTCGAACTCTGGATCAACTCCTTGCTTTAAAGAGGCGACCGTATACGTACTCTCTCCCTCCTCGATCTTTTTTACGAGCTTTGCCTTTGCTGATTTCGGATTGTAGTCCCGACTGGATGGGTTAATCGAATCCTGCACCTGCTTAACACGCCACTCCAGATCCTTGGTAACGAGAGAACGCTGATAGAGGTCGTCGCCCCTCCAAACGAATTGGCGTTCACCCCATGGGGTCCGCTTCAAGGAGAGGTCATGCCCACCTTCGGGAGCCGCCGGTCCGGAGGTCTTTAGACTCGCTTTTTGGGATACGGTTCCGTGGCAGTCATCGCAGGTAATCTCTACGGCCTGAGCCACCTCACCATAGATATTCCCATCGCCGTGCGCGTCCTGTCCAAAGTGACAATCTACGCACTGCATCCCGAAGTCGACATGAATATCTTGGAGGTGAACCGCCTTCTTGAACTTATCAGGATCGTCAAAAGATACGACCTTTCCATTTTTATCGAGAAGATGCCCCTTACGATCCCGTTTGTAGACCGCTCGGAAATTCCATCCGTGTCCATGGTAGTCAGCAAACTGAGTCGTATTGAGCTTCGGATTCAGCTCACTTACTCGTTTGAGAAAGTCGATATCGGTCCATTTACCCCTAATAGCAGCTTCCTCGGGGTTATGATTGAGAGAGGTAAAGGTCTCCTCAGTCGTTGGATACCTCTGCTTCTCCGGCCACATAGCGGGCGCGTCGCTCTCGTAATCCCACATCGTGTACCCTATATAGGTGTTCACGAACATGTTGGGCTGGTGCATGTGACACACCATGCACTGGCTGGTTGGAATCGATCGCGTGAAGACGTGCTTCAGGGGATGCCCCTCTTCGTTTCTTGGAATAGTCGGATCTATCGTCTGAGTAGTTCCTTCATGCCCAAATTTTGCGTAGGGACCTGAATGTCGAACATCTCGATCGTTTGCGTAGATAGAGTGACACGCCGTACATCCACTACTTCGGTAATCACCGGGGTGATCATTGGTTCCCAAGAAACTTAAATGCGGATCGTTCAAGCGAGTCTTGTGAATATTAAGGATCGGCACTGCGATGCGAGAGCCTGTTCCTGGGCCACGATTAGAAGCCTTCACATCCGGCTTGCCGGACTCTTCTAGTGGATTAGGAACGCCAACATCAGCGAACTGAGATCGGTTGAATATACCACCCCGCTCGAAGACCCTGAATATATCAGCCGGCGGCAACACCTCCCACGTCGGCATCGGAAGGAGCTTCTCTAATGCCCCGCGGGCGCGCATCTCTTTGGTAAGGGGACGGCCATCATGAACAATACTCGCTGGCTGCCCCTCCTGCGTATAACTCTCGCCGAGGAGATACTGCTTGTAGGGTAAGATTCCGTTATTATAGGCGGCTCCACCCCACAGCATCGCTGAGGTAGTCATTAAACTCTTTCTTACAGCGGTCGTTATCTCTGAATGACACCCACCGCACGCGCCCGGCGCAGCCCGAAGATCTCCGGGATTTATGAAACGCACGAATTCAACAGACTCTTTCAATGTATGGGTATAGGAGTGCTTCGGATTTGCTGAAGTAGGCCAGTTCTCCGGATGTTTGGGCAGTATATGAGCCTGCCTCTTTCGCTCCTCATATTCTTTGGACCCCTTATTAAAACCCTTTGCTCGGACCTTCGGATCTCCTCCATGGCACTCGGCGCATCCGATGTGAACCGCCTGATTCTCATGCATGGTCGGGGCATCGGTCTGCGTGTGACAATCCTTGCATCCGATGCTCGTTGCCTCCTGGTGCTCTAACGTGCCTCCGGGGCGAATTATGTTTGTATAAGGGGCATCATCAGCACGCGCACAAAGAGAGGAACCCGCCAGGAATAGTGAAACTACAGCCGCTCGTACGCCGCGCCTCCGCCTCTTAGTGTCCGCGACATGAACACCAGGTTCTCTCGATGCCGCAGTCTCTCCAGCGCTCTCGTCGACCACTTTGGTGCTCAGGCAATCTGATAAACTCGCGCAGTTCGTCATAGCTCTCTAATATTGCAAAATCAGATTAGTAAATGCGTGGTAATTAGTCTGGTTTCCGAAGAGGTTCTCCTGCCCCTGCTCCGGAATGAGCACGCCACTTCCGATACGAATGAGCACGTTATTAGTGAGCAGCGGACGGTAGAGAAACCCAGCCGAGAGATCCCACCCAATATCACGACCGATCGAGCCGTCCTGACGCAGCACTTCAAGCGCCGCGGTGTTGGCGAATTGAAGGTAGCTCGCGTTGGTGACTAATTTAAGTTCGGGAAGGAGCTCGAAATCGACGCCGAGGTTGTAGAGTATGAGACCAGGATTCACAAAGTTCGATTGTCCCATCTCTTTTCCAGGACGGAAGCTTGGATAGAAGCTACTTCGATTGATGAGGTTCGTGCCGCCACCGCCAACAAACGGCAACCCCTCACGTTGCCAGTAGGCGAGGTCCCCGCCGGCAAAGTTAGGATTGTCGAAGATCGCGTCAAAACCTGAGGCGGTCCCATCGTAAGGATCGCTATCACCGGATGCCCACAAGAACGACGAGCGGAATCGGGTCCAATCTACGTCGTAGGACACCTCTTGAGCGGCCATGGCCGCGCTAATATCAACCTGCTGATTCGCTATCGGATTGTGACTCTCGGAACCAAACACGTAATAGAATTGCGTTGTCGTATTTACTCGTCCGACATGCCCATCACCAGCGAGACCGATGTACGTAGAGTAGATGTTTTTCGGACGCTGATCGCCAATGGCGGTCGGGCGAACGAGGAAGTCATTCGTATCGTATACATCCCCCTGATTGCCGGCGGTATCAGCTCGGTGCACAACGCTGAACATCGTAGAGTGACCAAGGGCTAGCAGATCCTGTCGGTACGTATTCGCAACGAATACATCCTCATGTCGATCATGAAAGAGGGTGTTTATCCCCGAGTTCGCGTTCTTATCGAGACGTGAGAACCACGCGAGATTGAACTGCGTCTTGTTATTATCGTAGTTACCGAAGAAACGAGCGCCGGGTTGGTTGTCATTGTACAGAAAGCCGCGGAAGTCCGCGTTGAACTGTTGAATACCGCCTCGTAACGAAACGAAATCGTAGCGCTCGGAGAGATTCGCGAGGTGAATATCGGCGAAAAGCTCCTGAAACCCGACGAAGCTATCGGACCGACTGCTTCCGGCCGTTGGGTCAGCTTTGAGAAGCCCGTCTTCAGCAGCCTCAACGTGGTTAAAGTTAAAGATAGGAGCAACTCGAAGCTCAAAGTCTGGCGGCTTGAACGACGTATCCCCCTTTATAAGCCCGAAGGAGGTTATGACGTTCTGTTGAAAGACCGTTTGGTCACCGTCACCAAACACATCGTTGCTATTCGGTCGTTTCGTGGAAGCAAACCCGACCGGCACCGGGATTCGGTGCGCCTCAAAGAGTGTATCCGATATAATGGAGCTCTCAAAAAACCATTCATCGCCCGGCGACCCAAACACAGGGATATCAGCCTTAACGACATTTTGGTTATAGGGGTCGTACCACTTACCGGCGTAAAACATGCGCCATCGATCCGGAACCGCGATGAATCCGGAAGCAGAGTTCTCTACGGGTTGAATAGATTCATAGACAGTTTCAGGGAAATGTTCGGTAGGACGATCAGCGAACGTTCGCTCGAGGGTCTCTTGCGGAATGGCCGCATCACCCTGAACGGGTGTCGCAACTGATTCTTCTTGAGACTCATCCTCCGCCAGAGCGACGCCGGCGTATACACAAACAGTGATTCCACTCAAGGTAACCGCGCGAAGGGCTCGCCGACCGAACCCGCGCTCAGCTAGCTTATCCCATGCTTGGCGTACCCCTCGTACAATCATTGAGATAGAGCACCTCGTTCACGATATCTTTTTAGTTTGTCTCGAAAGCTTACGCACGAGCTACCGAACGGCCTAAAATCCCCACAAGAGCGATGTGACGTGAGCAACCGTTCTGACCGCCGCACTAGAGTCCCTCACATCCATTTTGATCGTTATCGCGAATAAATGGAGCTTCCGGACATTGCGCATATCGCAATCGAAGCTGCGGCTGCGGCAAATCGATGTGGTCCGCTCGACGCTCCTTTGGCGCGTTAAACCCAAGTTCCGGATCTCCGACCCCCGTATAGCCGGCATAATCGAGTCCACGGCGACTGGCGCCGTAAAAGGCAGTGAGGTCATCCTGATCGATTCCATCACCACTGACTCCGATAGCTCCTATGAGCACCCCTCCTCGGTAGAGAGGGACACCCCCTGCAAAGATCTGCGCTCCGTTACGAAGCCTTCCACCGATACTGGCGCACGAAGACGCGGAGCCCCCTGGATTAGTTGCTGAACTAAAAACGGCGGCAGCGATCAGATCAAACTGTAATCCCGTGTTGAATACGCTCCACGTACTACCAACTCCAAGCCCCGGATACGGAAGCGAGAAGGGCCCTGGAGGCGTACCATCAATGCCGTCCGGGGTGAACGGCCTAGCCATGTTTCCGATAGATCGCGAATCAAATGCGTAGGACCCATCGAGATTGACGCCCGTAAAAGCGGCATACTCCCCGACATAGTTTCGAGCCAACCCGGGAGCGCTGCCCAACACAGCGCCGGCATCGGGAGAGCTAAAGAGCGCTGCGGTACGAGCCTTTTGAAGCGAGACGTCCGCGCCAAAGACAGGCGCATCCTGAGATCGTGTAAATCCGAGTGGCGTTCCCTGATCATCCACCACAAAGATCGACACTCGCGCCGAGGTATCGCGTGGAGTTCGGATCGCCGCGCGAGCCCGATGTGCGGTGAGCAGCGCCGAGTCCAAAAGCGCGTTCACCTCAACGCCGCTCAGTTGAACGCCTCCAGGCAACCCTCGTCCTCCACGAGTTGGAAAGCGAGCGGTCCCACCGTTTGTCAGGAACATCGCAGGAACTCCCGCACGAGAGGTGTCGGCAAATCCTGAAGCCACCGATCCAAAGGGAACCCCACCTCGAATATCTCCGGTGCTGTACCTGGATACGCGCACAAGATTTGCGTCGCTTATTTCATCAAGGGTCTCTGGGAGAGTAACCTCACCGTAAGACACGTCCGCGAAGCGAAGGCTTCTCCCCGCAAGAGAGATATTGTCTCCCACCCTCTCCGCGGGCGCCTCGAATCCAATACTTCCCGCGAGCGCGACTTTCTCTTCCATGTTGCTATCAACGTCAGAAACTCCTCGGTCGATCGTATAGATGCCGTCGAACTCAACCCCGATAGCTCCCACGAGATCGCCACTCTTATAGAGCGGCAGCCCTCCTGGATCGCCAGCCAGACCGAGAGGTAGCGGTCGAGGCCCCGCCATGGCGGTACCCTCCAGCGTTACGTCGCTACAGCTTAATTGAGAGAATTGAACGCCGAAGAGAGGCCCTCCCGGTTGGCTCGACTGACCGGGAAGGTAATGTTCCTGAATGATCTGACTAGCAGTACGAGTCGAGAAAGCATTCCCCTGACTACTGAGATACGCCCCTGTCCCAGCTTTCGATATCGCGGCGAGAGTAGCTGCGACGGTCGCTCCCTCGAGTCCACCCGCAGCCCCGATACCACCATTGATAGTTGTTGTGGGATTCGCTCCTGTCATCTGATAGAGAGCCAAGACATTTCCAACGCGATCCACAACGGCGAAAGTCCCCGCTGTACCAAGCTCCCGAGTCACCGTCGCGGCTTGTTTTAGAATCGTCGTGACGTCTTCCACCGAGAGCGCTTGATGAGCACATCCACCATCACATCCATAGTTCGCGCCGTCCGAGCCTCCGCTCTGCCCTCCTGCAGAACCACCTCCACCGCCGCCACAACTAATGAGAGCACCTGAAGCTGTCACAACGAGGAAGGATTTAAAAAAAGGTCGATACATCTCTAATACCTCTTTATCGGGTCAAGGAATGTAAATAGTCCGAGAGCTTTTGCTTCTTCTCCGCCGGAAGCTCCAAGGCCATGTGGTACACGTGACACTGGGCGCAGTCCGAGCGAACATAGCCTGCCCGCTCTCCTTCTACGTGACAATCCCTACACGTTTCAATACCGGGTAGGAGGACCTCACTCGTTTCAGTCGAAGTTCGTGTCTTTTCGTGGCACGACTCACAAGAGATGTTCTCGTGGGCACCGTGATCAAATCGCGCTTTCGTCAGCCATACGGCGGGCACATTCGGTTTTGTTATCAGATACCTAGTCTGATCTCCCCGCAGCTCACTGACCGGTTTTTCCGAGTAAGTATGGCACAGGTAACATCCAGTTCGAGTAAACACTTCTTCCTCGGCGAGACGGGCAGCTTTTTGCACTTTGATTGCCTCTGGCGATAGATCTTTCGCGGTCGGAAGCTCGGTTCCCTGTGGCATAGCTCTGAGGACATTCTTTGAATCCTCGAGAGCTTCTCCATTCTCAAGGAGCAAAAGCTTTGAATATTCCGCGAAAAGGAGTGGATATATCGTTTCAGAATCTCCGTGCGGCAGTTGGGTATTTGGCAACCGCTCATCAAAGCCCAGAGAATGGCAATCACGGCAATGCCGATCAAAAGAGATCTGCTTCATTGACCGCTCGTCTACCGCAAGCTCATGGCAAGCGTTGCACTGAAGATTCACAGGACCATTCGGTCCTCGCAGCCCTACCTTGAGATGGACTGCATGATTGAGCTTCAGCGGAGTTGTGTCCTTAGCGTTAATTCTATCATCGATACGGATACGCTTTTGAGTACCGTCAGGCTGCGTTACCGAGAGACGAAATTGAGGATGCCGCGCGAAGTCTACGACGTTAAGGACTGATGTCTCCTTGCTCAACGACTCCATAGTACCGTGACACGATTGACAGGTCCGGGAATCTCGAGAGACTAGCCCAGCATCACCATTATGCTCCATATGGCATTCCGCGCATCGAATCTCATCATTCGGATGTGCGGTTATAAACTTCTGATGGCCCTTCGCGTGCTCTGACATGGAGTGACAACTCAGACACTCTTTATCCTGCACTGGCTGAAAAGGCTGGCTATGACACCTTTGGCAATCTCGCTCTATAGTCTTATGTGCGTTAGAGATCGGACCGCTATTCCAAGAATCATATCGCCCACGAAAAAGAGGGATGAGAGCCCATCCAACAAAAACGATGAGAGCAAATACAACCGAGAGCGTGCGCATCCGAGGGAGATACGACTCTACCTTGAGCGCCGCAACTTGAGCTGCAACCGCCTCGTGCTCGGGCACCGTAGGTTCCACATCAATCGTCTGAACAAGCGTAAGATCGGTGCCGGAGATAGACACGGAGAGCTCCACGTCTCCCACAAGGAGTTTCTCTCCCCCTTTTAGAGTAAAGGTAGCGCCTCGAGTGTTATCAACTCGAATCCCCACAAAGGAGTTCAGATCCGAGACCGACCATGCTCCATCCGCATACGCTATCTTTGCGTGGACGAGAGATACCCGATTAGACGTTAGAAGAAGCTCAGACTCTCCGCCTCGGCCGATAATAAGCGTCGATTGCTCGAATGAGTTCGAGAGGCGCTCTGGAGCTCCATTCGGATTAAGCCGCTCTTGAACGTAAATTATCCGCATGCTCTACCAGAAGAAAAAGACCGAGAAGATGTGTATCGCCAGCGCAACACACAACGCGATGGATACTGGAACGTGGACAAATAGCCAAACTCGGAGCAGCCCTTTGATACGACTCTCTTCAAGTAATGCCTGCGCAAGGTCTATTTTTTGATCCATCAGACCAACCACCCGTATTGCGTCATCTTTTTCTGCTTCAGGCACGTTTACTAGAAATTCTCCGGCGCGTTTTTGATCCAAGGGAGCCACAGTGGATCTTCCAAGGAGCTGGAACAATCTCGGCTTAAAAGAGAAGTTGAATTCCTCCACAAGCCTCATAAACGAGTCGCTCTTCGTCTTGGCAATCTGATCGATCTCGGAACTTAGAGAGCTTATTTGCTCAAGAACGAGCACGTCCTTTCGGCCTCCCCGATGAGAGGAGATCTTGTCTGAGAGCGTCGCATAATACAGGACGCCCCAGATACCACTTACGATCGTTATGACCATTAAAATGTAGGCCAAGGTGTGAACGTTACACGCGAAGCTAAATCCTGCGTGGAGTGGAACCAAAACAAGAAGCCCCATCCCGATCCAAACGTGAGCAGCCAGCCACCCCTCTACGGTCCCAAGGGAGGAGCTGTACGACCTTTTACGAACGCCATACGCCATCAGCCAAATAATCCCTACTGTAGAGAGCGTCCCGAACGAGTATCCAACTACAGTGCCTCCGTTCCGACCACCGACCGGAGAATTCAGGATATAGATAGTGGCGCATATAAAGAGTGCGACAACGGTGAAGAGCAACCACCGATAACCCTTGTATGAGATGAAGGTCTCCTGTCTCACCCGTTTATATCCTCTTTGCGTTCGCTATCTTTACTAATTTGTCTGCATTCACCCGCATCGCTGCTCCAGTGGGACACGCCCTGACGCAAGCCGGTCCACCATCTAGCTCATGGCACATATCACACTTAGCGGCCTTCGCGGGCCCCTCGTCGTATTGACCAAGACCGAACCAATGCCAGAGCGATGGGCCCTTAGGAATCTTGTCGTGAACGATGTGTATAACACCGTAGGGACAATTCCCTACACAGTTCCCACAGCCGATGCAGGAGTCTCTGATAATAACTTCTCCATCGGGCAAGCGAGTCAACGCATCCGGGGGGCAATCCAGCATACAGAGGGGATTTTCACAGTGACGACATGAGATCGGGAGCTGAATCGAAGCAAAGCTCTTGCCTCCGGTTCGGTCGAGTCGAGAGTGCCCACGATGTGTGGAGGCGCATGCCGCCTCGCAATTATCGCAGCCGATGCACAGATCAGAATCGATGAGAAGAACGTTTTCGGCGTCTGTAAGCCCCTCTCTCATCATGAAATCTAGGATCGAGCCGGACCGTTCATTCCAGCTCGTAACGACATTCTCCACGTTTCGCTCTTGAGCAGTTCGCAGGATGCGGTCGCGGGCAGCCGGAAATTGATTCAAAAGATCGATGAAATCTCCCTTGTTGATAGCGATCGTTTCGCACCCCACCGCCGCAGTAACAGTTGCCGACCGCGGCCTCTCCTCAGTGCTCAGAAGCGCCATCTCGCCGACGTAGTTCCCCGCAGCAATATACGTCTGCGCAACATCTACCCCTGAACGATTTTTGCGAGAGATCTTTACTGAACCTTTACGAATAACGTAGAGAAGGTCTCCGATCTCCCCCTCTTTAAAAAGCACCTCGCCCTTCTTAAAGTTCTTCATCGTGGCTTTTTTTACCAACGCCTCAAGGAATGACCGATCGGCCTCTGGGAATATTGAGGTCTGCAGAGCTCGCAACATAAAGACCTCATCGAGTGCTCGCCGCACTGAATTTACAGAGGCCATTAATTTTATTACCTGCTTGCGAGGCGTCTCCAGGAGCAATGTTCCAGGCGTAGCGGCACGGATAGTCGCCGTTCTCCGTCGCCCAGAAATAAGCCCCATCTCTCCGAAGAAATCGCCGACCCCAAGGGTGACCCGACGGGTTTCACTGACCTCAATTTCGACGGTACCAGAAACGACACTCCAGAACGTATCCGTATGGTCATTCTTCTCGAACACGACGTCGCCAGAAGCCATCTCATGAAGGGTTGAATCGATTACCATCTCGCGCAACTGCGGCGAGCTTAAGTCTCTGAAGAGCGGCAGATTCGTGGACACTTTGGAAAAGTTCTCTTGAAATCCGCCACGAATTTTCGAAAATCGCTCTTCAAGAAGGGGCTGATCTGCCGGCTCTACTGCGACCCCGCGAATATGCTCAATTACCTCGAATCCTTGGTTGATAGCTTGCTTAATCAGCGGATAGCCGATCAAGGCCCCAAGAATAAAGAGGCCAGGCACATTTGATTCATAGCGATGATTCACCGTGGGGACTGCTGTGGGCTCCGCATTTGGAAATTGTATACCGATGGACTCCAAGAATTTTCGCGGAAGAACACACCCAAGGCGCGCGATTAGGTGATTACATGGAACGACGACCTCACCCTCAGGAGTGCTTACAAGAGCGATATCACTTTCAATCCGAGCAACTGTCGCATTGTATAAGCATCGTATTTTTCCCGACTGAATTGCATTAAGGATGAGTTTTGAATTACCCTCTTTTGCTCGCGCGAACTCACTACCTCTATTAATGAGACTGACCGTATTGCGCTCGCTGAGCGCTAACGCGTTTTCGATAGCGGCATCGCCGGCCCCAACAACAATAATATTACGCCCGTCGAAGGCGTCTGGATCCGAGAGGGTATAAACCACGTGCTTCTGGTCCTCTCCTGGAGCTCCAAGTTTGCGAGGAGAGCCCTGCACTCCGATGCTCAAAATCACAGATTTTGCCGTACACACCTGATCGAGGAAGTGGATGTGAAAAACGTCCCCTACCTTCTCCAATTTA
>JBIIEK010000231.1:0-4039 GCA_044237895.1 Bdellovibrionota bacterium
CTCGTGGCTCTTCCCTTTTTCTCAACGTCTCACCGTGCATACTGCAACTTGTATATCAGTCTCTGTTTCGGGTCGTCATCCGCGGCGGGCATCGCTTACCGCAGCATGCCTAACCGAATCTCGCAAACCATGTCTCGGAGATGGTATGGTCTACGGCAACCTCCTCAGATAAGAGTAGTTAGACCCTTTAAACGAATCGCTGGTCTAACGATTTTGAGTCCAGATCACCCCTATTTTCACTGATCCGAGCCGTACGAGTGAATCGGAGATCTGCAAACTGGCGTTCTACCACCGCGACTCAAGCCCCTATCATCCCCATCGCTTAAACGGTTGTGATAGCGAGTCTCGACTACTATTGTGCCTGCGAGGATTTTCGATGGTCGTCTTTTAGTGGTTTCAATTGCTAAAACTAGGCATCTAAACCCTCGCGCCGAATAATGGCATGAAATAGGTTGAAGGATTGGCGTGAAACGCTACGAATCGTGGGGACGATATCCCCCTATCTCACATCAACGAGTCCTCAAAGCGGTCTCTCCGACAGCCCCCCTGCCCCTACCTGCTGACGAAGCTTCGGTGCTGCCATACGGGCTCGGCAGGAGCTATGGGGATAGCTGCCTAAACAACGGCAACGCCATTATCGAGACATCCGCCCTCTCACATTTTATTAGCTTTGATCCATCGACCGGCGTGCTCACTGCCGAATCAGGCGTCAGCTTGGCAACGATCCTTGAGGTCTTTATCCCGCGAGGTTGGTTCCTTCCTGTCTCTCCCGGCACTAAGTTTGTCACGCTCGGAGGCGCGATCGCAAACGACATCCATGGAAAGAACCATCACCGAGCGGGAACATTCGGTTGCCACGTCAACAGATTTGGACTCGTTAGATCTGACGGGACTCACCTGACGTGTTCGCTCACTGAGAACCCAGAACTCTTTAAAGCCACTATTGGTGGACTCGGCCTCACAGGACTCATCGCCTGGGCCGAGATACAACTCACCCCGATCAAATCACCCTATCTGGATACCAAGACCGTAAAGTTCAGAAATCTTGATGAATTCGTTGAGGTCTCAAAGACCCTCGATCCGATCTATGACTACAATGTTTCGTGGGTGGACTGCACAACCGAGGGTGATCAACTGGGGCGAGGACTCTTCATGGCGGGAAATTTCTCGACCCAGACGAAAAGCAAAAAGCCTCTCGCGGTTTCGCTTCCTTTTCCGTGCGAAGCGCCCTCCTGGCTTCTCAACACCTACTTTATCCAAGCGTTTAATACCCTCTACTACAACAAACAGCTCTCCCATACCGTTGATGGCCTGACACACTATGAGCCGTTTTTCTATCCACTTGACTCGATCCTTGACTGGAATCGAATGTATGGAAAAAGGGGATTTTTCCAATACCAATTCGTTATTCCATTTGAAGAGGGAGCTCGCGCTCTAAAGGAGATATTCTCGCGAATCACTCGTTCAAAAAGGGCCTCATTCCTCGCCGTATTAAAGACGTTCGGGGATTTCCCTTCTCCTGGAATGCTCTCTTTTCCTCGTAAAGGGTTCACACTAGCCCTCGACTTTCCGAATGATGGACAACCAACGCTCGACTTCCTCAACGAACTGGACACGATAGTATTTGGGGTCGGGGGATCCCTTTATCCAGCAAAAGACGCGCGTATGAGTCCTGAGTCCTTTATAAAATCACACCCGCGACTCTCTGAATTTGAACCACATATCGACCCGCGATTTTCATCCAGCTTGTGGCGTCGCGTAAGGAGAAGAGAATGAAAAAGATTGTCATCATCGGAGCTACCTCCGCAATAGCCACTGCAACCGCTCGCCTCTTTGCTCAAGAGGGAGCCTCCCTGTTTATCGCGGGAAGAACGAAAGAGAACCTTGAGCGCCTTGCCAAGGACTTACAGAGTCGAGGCGCAGCCGCGGTACACACAGGCTTATTTTCAGCGAGCGACCTTGCATCTCACGATCAACTCCTTGAGCAGGCGTTTCATGCGCTTGGGGAGCTCGACGCCGCTCTTATCGCACATGGAGATCTTCCGAACCAAAAGAGCTGCGAACATTCATGGCCTTCGACAGAAGACTCCCTTGAAGTGAACCTCTTAAGCCCTATCGCGTTTCTCACCTGGCTCGCAAACTACTTCGAAACACGAAAGACTGGTAATATCACGGTGATCTCCTCGGTGGCGGGAGACCGCGGACGACAAAGCAATTATATCTACGGTGCCGCCAAAGGCGGCCTCTCTATCTTCCTGCAGGGACTGCGCAACCGATTGGCCCACCACGGAGTGTCGGTCACAACGATTAAGCCAGGGTTCGTCGATACCCCCATGACGGCAGATATTCCAAAAGGCCCACTCTTTGCCTCGCCGGAAACGGTGGGCAAGCGGATTCACAAAGCGATGACGCGTGGGGAGTCGGTGGTGTATGCGCCTTTCTTCTGGCGGTTCATCATGGGGATAATCATGCATATCCCAGAGCAGATCTTTAAGAAGATGAAGCTCTAGCAGCGATTCCCCAAGTCGCCCGCGAAGTGCCGCCTTTGGTTATTCTATGCCTCTCCTTCTCAAGGCAAGCTGTCGTTACAGCTCGGTATATTTACGGTTGTTACCGCGAGCTTTTTCGAGTGGATATTTTTCTTCATTGCGCTTCATCTTGTCAGCGAAGGACCGCTCAAGATCGATACCAGAATCGTGCGCCATGAGGAGGACCCAGTAAAGCACATCTGAGAGCTCCTCTCCGAGCCGCTCTCTTTTGGACACAACAACGCTCTCCAGATCGGCCTCGCTCTTAAACTGAAAGAGCTCCCCCACTTCGCCAGCTTCAAGCATGAGCGAAAGCGCCATGTCCTTCACGTTATGAAACTGTTTCCAATCACGGGCGTCTCGAAACGAGACTATCCTCTCGGTGATATCGCGCAGGTTTGTCATAAGGGCTCCTCCAGGTAGAGGCAGCGTACTAAAATCCAACTAAAAAGTCGCGTCATTGTCAGGTTTGGCGCGATGAAAAGCGTGATGGCTGATTTGACCAAAAACGTAAGAAAGTGCCCACCGCGATAGATTGGGTTTTTGGAGCGGGCTGACTACACCTAGGCCCTGAGAGAGACTAGGCGCCGGGAACCTCACGCTTTAGCGTAATTACCTTCGGCAGCGGCGACATTAAAAGCTCCTGCCTTCAGCGCCCACTCGTAGGCGAGCTTGAGACCGATCTCGAGAGATATCTGGGGCTCCCAACCAAGCGCCTTCACCTTGCTCACATCAAGAACCTTACGGGGAGTTCCATCAGGTTTTGAGGCATCGAAGACGATCTCTCCTTTATACCCCACAACCTTCGCCATCGTATAAGCGAGCTCTCTAATGGTGACATCTTCGCCCGTCCCTACATTGAGGGTCTCTGGCTTATCGTAACACTCCATAACAGTGAGCGCGGCCTCGGCAAAATCATCGGCATAGAGAAACTCACGGCGAGGAGAACCAGTGCCCCATACAACGACCTCGGAGAGACCCTGCACTCGGGCTTCGTGAAATCGCCGCATCATTCCCGGAATGACGTGAGAGTGATTGGGGTGGAAATTATCGTTCGGCCCATACATATTTGTGGGCATCACTGACACAAAACACTTTCCGTATTGTTGATAAAACTTTTCACACATCTTAAGGCCCGCTATCTTCGCGATAGCATAGCCCTCGTTCGTGGGCTCAAGTGGACCGGAGAGCAGCGCCTCTTCGACAATTGGCTGTTCGGCATGCTTCGGATAGATGCACGAACTTCCCAAGAACAAAAGCTTCTGAACATCGTAGGTCGCGGCGGCTTGAATTACATTTGCTGATATCATCAGGTTTTCGTAGATGAAATCCGCTTGATGCAGCGAGTTGTGGAGAATCCCTCCAACCTTTGCCGCGCACAGGAAGACGTAATCGATATCCTCCGCTTTAAAGAGATTTTGGACAGCCCCCTGATCAAGGAGATCCAACTCTGCGTGCGTGCGCAGAACAAGATTATCAAATCCATAGGCCTTCAATCGCCGAACGATAGC
>JBIIEK010000065.1:0-14249 GCA_044237895.1 Bdellovibrionota bacterium
GATCCTCATGGTCAAGAACTATTTTCAGTGCCACGAAGAAAGTCGCCACTTGTAGCTAAAAGTTGCTATCAGGCGGATGTGTCACCGTTTGGATCGTAAGATTTTTAGGTCGGGAATTAGTTTTGCTCGACTCGACAGCGCCTCTGATTGAATATCTACACATACTTACGTATAGTCGGATAGAGTAGGCATGGCTTCAGGTGTAGCAGGGGGGATGTAAGCACTCCCTTTGGACATGTAGAGAGTTTGGCTGCAATCTCGTTGAAGCACCGAGAAATTCCCCGGTGTGGTAACCCGGGACCCTTTTTCTTCGGCGCCTCAGCCTCGGTTCGTTCAAGCTTTGACACTGACAGCTAAGCCCGCCTGGCAGGGGGCGATATACCTTGGGCGCCTACAGGAGTTTTGTGTGAAAGAATCGTCTGAAGTAACCCCTACACTGCTCCACCCAGGCGAGGTGGTGCGACATCTGTTCCCGTTTTTTACTGAGGGGCCGGGTGGCTGTTATCTGGATTCGGCGGCTACCACTCAGAAGCCGTTCTCTGTCATTGATACTTTGAGAGATGTGCTCGTTAATCATAATGCCAACGTACATCGGGGGGCATATCGACTTAGTGCGCAAGCTACCGATCTCTTCGATGAGGCTCGTCGGAAAGTCGCAGCGTACATCGGCGCCTCTACGGAGCGTTCGGTCGTTTTTGTTCGCGGAGCCACTGAAGCTATCAATCTCGTGGCGCATGGAACGGAGCACCTCTTCAACGCCGGCGATGTTATTTTGCTCTCTCTCCTAGAGCACCACAGCAACATCGTTCCGTGGCAGATGCTTGCGAAGCGCCGAAATCTTACCGTCGCGTTCACCGAAATCACCCCTTCGGGTGAGCTCGATATCGTGGATTATAGATCGAAGCTCGCAACGCTAAAGCCCAAGCTGGTCGCTATAACGCAGCTTGCGAATTCGCTCGGAACGGTTACGCCTATTGAGGAGGTCGTTTCCCTTGCTCGGAATGCGGGCGCGATGACCCTCGTCGATGGAGCCCAGGGAGTTACTCATCTTGGTGTGAACGTAGAAAGTTTGGGGTGTGATTTCTACGTATTCTCAGGCCATAAGATGTACGGACCGACCGGTATCGGCGTGTTGTACGGGCGGCTCGAACAGCTAGAGATGATGCAGCCGTTCATGGGCGGGGGTGATATGATCTCCTACGTCAGCGTAGAGGGTTCCGGATGGGCGGAAGTCCCGCAACGTTTTGAGGCTGGGACGCCCGCGTTTCCGGAGGCGATAGCGCTCGGCGCAGCCGTTGATTTCATGAATCGGTTCTCGCGTGAAGAGGTCAATGCTCACGAAGCCGAACTGGTCGCGTACGCGATTGAGACGCTTAAGTCCGAGAAGGGTGTGACGCTTCATGGTCCTGCGGTAACTGGGGGGCGGCAGGCCTCAGTTTGCTCGTTCTCCCTCGATATAGTTCATCCGCACGACTTCGCAACTATTGCTGACACCTTTAACGTGCAAGTGCGGGCCGGTAATCACTGTGCGATGCCGACTCTCCGTAAATTAGGAGTTCCCGCCACGGCCCGTATCAGCTTCGGCGTCTACTCGTGCAAGGCTGACATTACTTCAGTTGTAACGGCGATCCGGGAAGCTCGGCGGATATTCGATAGGACTAGCTAGGCCCGTCATCAAACGGTCTTTCGACTATCGAGATATTTCATCGTGACGATCACGGCGAAGTTGTACGTGGCGTGAGCAGTAGCTACCGCAGTGAGGGAGTCAGTAGCTCGCCATATCATCCAGAGGATCGCCCCAACTATCGAGTAGAGTGGAATCATAGCTCCGAACTGCTTTAGATGCCCGATAAAGTGCACGTAAGCGAATAAGAGGCTTGTTGCGCACAGCGCTATTGGGGTCGTCGTGTGCGCCATAATGAATGAATTGAGGGCTCCGCGAAAAAACACCTCTTCGCCGATCCCTGAAAGTAGGGCGATGAGCGCCGCGTCTCTGAGTGTGACAGCGCGGCATAGTGGTAGCACTACCTGTTGGCTAAACCGCGCATACACAGAGCTTGGATTTCGCTTGGTCCAGCTCCATAACAGGTGATTGCCGAGTAAAAGGGGGGCCGCAGTGGCCGCGCCGATCGCCATGTGTCGCGCGGAGGGGTTCCAGGTAATTTCCTCTCCGGAGAGCCAGCCGAGAAGGTATGCCAGTCCGACCAGAAGCATCTCGGAGAGAACAGCGAGGGAGACAATCGAGGCGCTCTTGGACTTCACCGACGGGGACCCTTTTACCGTTGGTTGGCCGGGATGGCTGTTATCTCTAAGCAGTCAAGAAGCTTGTAGCTCGATTGTAGGAGCGCTTCTGAGAGAGCAACTTGAAGCTCAGTTGAGAAGGCGTAGTGAGCACCGTCGCTTGCGGAGTGGGAGATTGAGCACTCCCTCTTGAGCGATCCATGTTCATAGAGCCGCGCCTCAAGTGACACCGAAGCGGTTGGTTTTCGAACGAAGATAAGGTCGTAGCCGTTCACCGATGTTTTTGTTATCCGAATATCGACATAGAGAGGGGGTGTGGTATCGCCGTGAAGTAGTGAGAAGGAGTATCCTCGCATGCCCCCAGCGATGGAGAGTTGCAAGAGTAGGTCGCTGGGGAGGGTTGGTGTGTAAACTCGACTGAACGGGAACGCCAGGAAGAGGTACTGAAACCCTCGGTAGCTCTCGGTTAAGTCGCCTGTTGTTATACGCACTGGAAGGGTTGCGTCTGAAAGCTGTGCTAGCTTAAGGAGGCCGTCCGGCGGAGTCTCCTGAGGAAGGCTAACGGCGAAACAGCCACTTACGAGGGGTAAAAGGAGCCTCATGACCCCCTGAAACAAAGAGTTCGACGATATCCGCATAGAAAAAACCAATACTCCCCTTCAGTAGGACGGGCCGCAACGTTACGATAGTACTATGACCAAGGGCTTGACCGATAGGTAGGTTAAAGACCCATGGAGGGGCAGTGCTTAGGAAGAGCGAAGCGTTCGAGCTATGGCAACCACCAGCGATAAAGATAAGCCCAGATTAGACCTGGGGCTCGGAGCTATCCTTGCAGCAGCCGCTCAAACGCCGGAGCCGCAGGTCTCCCGAGATCTCCCCGTCGCAGAGGCAGAGGAATGGACTCTCGGAGACTCCTCCCCGAAGGTACATCGTTCGAACTACGAGGAGTTGGCTGACAAGCGAGAGTGGGGCGAGATAGTTCGCCGTGCCGAGGACGCTCTCTCAAGCGATCCGTCCGTGGAGGCGAGGGCGTGGTGGATTCGTGGCCATCTCGGGGCCTTCTCAATGCCAGTAACGTTGTTGGCTGCTCCGATGGAATCGTTGTGTCGTAGCGTAGACATCGCAGCCGTCTCTCCTGAGGTAAAAAAAATCCTATGTGAAACCGCTCTTCTGACGGTGGGAAGATTGGATGAGGTGGGCCAACGAGATCAATCTGAAACCCTTCGGGATGCTATGGCGCCGCTCAACATCAAACCTGAGCGGGACGCGAACGGTCGCCCCCGAAGGGTAACGAGTTCCTTTCGAGTCGCTGACTTTGCGCTTCCGACGGAGGGTGGGCCCGTTGGTGTTTCGCCACCGGTCGAGGTCTCGGTTAAGGAGCGTTCTCGGTTTGGTTTGAGGGCTCTGGTCGGCAGTGCTTTTACCTTGGTCGCTCTCGTTCTCTGTGTCTGGGATCCCCTAAACATCTTTGTGGCCCAGCTTGACACTGCGCCTGAAAGTTTTGTGGAAGATCCGTCTGGTGTCGAGCAAACGGTTGAAGAGCTGGTGCGTAAGGACCCGGTTGGTAGGTTGAGCGCAATTTTCTACGCTATCGATGGAGACTCGGATACGTCCACGGCGCCCAGTGGAGGGAATACGGCGGGTCGCTTAGCGACATTACGTGATGTGGCGCCGACAGATAGGGAGGGGGCCTCGAGTGAAGGCAAAGCTCGTTTAGGTGAGGGGCAAAAAGAGGCGGTAAATACGAAGGGGCCGATCGAGGGGCCTGATTTTAGAGCCCAAATGGAGCGGCGTGCTGTGACGAATACAGACCGGGGCGAGGACCTTCAAGGAGGGCCGCCTAAAGCTGTGTTGCCCGTGGCGCCACGGGACCAAGCGTTTGAGTCTGGGCGAGTGTATCGGGTCGTAGTGTCCACTAGCGTGGTGTCGGCCCCGAGCTTCGGCGGTCGGGTAATTGGGCAACTGGGGACCGGCGATAGGGTTTTGGTAGAGGGGTTTCTCGGTCGTTGGATGCGACTCCGTTCTCGCCGTGGTCGAGGCGGATATGTTCTCTCCGCCGATGTTGAAGAGGTCCCTGAAGAGGAGCTCACCGCCAAGCGGTAATCGGCTTGGATAAAGCATCCGTCGAGTGGCTCGCCGAATTTCCTCTAGACGCCTGCGTGAGGTTGAAGTTACGGTCCTCCGGGAATGCTTTCTCTCAGGTGAAAAAACATGAAGCGCGCGTCACGTATCTGTGCATTTTCTGTTGTTGTGTTTTTACAGTCCGTAGCGTTACTCGGGCTACCGATGAAGGCCCACGCTAACGGCAAGCCGTGTCGCCAGGGTCATCGGGGAGGCTACGTGACTTGGGCGAAGACGGGAGCACAGTCCGGTACGGGTGAATTTGTGTTCTCCTCGGGGTATGTCGCCGTTCTCCCTGGATTCTCATGGTTGGTCACTGGTGAGATCGATAGTGTCAAGGTGGCACGCGATGAGCCGTTTCACGGCGGAAACTCTATGCAGGGGTTTTACGGCCAAGCCGATGATGCGACCAATCTCAATATTCGGGTCGCCGCAAACGATCTTCGAAAGGGTGCTCCAATTGTTAACTCTGCTGTATTAACGCTAAGGTTTAACTCTGCGACCCCCGCCTCGGGTTGGGGATTTTCCGTTATCGATCTAGACGTCGACCAAGTCGCTTTCTCTGCCAAAGACGCGGCGGGGAATGAGGTACCCAAGGCCACGATGGCTCGATGGTTTGTGCAGAAGTTCGACGCAAATCCAAGTGTAAATGGGTCAAATATTCCGTCGTGGGATAGTTCAGAGCCGGCGGTTATCGGATCAGAGAGCTCGTCAACGCGTTGGCGAAGGACCGTTTAGGGAGATCTCCGGGATACCGAGGCCGCAGCGGCGTGGTTCCAGCCCGATATCTCTCTTAGCGAGCTAACCTTCGAGTACCAGTCTCTTCAAGAGGCGGCTACCCCATCGTATCATGTGCTGATTGGCGCATGTGCCACCACTTTCACGAGCCCCACTCCTGCTCCGGCTTTGAGCGGCGACAGCGACGGTGACGGTATCTCAGATGGGACTGAGGGGAGCGGTGATGAGGACAACGATGATCGTCCTAACTATCTCGATAAGGACAGCGATGGCGACACTATCTCCGATTTAGTAGAGGGAACCACGGATACCGATGGGGATGGCGTGTCCGATTATCTTGACGGAGATTCGGACGGTGATGGTGTTGGTGATGAAATAGAGCGCAAACCGGGACGCGATGATAATCCGGAGAGCGGAAAAGATGATGATCGCGATGGCATCGATGATGGATCAGGGTCTCGCACCACCGAGCCGGTAACCGACAGTGATGGGGACGGGGCTCCCGATTATAGGGATACAGATTCGGATAACGACGGAAAAAGCGATGGCGATGAAGCGTTCGATCTCGACGGAGATGGGGATAGAGACATTGAGCCGCTTGGTCGCGACATTGATCTGAATGGTATCGATGATGGTCTGGAGGAGGTGCAGGATCCCGATGAGCTTAACCTTTCCTACGTTGGCCTCTCTAACGGGGCGCCGTGCACATCGGTTTCTTCGACCGCGGCGAAGGAGTTAGTGGTCACGCGTATGGCGGCATTGGCGGATCGTGTCCCTCTGTTCGCTTCGCGCACCCGCTCTTGCGGAGGGGCGAATCCACGTTCGTTAGTCAGCGCTGCGTCGAGTAAGAGGCGTTCGTTTGTTAAGGCATTACATCAGGCGTTTCCGGATTCGGTTCTCTCATGTCCGGTTGATGGTTGTCCGGCCGTTAAGACCAAGAAGGAGAAGGCAGCCCTAAACGCCTTGGCCACGGATCTCTTCGGGTATGCGAAGCGCTCGAAATTGGGGGCCATGCGAGTATGTCCATCGGCACCGGAGAGCGGGCAACCTGATAATCGTCCGGGGACTGATGCGTATTTGACCCAGCTCCGCTCGGCGATATCCAAGCTGCCAAGTGCCAAGAGTTCTTGCGAGTAGCCTGTTTTATCCCTATTTAGGCGTCCGGATACGTGTCTTGATTCCATTAAGATGGGAGATTACACTGCTCGAACGCTAATTTTAGGGGTTCAGTATGCTTACATCACGCGAGGTTAGAGAGAGGTTTCTTAAGTTTTGGACAGAAGCGCCGCGGTCGTGCGGAGTTGTTCCAAACATGTCGCTCGTTCCGAACGTCGACTCGACCCTGCTCTTCGTGAACTCCGGAATGTTTCCGCTCGTCCCCTACCTTGGTGGGCAGCCACATCCTCTTGGAAAGCGCCTCTGTAATATTCAGCGTTGTCTCCGCACGAACTACGAAGACATGTTAGAAGTGGGTGACAATCGACACACCCTGATGTTTGAAATGATCGGAGATTGGTCACTTGGGGATTTCTCTAAAGAGCAACAGATTCCCTGGATCATGGAGCTGTGGGTAAAGGTTTTAGGCATGGACCCGGCTCGCCTGTATGTGTCCGTATTCGCCGGAGATGAAACCGCTCCTCGTGACGACCTTGCGATTGAAACGTGGAAGAAGGTGTTCCGTCAGTACGGAGTTGAGGCGGAGTTCTCAGAAGACGTTCACGCCGTGCCCCCAACAATCGAAGATACGAAGGGCTGGAAGTATCACATCTTCCCATACAATAAGAAGAAGAACTGGTGGCAACGCGCTGAGGCTCCGGGTGAGTTGGGCGGCCCGACCTCTGAGATGTTCTACGATATGGGGATCGTCGAAAGAGTTCAGGATCGGTATCACATAAATGACGACTCCGGGCGTTTCATCGAGATCGGTAACAACGTGTTCATGGAGTATCGCCTCTCTCATGATATGAAATGGGAGCCGCTCGCGCAGAAGAATATCGACTTCGGCGGAGGTTTCGAGCGCGTCTGCATGATCGTTCAAAACAAGGTGGATATCTTCGAGAGCGATATCTATTCGCCGATTGTTGATACTGTCGCCAAGATTTCTGGCCGAACCTATAAGACCGATGGGCATGATAACGGTGATACCGCGGCGTTCCGCGTCATCGCCGATCACGGTCGTGCCGCGACGTTCATCCTGGCAGATGGAGTCTCTCCATCGAATAAGGATCAGGGGTACATCCTGCGTCGGTTTATTCGGCGACTCGTGCGTTTCGGTCGTAAACTCGGAGTTGAGCGAGAGTTTACGCGTGATGTAGCTGGAGCCGTCATTGATACGCTTGCCCATGCGTACCCCCACCTTATAGAGAATCGCGACGTTGTCCTTCAAAAGATTCATGATGAAGAGGTTGCCTTCAACCAGACCCTCGCAAAGGGGCTTAAGGAGCTCTCGAAGATTCAACTGCAGCTCGGATCCGGACAGAAGATCTCCGGAGAGCAGGCATTCTTTGTGTACGAAACGTATGGATTTCCTCTTGAGCTTACCCTTGATGAGCTTAAGGTTAGTGATGAGCACGCGGTTGAGATTACCAAGGAGTTCGCAGCGGCAGAGAAGAAGCACCGAGAGCTCTCGCGGGCGGGCGCTGAACAGAAGTTCAAGGGGGGGCTCGCCGATCAATCGCGAGAAACCACTAAGCTTCACACGGCGCACCACCTCCTCTTGGCTGCCATGCAGAAGGTCGTCGATCCAAACATTAGGCAGAAGGGGAGTAACATTACCGCTGAGCGGCTCCGTATGGACTTCAATTTCGACCGCAAGTTGACTCCGGAAGAGGTTTCAAAGGTCGAGGAGTTGGTGAATGAGCAGATCAAGGAGAGCAAGCCCGTTCTCCGCGTTGAGATGCCGCGAGAAGAGGCTGAGGCGCTTGGCGCTCAGATGGAGTTCGGCGCTAAGTATCCTGATATCGTGAGTGTCTACTTCATCGGCGAGCAGAAGAACTGGTTCTCGGCTGAGTTCTGCGGAGGTCCTCACGTTGAATCGACCGGAGAGATCTCGGAGGGGGAGAAGAGGTTCAAGATTCAGAAGCAGGAGAACGTAGGTGCCGGGATTAAGCGTGTCAAAGCTGCGCTCGTCTAATGGCGGGGACTTCTGAGTATTCACCAAACGGAGGGGATGATGAGAAGTCTAACCAAGATCTCGGACCTATCAGTTTCTGACCTAGAGACCATTGTGGCGATGGCGGATGAGTTTCGCGAGACTCGCGGGCAGTCTTCTTGTCGTACTCCGCTTACAGGGAGATTTATAGCTCTGGTATTCGAAAAACCATCTCTGCGCACTAAGGTAAGCTTCGAGGTCGCAACGGTCTCTTTGGGGGCTCATCCGATATTCCTCTCAAGCGAGCAGATATTCGCAAGCGGTGGTAATGAAAGGGGTAGGGAATCTGTCCCGGACATCGGACGAAACCTCGAACGGTTCTGTGATGTCATCGTGGCGCGTGTCTTCCGTCACGATACTATACGGCAGCTCGCTTCGATCGTGAAGGTTCCCGTAATAAATGCTCTCTGTGATCAGCACCATCCGTGTCAGGCGATCGCGGATGTCGTGACGATGGAGCGGTTCCTAAAAAAGACGGCAGGCTTGAAGGTCGCTTATATAGGGGATGGAAATAACGTCGCTACCTCGCTCATTCAAGCGTGCGTTATGCGGGGGCACGACGTGGTGATAGCTAGCCCCGCTGGATATGAAGTTCCGAATGAGGAGCAAATGGTTGCTCACTCACTGAAGGTGCGAGCGTCCCAGAGTATCGATTTTATTCGGGAACCAGCGGACGCTGTGAAAGGGGCGGATATCGTCTACACAGATACCTTCGTATCGATGGGACAAGAGAGTGAAAAGAGGACGAGGCTCGAGGCGTTCAAAGGATACCAGGTTACGACAGAGCTCATGGCGCTCGCGTCGGCGCATGCCCGATTTATGCATTGCCTTCCCGCGCATCGTGGCGAGGAGGTTACTGATGCAGTAATGGATTCCCCTCAGTCGATCGTCTTTGATCAAGCAGAGAGCCGACTCCATGTGGCCAAAGCGGTGCTAGCGTGGAGTTTGGCTTAGTGATGGCTCGCGGGTAGCCACCTGGTTTGGTTAGCTCGTGGCGCAGCTGCTATCCCCTGATTTGGTGTTCCACGGCATCTTAGCGAGCATCATCCCCATCCCGCACGTGTCCGTCACGCCAGCGAATATAAGACCTGCTCCGATGAACCCAGAGAGGGCGAAGAATGAGGCTGAAGTGGTGTATCCGAGAATAACACCGAGCAGGACAAGCGACCCTGCGGCTATCCTAACCTGGCGTTCGAGTGAGATCGTTTTTCTCCCTTTGATGGTTGGATTGCCGGTGGCCTCCCAGGCCTGCATTCCTCCCTCAAGAACGCGGAGGTTTTGTATGCCGGAGTCCTTTAAACGTTCGTACGCCTGACGCGCTCGACCACCGGAACGGCAGATCAAGAAACAGTGAGCATGAGAGGCCGCGAGCTCCTTAACGCGCCCGGGGTTGAGGTCGCTCAGAGGATGGAGGACTGCCCCGTGGATATGCGAATCCTCGTACTCCGCGGCGGTGCGTACATCAAGTAAAAGTGGCGAGCCCGTGGAGGTGACGATGTCAGATGGGGTGGCAGTCATGATGTTTATTGTTGTGCCTGTCATGGCGTCCTCCATATGAAATGGTTAGAATTTGAATCGATAGATATCCTCAATCGGGGCTCCAGGTTCAATAGTGTAGAGGCTTTTTATAAGACCGTCACTGAGCCCGTACACCCATCCGTGTAGTACAGGACGCCGCTCCTCATGCCATGCTTTCTGAATAATGTTGGTTTTTAGAAGGTTTCGTAGCTGCTCATAGATATTGATCTCTACAAGCTTGTCAGTCTGAGCGTCGAGCTCGCCTGCGGCGGTGACGATCTCCTTGTTGGCCTGATATGTGTCCTTGATCTGCCTGAGCCACTCGTCGAGAACTCCGTATCGATGGGCTGATAGTGCCGCTTTTACACCTCCGCAACCATAATGGCCACAGACGATGATGTGCTTCACCTTAAGGTATTCCACGGCAAATGAGAGTACGCTCAAGAGGTTGAAGTCGGTATGATTAACGAGGTTGGCGATGTTTCGGTGGGTAAAGATTTCGCCTGGTTGTGTGCCGGTGACCTCCTCCGCCGGGACGCGGCTGTCGGAGCACCCGATCCAGAGGAACTCCGGATTTTGCTCCCGAGCCATCTCTTGGAAGTAATGAGGAGAGAGTGAAAGCTTCTCTTGGACCCATGCCTTGTTCGCCAAGAGCAAGCGTTTGTATTTATCCATCTTGTACCTTATTTCTTAATGCGGAAAAGAGATTAAACTCAGCGGTTGGAAAATTACGAAGCTCAAGGGAGATGTGACGGTCCCTCGCGGAGCGGCGGAAATCCTCTAGTATCTCAAGAATGTCGTGATCGATAAACATAGCACCTCCGCCGTCGATGATAATGTCGGAGTCGTTTGGGAGGCGCGCCAGCTCTCGCTTTAATGCGATCTTTTGAACGAACGTAACGTCCTTGGCGAATCGAAGATAGAAGCTAGTGCCATCACGAATGATATTGAACGCTAAGTGGTGGTTCGCTATCAGGACAACCAAGAGCCCTACAATGGTTCCGATCGTCACACCTGTGAGGAGGTCAAATCCTACCACGCCGATAATCGTTATTATAAATGGGAGAAATTGGTCGAATCCAGCGGACCATACCTGCTTCATAAGCTTCACGTTCGAGAGCTTATAGCCTACGAGTATGAGAATCGACGCGAGGGACGCAAAAGGAATCTGATTTAAGAGACCGGGAACCAAAAGAATGCTGATAAGAAGCATGAGTCCGTGAAACATGGACGCGATCCGTGTTCGCCCGCCGGCGTACACGTTGGTGCTACTTCGAACGATCACAGAGCTCATTGGGATTCCGCCTAAGAGTCCGGCGACGATATTTCCTGTGCCCTGTGCGATAAGCTCCCGATTTGGACGAGAGGTTCGCCGGAGTGGGTCGAGTTTATCGGTAGCCTCGAGGGATAATAGGGTCTCAATACTACCTATGATAGCGATAACGAGTGCGGCGGACCAAACGGCTGAATTGTTCAGCCATGTAGTGAACGATTTCGGTCCATGGATGAAAAGGTCCGATACACCTGATAACGCTGGTAGTGTCACGAGCTGACCGTCCTCGGCTTTAAGGGCAAACCATGGACCCATCCAGGAGAACCCCGCATTGCAGAGTATTCCCAGAACGACGACGAGGAGTGGCCCTGGGATGGTTTTGTACACCCCTTCACGAGCAAGTGCGAGTCGCTCCCAGAGGATGAGAAGGTAAAGCGAGAACCCTGATATGAGCACTGCGCCAAAGCTGATTCTCTCATGTGGTTCGCGAAGGAATTGGTAGAAGCCGTGTAGGCAGAAGGGAGATCCAAGGCAGAAGAGGCCCTCCTCCGCCATCGCCGGCTCCATCCAGCCCACCGCATGCGGAATTTGCTTAAAGGCGATTAGGATGCCGATGCCCGCCAACATTCCCTTAATGACACTTGAAGGAAAGAACCCGGCCAGAAGCCCCGCGCGAATGGTGCCGAGGATAATCTGAAGAGCGCCAGCGAGGACCGTTGCGACCAGCAGACCCTCAAAAGAACCTATTGAGGACTGCGCCGCAATGACTGTCACGATGAGCCCGTTGGCCGGACCACTGACGCTCAATTCGCTGCCAGAGAGTAGCGATACGAGAACGCCTCCGACGATACCTGATATGATTCCGGCTATCGGTGGTGCCTCAGAGGCGATGGCCATCCCAAGACAGAGTGGTAGGGCCACAAGAAAAACCACGAACCCCGCGGAGATGTCCTGTTTGAGGAAGTCGAGTCTAAGTCGTGGAATAAAATTCATATGACACAAGGTTCTAGGAATGTTTAGCGCTAATCTTATAACACTGTGCTCCTCATCAACAGGTATAATTTGTGTTATCGGAAACGGGTGTAAGTCATGACTTACCCAGTTTTTTATCCGCTGCTATTTTGGTCGAACCCTGGTCGGATACATCTGAGGCTCCCGCCAAAACGCGACGCCCCTCCGTTGGGCCCGTTGCTCAGGATCCTCAAAAAAGGGAGGACGTCATGAGTGACACGGGATTCCCAAAAACTAGCCAGAAATTCCACTATAGGTAGAATAGATCAGGTTTGGTGCGAGGGCATTTGCCTAGCATCCGCACCTCTCTCACCATAGGCGTATCCGGGGCTCGGTTGAGCTGGCCACTGAATGGGATAAGGAGAGCGCGTATGGGTCGCCAAGAGCAAGTACGAAGAGTGGAAGGAAGAGTGGAAGGTGGTGAAGCACCTGCTGTAGGTGGTGTGAATACGGCTGAAGTGCGTGGTGCGGACCGGAGCCAAAATGTGGCTCCTCGTCGCCCAGACGAAGCGCTAAGTCGCGAAGCTTTCAGTCAACGGCACTTAGGGATTGTCAAGCCGCTCCCTGTCGAACTGGAATTAGAAGTCAGCTCGCCAAGGCCGCCCCACGTTCCAGCAATACGGCAGTCTTTCTTGGGTGCGGTTAATGACCTTGAAAAGAAGTTGGAGAGCTACGCGGGTGATACCGGCAATACGGTAGAGCCTGTCTCTTCACGTTTGTTGGGGAGCAGTTCCGTAGCCCGGTGGTGGAATCGCACATCGATAGCTCAATGGTTAGGCGATAAGTTCCCGGTATACGCGTATGACATCTCTGAGACTCGGGAGGATGGAACAGAGAAGCAGCTCTGCCACGTCAGGATCTCGCAACGGGTTTTCACCGGTGCCGTTCGAGTACGGGTTACGTCTTACAAGGGAGGTGATGATGTAGCTGCGGAGGTTGTAGCTGCGTTAGATCAGAAAGGCGCCCCACGTGAGGATACTGCTTCTGGAGAAAAGGGCGTAGGCGCAGCGCAAGCTACACACGCTTCACAAGCTTGGCGTGCCAGGGGGGGGGTGAACTCGAAGTTGGAGGATGCTATTGAGGCACGTTTTACTGCCGAGGAAGACGCCCTCGACAAAGACTTAGCCGTTCGTAAACGCCTCGGACTCAGTTCGTTAGCGACAGAACATGAGGTAGTCCAGATGAGAGACTTGGTAGCCAAAATTAAGGCCGCCTGGGAACGTGTGCGCGCCGGGCATGGGCTACTGGAAACAAAGGATGATGGGTCGTGCGTGGTTATGCGGCTAGATTACGTTCTTGACGGAATCGCCGAAAGAAGGATCCTTCGACCAACCTTGTTTTCTTGGGAGAAGGAACCTAGGTTTCGATGGGTTGAGCCGTCCAGAACATCAAGTACGGTGGCAGCCCTTGGGGGATTGTTTATTGCCAATTTTGGAATAGGCATTGCGACTACGATCATTGGCGTTGCTATAGGGTCCCCAACAATAGCAGAGCGTGGTTTGGTTATTTCTCTATGCCTTCCGTGGATTCTACCGATTGCTGAGGTGGCAAGGACGTTGGTTAATTTCTTGATCGTAGAGAAATTGCGGGGCGCCGCATATCTTCGGGGACCTCTCGCTAGCAAGACTCCAGACTCTCTTGGCGGAGTTATTGACGCAATCAGAGAGGCTGGTTTACGGGTAAAGGTCAAAGCGCTGGGGCATGACTGCAGTGACATCCAATTTGGCCGTATCGATGATGAAGAGTGGCCTGTTTCATTTGAGTTTTCTACGATGCCGGATAGGAGGTTCGCACGCAGCCAAGGCAGAGGATCGAGGGATTGATAACGAAACTCGTGCGAGCCATGACTTACCCAGTTTTTTATCCGCTGCGATTTTGGTCAGACCCTGGTCGGATACATCTGAGGCTCCCGCCAAAACGGGACGCCCCTCCGTTGGACCCGTTGTTCAGGATCCTCAAAAAAGGGAGGAGGTCATGAGTGATACGGGATTCCGTTGGCTACAAGGCCGTTCAGGAATGGAAGCAATTCTCTGATGAAAATTGGATAAAACGAGAACTCTGGGAGCCGGAGGAGAAGAGTTCGCATGACTTCATCCCTCCGATTCAGTTGAATCATCACTATGCACCAGAGGGAGAATGCGTTTGGATTGTGCCTCCATAAAGAGAGAGAAAGCTCCACAGATTGAAGTGCGAGAA
>JBIIEK010000119.1:0-9287 GCA_044237895.1 Bdellovibrionota bacterium
CTTCATCATCTCCTGATTCTCTTCAACCTTATGGCGATATTCCTCAGCCTTCGCTACATGGAACGCCTTAGACTCCTGGTCCATCTTATCAGCCTCTACCCTCTTTGCCTCCGCCTCACTCGCGTGCTTAGCCGCAGCCTCTGTGTACTTAGTCTCTGCTGTTACCGCGAAAGCGGTGCTCGCCCCAAACATGGCAAGAACTGCGACAGTTGCTATTTTTTTCATACAATCTCCTTACTGTAGTTTATGTTTCTCTACATCTTTCAGTTAGTGGGCCATGGTCCCAACCACCAAGCCCCGATAGGTATGAGCAGGGTCACTCTATTCAGACTCACGCACATCTAAGACGAGGTAGTAGCTGGAGGGTAAAGGGCTCGGTCAGCGACCCTACCCTGACTGTCTTAAAAGTAGAGTGTGGCTTCCGTATGAACGGAACGTACTCTTGCGTTTGTTTCTTCTCTATCCAAACTCTTCATAAGGAATCTACTTGTGTCGGAGATGTACCAGCTCAATTAAGCTTACTCCTCATTTCTCTGTAGCCGGGCTACTTTCCCTCCTTACAGGGCAATCCTGCCACAGGGAGTACGAGTAGAAAGAGTAGCCTCTCTACAGAGATAAAAAATGTGAGAGGAGATCTTGAACTGGATTGTTTTAGCAGCTTGCGGAGTGAGGACGCGGGCGATCAAATCTCTTTAAATGCCTATTCTCTTGGCTTTCTAAGGCACTCCTCCGCGGTAAAAGACGGATCTCTCTTTTCGCCAAATTAATAATTTTCTGAATCCATCCGCGAGAAATTTCCCCCATACGATCCATACATGTGATATCGTGTATATAGTAAGCGCATAATGTAGCAGAGAAGCGACATGAAATCCTTAGTCACCACAATGCTTGAACGAGACCGATTGATTATCGGGCAGGAGCTCATCGCCGATTGGAACGATCGGCAGGCTCGCTCGTGGAACGATGATACCCAAGCGGTGACCGCGATAAATCGTGGAGCGCACACTCTTGGATACTTTCCACCTCGGTTCGACGTGAATCTCCCACATTCGAATATGGGTAGTCGTTTTGCTTTCTGTTCCTCTCAAGAGAGCTTCTGTTTGTAGTACTCGCTATTCTCAAGCCCATAAGCCTGAACAATTCTTTTAAAAGCGTTTAGTAACCATCTCATTCTCAGGAGCTTTCTCAGAGGTATGGAACTTCCGAGAGAGCTATCTCGTTCGTTTCGCGAGCGAATGGGGGCTCCTTCGAATCAGGTAGGTTGTAGCGACGATGTAGGTAGGGACCGCTACAAGAGCGAGTCGGAGCCTAGGGAATCGAACGTTTTAGGGAAGGGTCTGGACGAATGCGCTGTAGGCGTTTTCGCTCCGACCTTAAGCCCAGCGGATGAAGTGTCCGTAGTGGTTTTTAAGTGCGGATGGACTGGTATCCTGTGTTGATAGGGTAGCAATCCATTCGTACTTCCCGGAGGATTAATGGAGACGAAGAGCGGAGGGCCATACCTCCATAACTAAGTCTCTCGATATTTCGACACGCTGTAATTGGATGAAAGTGGTGTTATCCAACGACGTGCCAATCCGAGTGGAGGGTCGATGCGAGGTGAAGTGGGCTTCCGTTCCTGGTACGAAGCTACTTTCTCGTTCGAGCCTTGCATGGCAAGTCATGCGAACTGTCGTGGAAATGGAGAGCTGGGTTGGCAGCGGATGACACAATAAAGGTGAATTTTTACGTACTAACTTGCCATCATTATGCTGACATAAGCGATACCCCCAGAGAGCATCAAGAGCGCCAATGAGGGCAGACGTCGGAATAGTGCAGTCCCTGCTCGGATGTGAACGAGCTGAGCACATGCCATGAGTGCAACGACCCCGAGAGAACCAAAGATGGGAAGATAGCTATCCTGTTGTCCAAACAACAACATTACCGCGAAGGTTAACTTTAAGATGCCCGTAAGATCTCGCAACCACGCCGGGAGGCCGTATTCGTCGAACTCTTTCACGATATTTTCGTAGCGTACAACCCACACAAAGAAGATTGACGTCACAACAAGAATCTTTGTCGCTAAAAAAATGCTATTCATTAAAGACCTACGCTGTTGTGGGGACTACTATATAACGGAGTGCCGCACGCAATAGCGTAAACCTCTATCTTGCGGGTGACAATTAGCTATCTTAGCCTCGCATTGTCGACTTGCGAATAACGTCTAAGGTCTGTCACACGACAGTTCTGAATCCACAAGCCAAACACATTCAATCATGTCCACCATAGAGCTGCCGACCCTAGTGCTCATCATCTCGTTTTTTATATACGGGAGCCGGTGCCTGTTCGCAGAAGCGATGGTTAAAGAGTTCCATCGGTGGGGCGTTCCGGAATTGCGGCACATCACCGGGGCGCTAGAGGTCGCAGGCGCCTTGGGGCTCGTCGTAGGTCAGTGGCTGCCGTGGGTAGGGCTCCTGTCCGCTGCTGGATTGTCGTTGCTCATGGCGTGCGGCTTGCTAGTACGTATTCGCATCAGAGATAACTTTCTACAAACACTTCCTGCAATAGTGTACCTGATCGTCTCAGTTATGGTTACGTGGCAGTTTGCAGCGCGCCGTGACTGAGGGAAATATCCCACTCCCTGGCACATCCTACTTTGTCAGATCCTCACGGGACGCCGCGGCCGCACAATATCCATCAGTAATGCGGACGTCCCTCTGCGGTATCAACTACTCCCCCTGCCCTCGTAAGGGAGAGTGCACCAGCAGACAGGGCCCTTCGTATCTTTCGTTCGTGGTGCAAACTGGAGAGCAGGGTTGGCACCGGATGCTAGTAGCCTGGCACCAGCGTTTTGGAACGTACCCGGATACTTAGAGACCCTCGAGGCCTAACGCCGCTTTTATCAAACCAAACCCGGGCTCTCTTTGGGTTAACACGCGGCATCACGTATCCTGCCGTGGTGAGCGAAAAAGACTTTACCGTTCAAATAGTCTGGTTCAAACGCGACCTGCGAGTGTGGGACCACCAACCGCTTGCCTTAGCCGCGAGAAGCGGCCCCGTCCTTCCACTCTATATCTTTGAGCCTGAGGTCTGGAGCTCCCCGGATATGAGTTCACGTCATCGATGGTGGGTCACAGCGTCGATTCATGAACTCAGGGAGAGCCTCGCGAAGCTTGGTCAACCATTGGTGGTGCGCTCAGGGAACATCCTCTCAGTGCTGGAAGATATCCGCTCTCGTTTCAAAACCATCACTCTATGGTCACACGAGGAGACCGGAAACGCTCAGACCTACCAGAGAGACAGAGAAGTGCAAGCATGGTGCAGAACGAATGACGTCACGTGGAATGAGTGTAGGCAGTTCGGAGTAATTCGAAGATTGGCTAGCCGCGATTCGTGGAGCACTCTCTGGGAGTCGTTTATGGGTTCACACGTAGAACAGCCGACAACGAGGCTACGCCCGGTAGCGATCGATCCTGGGGATATCCCCCCCTATCCTTGTGACTTTACACCTTCGGCGCTCCATCAACTTCCAGGAGAACTCGCCGGCCAGGTGTGTCTACGCTCATTTCTTCACGCGCGCGGAGAAGGCTATTCCGGTGGCATATCGAGTCCAATCAACGCGGCAACGCACGGCTCGAGGCTGAGCCCGTATCTGGCGTGGGGAAACATCTCTCTGCGGACCGTCGTATCTGAGACACGGCGGAGACAGCTCGAACTGCGCGCGCTATCACCCACAGAACGCGGCTCGTGGCTCCGATCGCTGCGCGCCTTCGATTCCCGTTTGCACTGGCATTGTCATTTTATTCAGAAGCTTGAGAGCGAGCCAGAGATTGAGTTCGAGTGTTTCGTCCGATCCCTCAATCAGATGCGAGCGAACTCAGCGAATGAAGCGTTCCTACGGGCGTGGTGTGACGGTGCTACTGGGTACCCCTTCGTTGACGCGTGCATGCGCTACCTTCGGGCCACCGGATGGATTAATTTCAGGATGCGCGCCATGCTCGTGAGCTTTGCGGCGTATGACCTGTTTCTCGATTGGCGACTTTTCGCCCACTACCTCGCGCGACAATTCCTCGATTACGAGCCAGGGATTCACTACCCTCAGATTCAGATGCAGTCTGGTACGACAGGGATTAATACGATTCGTGTGTATGATCCCGTCAAACAGGGATACGACCATGATCCACATGGCGACTTCACAAGACAGTGGGTACCTGAGCTGCGGAACATCCCAGGCAAGCTCGTCCACGAGCCGTGGAAGCTCTCACCACTCGAGCGACTCGAGTGTGGTTTTGATACCGCGGGCGCGTATCCGGACAGAATCGTTATTCACCAAGAGGCCGCGCGTCGCGCTCGCGAGACACTGAGCGTCTTCCGACGAAAGTCTGAAACCCGCCAGCTCTCCAAAGAGACCCTGCAGAAACACGGTAGTCGAGCAAAACGCTCACAAGCTAGATCGAGAAAAACCTCAGGAGCTGACACCGAAAATCAACTCTCTCTCTTTACGAGTATGCGTGAATAGGATTCGAAACCATCAACTTCACCTGCCCAGCGGACGTTCGGGAGTCTGAGAAGGTGCTGCTCGGAAAATAAAGCCCCGCCAGTCGCGAAGTTCACACTTTTTCAGGAAGCGGGATGCAGAGTGGCAATACTACCGATACAGAGGGAAAGGGCGCCCGTGGAGGTTGTGGTTGGTACCAGAACCTTTTACAAAACCTCGGGCGCCTCTTCATCAATCTTCTTCCTCAAGGAGCTCTCGAATTCTTGTGAGCTCCTCTCGCATCTGACCAACCGTGTGGGCCATCTCCCACAGGGAATCCAGCGCGGCCATCGCGAGGGACACGATAAACATCCCCCTGACATCAGGGTTGTGGTACATCCCAATTGCGATAAACCCGATTGCAACGATGCACCCGACCGCCAGAAAGCCTTGCCCAACTGCGGCAACGGCATCCTTCATTGAAGTGTCCTCCTTGGTACGGATCTCGAAACCAAAACCCCACGAACGTGCCGTCAGCGTAAGGATATTGTGAATCCTAATCAACAAAAGGTGGAGTCAATTCACCCGATTTGGGCCCTGCCCCCCTCGGGTTTTTAGTTGAAGCCTTTTAGCTTCAGATACGAACAGGTGCCGGGCCACGGGCCGTCGTTCCTGGTGCCCGTTCCTGTTGCCAGGCTACTTCGAACCGCTGGTTCGCCACCGGTCCCAAGCTCCTTCCAAGCAATTCCCCCCACTCCTTCACCGATTATCCTCCCATGCGCTATCCAAGCAGCGTTTCAGCGAGCATGGCACCAGCGTATAGAGCAGCCTACCAAGCTGGCGCGAGTGGCTCGGTCGGCTCTCTTCGCCGCGCTCTAGCGCTCCGAGAGCACCTGAAGCGAGAATGGAGCTCCTCCACCCTTGGCGTCGAGTGCTGCTACCGTCGCCACAGTACCGGCGGGAATGGCAAGATCGAGCGCCTCAATTGCCACAGTCTTGGTGCCTGCGAGGGTAACTCGTACATCGTAGGAACCACCCGGGACCGTCAGATAATCGGAGATAGCCTTAAACGGCACGTTGGTAAGAACAGGCTGCGCCGCTTCTATTCCCTCACCTGGCGCCGTGACATATACATCTACCTCAGGAGCGCTGGCGGCGCTGTGCAACACTCTGACTCGAACTGAACCCTCAGGCGGAGCGGTCCGATCGACCGTGGTCACAATCGGCCCGATCGCCGCGACTTTGCCTGCCGCCACGATTAGGTAATCAACGTCCTTTTCAAGATCGAGCCGTGTGTCGATTGCTGTTGTATCCGTTCCGGTAACATTCACCGCTATATGGCGTGTCCCGGCGGGAACCGGCAAAAAGTCCGAGACCCCGGTGTACGGCACATCCTCAAGAACGCGGCCTTGATCGACTAACACGTCTACATTTGGAGCATCGGGCGAGGCATGAAAGACCCGCACTCGGGCCTCGTCGTTATTGTTATCGCCACACGCGGCCAACCCGAGGGAGGCCAAGGAAACCAGACCGAGTACCAGATAGCGCATAAAATCTCCTTTTTTATTTACTGTTCCTCTTTAACAGTAATTTACCAAAGGCGCGTAATCGTAGTCAAGTATTACTGTCACTTTTTTACACCTTTTAACCCAAAGACGGTCTATCGAGTTGTTCTTATCACTTACAAGTCCCGCCCGCCGTTGCTGCCGCCGTTGGTCCCAGGCTCCTTCCAAGCGACTCCCCCACTCCTTCACCGATTATCCTCCCATGCGCTATCCAAGCAGCGTTTCAGCAAACCTGGCACCAGCGTATGCGTAACAACAACCCAGTATCGGCTTTGTGCCAACACGTCACTCCGTCACACCATCTCGACGCTAAGAAACGGTAAGTCACGTCAGTGCACGCTGAATCGACAGCCTTACATGGCACGTCATGCGAACTCTCGTGAAAATGGAGAGCAGAGTTGGCAGCGGATACTAGTAGCCTGGCACCAGCGTTAGGGTTGTTTGAACGATACGGGCAGCGAGGACGCGGCCCCTACCCGGACCCTATGCTTGAGGGAGAGAGGTTTTGACCGCGGCGAATCTTAATCGAACGTAGTCAGCGACCCAGCCGTTCTCGGGGGAGTAGAGGTGATGACGAACCTCCTCCTCTACCTGATTTAGGAATCGACTCGTCTGGTCTTCGCTCAATCTTGAAATGACGTGGTCAGCGAATATCTTCAGCCACTCACGCACGCCTGTCGCAAGCGGTGTGGGGCGAGGAATCTCTTCGATGTAATTCACCTTGAATCCCCCCTCTTCAAGCGCCTTACGATAGATCTCCTCAGTGGGAAAGAACCACGGATTCGTGAAAACTCCGAAATCAGGATTTTTCGCGAAAACCCGCTCGATGCCTTTTACAATATGGCTCACGTTGCCATGCGCTCCAAATTCTCCGACGAAAGACCCATCGGGCTTTAGAGCCATCCACACGCCTCTGATCACCGCCTGATAATCCTTAATCCAATGAAGCGTCGCGTTGGTAAAAACGGCGTCAAATTCTGAGCGAAAGGTAAGAGCGTCACCACTCATAACATGAGCCTCAATGCCACACGCTTGAGTGGCTGTGACCATCTCTCGGCTGGAATCAACTCCTACTACCTTCGCCCCAACACTCTCGATCTTTGAGGCGAGCGTCCCATCCCCACATCCCAAATCAAGGATCCGCTCTCCTGGCCGCGGCTGGAGGAGTTCCACCACTGGCGAACCGAGACGCGATACGAAGGACGCGTTTTGATGGTATTGTGATGGGTGCCAGGTTTGCCGCTGCATAGTGCCTCCTTGAGTAACTACACAGCTTGCACGCCAGCAGAGGCGATAATCAATCTTTTTTCACGGCTCTGAATTCACCTCCGAGGTTCTAGGTGCTGCCTCCTCGTTTTTCAACAGCAGCTTACTGCTCAACCTCTCTCCCGTTTGCGAAACACTCGGTAAAGTGGAGATTTCCCGCGTTCACGACGTAGAGGGGTGTGGCGCTCTGACCAAGGGAGACCTCTTCAAAGAAAAGGTCAGTCACCGGAGACTCCGCGGACCCCTTTATCTGAAATTCAACTTTCGCGTCCGCCACTGAGACGTTATTGCACTCGGTCGCTGCTCAAACAAAGTAGCCCCCTACAGAGAAAAATTGCTTGATTTTGATACCCAACTCGAAAAGGCTAATCTGCGTTAGCTAGCATCTCAACCCAGCGCCGCTGCCATCGCCTACTCCTCGCCAATCATAGCGCCAGATTGGCGTTCCCACAGATGCTTGTATATACCACCGTGCGCAAGCAGCTCGTCGTGAGATCCGCTCTCAACGATCTCGCCCTTTGAAAGGACGATAATTCTATCCATATTCCGTAACGTTGAGAGCCGGTGCGCTATTGCGATAACGGTCTTCCCCTCCCAAAGATTCTCAAACGCCTCCTTGATACGCTCTTCGCTTTCACTATCCAGAGCACTCGTTGCTTCATCAAGTATAATAATCGGCTTCTCGCGAATAAGGGCTCGAGCGATGGCGATCCGTTGTCGCTGTCCGGCTGAGAGTTTAATGCCTCGCTCTCCCACCTGCGTTTCAAATCTCTCTGGGAGTCGATCGATGAACTCACTTGCGAGGGAGCGCCGAGCAGCCTCCTCTAAGTGCTCTTGTGCACAGAGGGCGTGCGGGAGGTTATAGGCGATGTTCTCTCGTAGCGTTCGATTAAAGAGCGCTGTGTCTTGTGGCACGTACGTGAGAAGCTGAACGAGCTGCCCGCGCTCGATCGGCTTTCCGTCGATCAACAGAGCACCCCGCTCTAACTCGTAGTAGCCGAGCAATAGTTTTATCAGCGTGGTTTTTCCACTTCCGCTCCGCCCCACAACCCCCACCTTCTCTCCCTTTTTGAGTGAAAGTGAAACATTCTTAAGGACGGCGATATCGGGCGCATCTGGATATGAAAATTCAAGGTCCCGTATCTCAAGAGAGGATTCGAAGGTGGGGCTCTCCTCAAGTTCTCTGGGTGCCTCGGCGAAGCTCGGAGCCGTATCAAACGACGCACCTTCAAAAAGGTACCCATACGACTCATTAGCTCGTGCTAGACGCTTGCTGAGATCTGAGAACTGAAAGATCGTATTCCAAATCAAGCTCGCATAGAGGATCAGGCTTGCTAGGAATGTCGAGAACTCTCCGATTCCTATCTCTCCGGTGACGAAGAGGTGGACATTTAACAGGGTGGTGATGGGCCACACGAGAACTCGGACTACCGTACTAAGCGCCGTCCAGAAGATGATGGTGCTATTGTAGGAGTCTCGAGCTGCACCAGCGAATGAGGCGAGCCCCTCCCGAAGCAGTCGCTCTTCATGATGCTCAGCTTTAAAAGCCTTCACACTCACGTAGTTGGAAAACGCGTCAAACACAATCCCACTAACATCTCCCGATTTGTCTGTCGCTCGGGCCTCCCGCTTTAAAACTGGCGGCAGCGTCTTTGCGCTTACATACAACATGACGAAGATGCTGATCGTGAAGATACTCGCCGTGAGGCCGTTCACCGTCCAAAGAGTAATCAGGAGTACCGGAAGAAAGATAAGCTGCTGTAGGTAGTCGTAGAAGACGAGCTGTACGAACTCACGAAACTCCCGTCCTAAACTCGACATGTAGCTGGATATCTTTCCGGAGAACCTATTCACATAGTAGTCGTAGTCTCGACTGATAACCTGACGAAAGACCCAGGAGTCAAATTGAAAAAGGTCTCTGAGGATGTATCGAGAGTAGACATACTCGGCTACATGCCAAAAGAACCAGTGAACCAGGTTACAGGAGATGAAGAGGATCG
>JBIIEK010000209.1:0-4862 GCA_044237895.1 Bdellovibrionota bacterium
GGTCATGTAGGGCACGAGGTTGATCGAGAGCCCGGCTATAAAAAAGAGGATGAGCACGAATCCGTACATCCTCTTATGGATTAGAATAAACTGAACAAAGAGCCGTAGGGCCTTATATCTGTAACGAAGCTCCGACGCCGTCATACTGTATAGTTATCGATGAAAAATAGATAATCGATACGCTGATTATAGGAAGTAATCAATAATGACTAAACACTAGAAGCAGATATAAACTCCGAAAAACACATCTTTTTTCAACTGCACCGGGGCTACCGGTACAATAGCCGCCGAAACGTAAAGAGAAGAACGCTGCCATGAGGATGGCACTTCATCAAATGAGACACGAACCTAGTGGTCCACATGAGCTCAGTGCACAACAACAAAACCCGCCTGGCACCAGTAGTAGCAGATAAAAAGACATGCGTTTCCGAGAGCTCTCTTACTTCCGCCCAAACACCGCTGTAACCCGAACACTCTTTGAGAGCTTAACCGTGCACCGCTTCTGTCTGTGGGTGCAGGCGCCGGACCAGCCGATGAACGACGCTCGGCGTTTCGGCCGAGCAGTCAGGGTTACTCGCTTCCCTTTCGTGAAAGCGCCGCGACACTGTACGCCACACTGAATCCCAGCCGGAGAGCTGGTGACCTCGCCCTTGCCGCGCACCTGGACGCGAACAATCTTAGAGCCAGATGGAGAGCTGCGCGGGGGAAGAGTTCCAAGACCATAGAGGTAGAGGGCATCGTATTTTGGTGAACTCGTCTGGCCTATCTTCTCAAGCGCGCCCCACGAGCCATACTGGGTGTAAGAACCGATATCGGTGAAGTGCATGAAGAGCCCCCCGCCCCTCTCTCGCCACCCTGAGAGGTATCCTCCATAGAGCGCGGTCATGCGCTCGTTTCGGTTGGCCGAGGTGAAGAGCTCCGTCAGAGAGGGGTCCGCGGAACCACCGACCTGCACGAGGTGCTGCCCCCCTTCGTACGCCATCAGGGAAACTCCGAAGGCATCAGCGACCTGTCGATTAGCGGCGACCCACTCCATACTCTGCGCGCGAGCTCCACCTGTGGGCCCCGCGGGGAGCTCCCCTCCCCTCTCAAGCTCTCGGAATAGGGTCGCTAGTCCTCCGTCCTTTGAGGAACGCCACCGAGCGACGGTAGCGGCGCTCTCAGCCTGTCCGAGGTAATCGCCCATGTACGGGGCGATTGCGAGCGCTTTGATACCTTGCGCAGCACAGAAGCCACCACCACGTAAGGGACACGCGAGCGCCTCTTGCGCTGTCCAACTGTTTGCTGCCTGCGAGGCGATGATACACACGACTCGATCGGGACCGTCAGAGAATACAGCTCGAAAGAGTGCGCACACTTCCGCGCTCCGCTTGCCGTAATAGTTTATCCTCTTCGTGAATCCACTCTCAGAAGAGCTTGGCCACTCGGCTTCTCCACGCGCCTCAGCCCAACTCCCCTGGGAGAAGGCTCCGTTCCACACCTCATTTGAGTACTCAAGATACACGGGGAGCGACGTTTTAAGGTTTGCTTTTACGGTAAGCGCGAACTTCGACACAAAGTCATCGGTTGCCTGGTGTGGGATCGTAAACCACGGGGCTTTATCGGTTTGATTAGCGAGATCAACCATCACCTCAACCGGCACACCTTTATCTGATGAGTAGCGCGCATTACTCGGTGTTGGACGATCTGCCCAAGCTGAGAGGGCAGAATTATTTGTGCGCATCCAATCCATAAATCGGACCGCTTGATAGGGAGCGAGTCGTTGCAGGAACGGATCCGCGAAGCGCTCCGCAAGCCTTCCCTCCTCATGTTCGGCAACGACCCGAATCGCTCTGATATAGTCTCCCTGGTTCTGCGGGTCGGTTGATGCGATACGCAGCAGGATTCCGCCACGCTCGATATCGACATCGATCACATCCCGTCCAGAGCGAGAGGATCCTTCAACTTTGCGCGCGCCGAGCCCGTACTCTAACGAGCCACTTCCCTCATAGAGCACAACGTAGCGTCCTGCAGGGAATTCCGGCGGGAGGTCCCAGAAGGTTGCAACACTCCGGTAGAGCACCGAGGCGTTAGCGCTTGGAAGCGCCCGGACCCAGCCGTTTGCATCGAGATCCAGCAGGTGCGCTTCACCGGTGTCCCACGCGTTACTGGCGGTACATCCTGGATCAACACCGGCTCGACACTGCGTGAACCACGCGCGTGAGCTCAAGAAGAGGTCTCTGAAAGGTAGCTGCGGAGAGTAATCGGTGACCGCGTCGAGATTCGTTCCGAGCGTGCGTGTTTCACCGTCTTGCGCCGATGCGACGGTGCATACACAGAGAGCGCATAGAGAAACGAGGAGTCGTAGAGACTGATGAAAGAGAGCCCTGTTCACGTTCAAGCCGGGTTAGTGGTGTGGAGCTTGGCGGAATCCTCTGTGACTCTTACGGTATCATGGCACACGAGGAGTGTGCATCTTTCTTTTCAAGCGGGCGCTTACTACGAGATCTTCCGAAAGGCACGGGCGCCAGGCTACTCCTGCTGTCGCTAGAAAGTAGCCTTGGACCAGGGTAATACCGGGGCAATAGTGGAATAAGAATATGCGGCCTCCCCCTCGCCGCTAGAGCTTCGGCATATTCATCGCCACAGTTGATATCAGCGTTCCTGTAGCATACCTAAACAGTATATGGCCGAGCTCTAGGATGATAATGGCCACCAGTAAACGGTAAGTCCATTTTTTGGCCAGAGGGAGCATCGCAAATTTCGCGCCGACATAGCCACCGATTAGACTGCCTCCCGCGAGAATAGAGCCTATCGTCCAGTCGATATTCCCATCAATCGCCAGAATAACCAGTGAAACTGTCGAGACAACTGCGATGACAATATTCTTGTAACCATTAGCAACAGGAAGCTGAAAGCGCATGGACAGAACCAACAACATCAACAGGTATGTAGCGCTGTCGAGAACGATCAGACCCATCCAGATCCCGATGAGGAAGAGATAGAAGGTATCTCTGTAGCGATACCGGTGGGGTTCTTCAAAGGTTCTCTGCAGAGCTTGTTTAATGCTGGTGAAGAGGAGAATTAAGGCGACGACAACGGCACCTACGATCAAACCCTGTAGGTGCTGTGGGGTGATGTAATCAACAAGTAGGGCTCCAACAACGCCACCGACCAGGCTGGGCGCAACTATTTTAAGAGCGAGCCGGCGGTCGATGAGACCGGCTTTGATGAAGGTGATACTTGCCATGACCGAACCAATCACGACTGGTAGACGGTTAGTACCACTAGCCATGGCCGGCGGGAGTCCAAGGAAGACGAGCAGCGGTAACGTAACGGCAGAACCGCTTGATGCAACCGTGTTGAAAAAGCCGCAGAGGAATCCCGCGCCTACGATAATGATAAACTGGATCATGAACCTCATCCTCGTCGATTTGCGGCTTACGGGGTAGGTCGTGTTTTATGTGTGTAGCCGGGCTACTCGAAAATCCTTGGAGTATCCACTGGTTGAATTCATCTCCGGATTGAGCCGAGTCTCGAGCAGCTGAAATTATTAAGAAATTAGAGTAGGCCGGCTACGAGGGAGAGGGAGAAACTTATTACTGTTATTTTTTCGCATTATATATAGACAAGGCGACGCTGGTAGGTGATAATGACAGTAGAAGCATGCCAGGAAGCCGCCATAAGCTTTCGGAGCATATAAACCCTGACGCACGTACTTGCATGGGAGAATTTCTATGAAACTTCAAGCAGCCCCAATTTGTTTATTGGCTCTTGCGGCTCTTCAGGCGCCGATCGCGCTCGTATCGGCAGAAGATTATCGGCAGGAACGTGAGCAGGCTCGTCGCGAACTGGCTCCCTATTTTCAGAAGGAGGTAGCCATACAATCTGCGCTGGTAGAGTCTACGGGTCCTGAATGGGCGGAGAGGCTCGGCGCTCAGTATAAGCTCGTAGGGTGCCCTGAGAAGCCGGCAAGATCGGCTGATCCGACCAAGGCGCTAATCTTTCGAACGGCTGGGCCGGGACCGTGGGTTGGCGGGGTTGATGGTATCAATATCGCAATCAAGACACCCGATGGAGCTCAAGGGGGCAGTGTTGCGTATCCAACTAATTCAACTGCGCGCCTGCCGGAACAGAATAAGACCGGGACAAAATACGAGTTTTTCTTCGACGCCACTCTTAACGTCCGACGTGCTTTAGTAGACGCCGCGATAGAAGAGTTTGACCGTTGCTTTGGCCAGCTACCGCCAGGTAGGTTTACGGCTGACGAACTAGATCGCCTCTGTCCCTACCGACCAGTATCGCGCGACAGGCAGAGCCAAACCTGCGTAGTGAGTACTACCGGCACAGTCGGGAGGCCATTAGCGGATGGTAGTGGATATGAGGTCGAGGTAAACGAGTCAACCCTCTGTGACTTTGTAGGATTCGGTAAGGGCGGGGACACAAATACAAGTTTCACAACCTGCTTCAACAATAACTACAAAGGGGTTGCGAACATCTCGTCTCAGATTACCCCAGCGACTATTCAGCAAAAATCTCTTCGCTCAGCTAGAAGTCGCATGAGTAAGACGTGCGCTAAGACGAAGTCAGGGCGACGGATGAGTAACAGCAAGATGCAGAAGTGCGTTATGCGGCAGATGTCAAAGATTATGGCTGGCGCGCTTAAGTAAATACCTACGTCTGTAGCCGGGCTACTCGAAAATCCTTGGAGTATCAGCTGGTTGAATTCATCTCCGGATCGAGCCGAGTCTCGAGCAGCTGAAATTATTAAGAAATTAGAGTAGGCCGGCTACAGAGCAACAACGAGGAACGCGACTGTTCACTACAAGCCGCTGATTTTGACTAAGAATCGTCCTTCCAGTACCCCTATATCTTGTCGGTTT
>JBIIEK010000066.1:0-13965 GCA_044237895.1 Bdellovibrionota bacterium
TCATCTGCACCGCCTGGCACCTCACCGATGAGGCACATCGAAATACTCCGGCCTCACTGGAGTCGTTGCGAGCTGACTTCCAGCGCACCCTCGATCGCAACCTCGCCCCTGCGATTGAGTTTCTGGAGCGCAACCGCGCTACTAGGTAAAGCCGCCCTAAAATTTCTCTCAGAGACCGCGCGCAGATCCGGTAGGTACTTCTCGCGGTTGGCGATCAGTGGAAGCTGCGGCGGTAGTCATTCAGGCAGATTTAAGACGTAGGGCTTTTGGATAACAAGGATGGATGTGCCAGGCGGTTGCTCTTGCTGTTGTAGATTTTGTTTTGAGGAAGATTTTATGTAATGGACCCGCAAAATGCGACGATAGAGAGCGGTGGCTTGTATGTACCTTTCATCTTGTATTGAGAGCTTCTCCAAGGATAGGGGAGCACGCTCAATATAGCGGGCGACAAACTGCTCGCTCTCCTTATCGTGGAAGGGGTCCCCTAACCATACCCCGAAGCCCGTATGGTCTTGTGACAGTATCTGCGCCACGTCATCGTCAGAGATAAGCTCTCGCTTGTGGAGTTGCGAGAGTTCTCGTTCAAGGAATCTACTTGTGCCGAAGATACACGAGCCCCATCAAGCTTACAGCCTAGTTTGAGTCATCAAAATACTCACAAGTCGTACCAGTGTAACCAAAACAGCCGACTAAAGAAGCATAGCGTTAATAGCTGTGGTAGGTTCCACTCTGAGGACCCTGAAATAATAGCTTCGAGTACTCGCTCGCACGAGAGACGACAAGCTCCGGGACCATCGGTGAATTTCAAGGATGAGACGAATATCAACGGAGACTTGAGAAACGAAAGCCAGAAGACTCAAGCGAAACGCCTCAAACCTCAGACTGAGAACTGAAATCATAAGCCTCGTATAAAAGTGATAAGTCGCTACACGCGCAGAAGTAGTACGAGGTCCCAAATATGGGTAGCACTTTACTCACAAGAGGTGTTCCTTGTGGGTCGTAGGGAAACTTCCCTACCCATCATTCAAATCTTGGCGAATCCAAGTTTGAATAGGAACAAAATCCAGCGTGGGTCGTAGGGAAACTTCCCTACCCATCATTCAAATCTTGGCGAATCCAAGTTTGAATAGGAACAAAATCCAGCGTGGGTCGTAGGGAACCTTCCCTACCCGTCATTCAAATCTTGGGGAACCCAAGTTTGAATAGGGAAAATATGGAGCGGGTGAAGAGATTCGAACTCTCGACCTCTTCCTTGGCAAGGAAGCGCTCTAGCCAACTGAGCTACACCCGCGACGGGAGTGATTGAAATACTGTAACCCCTCAGAAAAGTCAACGGGTGGGGACGCTCGGAAAACCAGGGACCAAAGAGAGATCATTGCTGGCATTCCTCCTATAATTTAGGCAGGATACACCGTATTAAGGTGTACCAATTACACATGAATAGGAACGAATATGACCGACTCATGGGATGAGCGACGACAAGCTCAAGAAGAGAGCTATTTTCAAAGAGCAAACCAGGAATCACTAGCCAGACTCGCCCGCAAAAAGGAAGGGGGAGCCCGTAAGAGCCCGATCACGGGAAAACCGATGGAGCATATAGTCGCGTACGGCGCGGTCATCGATCACTGCACCACATCCGGCGGTGTCTTCCTGGATAAGGGGGAGCTTGAACAGATACTAGAGGCGGCGAAGCAGAGCTCTGCAACGCTGAAAGATTTTATCGGCTCGCTTCCAAGTCGCAAGGGATCCGATGGGGTGGTTAGTGACGACCTTCTTAGCCCAGACAATGGAAAGCCGATGAAGGTAGAGAAGATCCTCGGTATCTCCGTAGCCTACTGCGAAGAGACGGGAGGGATTTGGCTCGACGCTCGAGAGCTCGACCGCCTGACGGCATCCGCTCATCAATCGCTTGCGAGCTCGATGAAAGACTTTTTCTCCCTTGTCCTCGGACAGAAGTAAGAGTTTAGCTACTCGATACACCTTCCCACAAAAGTGGGAGGGTGGATGAGCTTGCTTTTTCTAGAAGCGCCATCCCGTAAGGTCGTGAGCACCCGGCTTCTCCGGCGGGAGAGCTAGGGTGGCTAACTGCTTTTGGCACAGGGTGAGAATCTTGTCGAAGTGATCTGCTTCGATGGCGGCACCACCTTGCGCACACAGGGCGAGACCGTTAGCGGCCCATGTCGCGATCACCTGCAAATCACCCCTGGATACTATCGCTTTAGGAAGCACCACCTCAAAAATAGCGGCGTTGGCCTTCATTATCCGAACATCCGGTTTATCGCATTCAAAGACCCGTATGATCTCCCGCCCCGTAGGGCGCGAAGACCGGAGCAGTGCATCCATAGTCAGCCCCTTACTCCCTAAATCCATTACAGCCATACATCCTCGCAGTCACTAGCTCACTAAGCGCTCCTCCTCAGGGGGAAGCTCACCTCGTTTGTCCCGATCCACTCTCCGTCGAGTAGGGTCCTCCCGTCTCGACGAGCACACGCTTGTTATAGCGAGCGGAAAAAGCGACGTAACCTCCATGCGCACGCGGAACGGAAATTCAACGAACAGTTCCCCCTGAATCAAACTCATACGAACAGAGGCACCGGAAAAGGAAGTGTGCCGATGACGACGTAGAGTGAGCTCCGTATCTAAAACAATAACGGCAAATTCAGGGGGATGCGGGGTGCTTTCAGAGCTTACGGGTCGAGAGGCCAACCAGATGATCAGTGACCACCAAAAAGGAGCTTAATTATTCCACTTAAAGTAGATATTCTACAGATCCTCAAAATCTCCGCGTCCCACTCGGCGTACTACGAGCGGAAAGTCGAGATACGTGACCTCGTTGGGCGCCACCCGAACCTTCACTGATTCATTGAGGGGCAGGCTCTTGAGACGCCCAAGAACATCAGTTCGGGCGACATCTTGACCGGCACCGAAAGCCGACAGAAACCACCGACCAACTACGTACGAATTGTACGCGTATGCAACTTGAGAGTCCTTTGCGAATCTTGCACGATAACGACTGCGAAAATCTGCTGGCACGAGTAGATTCGGATAGAGAGCTCCCTCGATAGCACCACCAGCCCCTTCAACTTCACCCCTACTCTCAAAGACATCCGAGCCGAACGACGGGCGAGCGAAACGCAACTTGCCAAGCTCTCGATACATCGATTGCACCTGCCCCGACAGAAGATAGACTCCAATAGCATCGTACCCGGATCGAGCTACTTTAGTGGCGATAGTCTTAAAGTCTCTCTCAGAGCTCGGAACGCTTGCGATCACCTCAACGGTTTCATCAGGAAGTTTGGTCTTTGCAAAAACATCAAACAATCCTTGGGTAAAAGGGTCCTCGGTCACGACAAACCCAATCCTCTTTAGCCCCCTGGAACGCAACTCGCTCCGGAGCTTATCCACGAACTGGCTGGGCGTGTTGATTGATAAAATAATTGAGGGATTCCCCTCTGCCGGAGCAGTATCGACCGACATTGCAACGGTCGGCATCCCCTGGCGCTCCACCAAGGGAGCGACCGCATGCAACGGCGCCTCGCCCCACGAGAAGAATGCATTAACCTTCTCCTCTCCGACTAACTTTCGGTAGGCGGACAAAGCGGCTTTTGCGTCATACTGGTTATCCTCGAAGCGAAAAAGGAGCTGGCTACCCGGGTGCTCCGCCATACTCATCTCGAAACCGTTACGCACCGCTTCTCCGTACTCCGCCAACTCTCCGGTGAACGGGGCCGACACGCCAACCTTAAACGGCTCGGCAACTAAAGGGGTAGTCCCAGCTAGTAGAATCGCCACAATCGGTAGAATTATCCTCATCAAGCTAGAGCTCCTGCTACGACCCCTCCTATTCTAAAGCACCCTACCCCTCCAATCAACGCAACTCGTGAGACGACACGAGCGACTCCCCCGCTTGGGACTCTCCCCAACTGTCTGTCGATACAAAAAAAAAGCTCTAACCGTTTTGCGGTTAGAGCTTATGAAGGGACCTTATGAAAAAAATCGCTGTAGGCTTCCCACGCTGCTAGAGCCTCTTCCAATACTATTGGATCAAAGACCACAAACAGGAACACACCGATCAGAAGCAGATAGTTCACAACTGAAAGGAGGTCCTCTATCCCCGACCCTGGCTCATACTTTCCACACTCTCTTCCTCGAAGCGAACGGAGCAACGCCGTTACCACGAGTCCACCATCAAGCGGCGGGAACGGAAGCATTTGCAAAACGTTACCGAGCGCCACAAGCTCTGCGACTCCCGCCCACATGGGGTCGGGTGAAAGGATGTAACAGAAAAGACTGCCCACTACCATTATCGCCCCAAACAGAGGCCCCCCGAGCGCCACAACCACGTGGTCATTCAGAGTCCGATACTGTCGGAGCGGAATAGCAACAGCGCCAAGCAGTGGAATAAAGAAGAATCCCGCTGTAGGGATCCCTCTCCACCTCATTGCCCATACATGCCCGAGCTCATGGACTCCAACAGTCGCCATAAGCACGGCGACCGCTCCAGGAGTTGAAAACGGCAATGCACTGCAAAAGGTGAGACCTGCAAGCACAACCTTCCCTATCAAACGATAGGGCTCGTCCGCGACTGCAAGTAAGCGACATGCCTTACCGAAAGCCGAAGGATACATAGAAGCCCTTCACGTAGATGGAGAAAACCTAAGCTCTGGAGCCTAGAAATGGAGGGCGGGGAAGTCAAAGCAATTCTTATCAATCGCGGTACTTCGAGCCTACACGGTAGTGCGAATCTGTCCCCTACGGTAGCAAATAAAAATAATGTCCCCTGTTTGCCCCCGTTTTCTCCTAAGAATCGGTAACGCCCTGTGCTAGAATACCGGTCCCCAAGGAGCTTCATTCACTTGGATACATATGGGTAGTGCCTTCACCAACTGAAAGGTTTTTTTGTGGACACCAACAACCTTGAGCTTATGATCCACCGAACGGCTTGGATGATAGCGATGGGGACCCGTGCCGGTAACCAGAACCTCGCTGCGTTACCGCGAGAACAAAGGATAAGATTCGCTGAGAGTACGATTGAGGACTTGAAGTTTCTCACGTTTCAGGAGCTTGAGGAGGTCTTTAGAGCCTACCTAGAGCAACAAAGTCTGCCGCCTCACCTATTAAGCGTTACCGTGTGGTTAAGCGCTTTCACCGTGCCCGGACACCATCCGTACAGGGCGAATCGCCTCTTCGATCTGATCCTTGATCGGATAGGATACTTGGAGGATACAGAGTTGCATCAACAGGGTATCCCCACCTCGCATCTGCTCTGGCTGGAAGCGTTGATCGAAGTTTTCCTGAGAATATCCGATGAACTACCCCGCTCGTTCGCCACTCGGCTACGAAGGGTGCACCGGGATTGTCATTCGATGCTCGAAAAGGTGTGACCGCATGAGAGGTTGGGAGCAGCGACGTACCGTCCTGCCCATAGGGATGTTTTATCCTGAAGGCACTCCCAACCTTTTATTACCATTCGCCCAACGTTTACCCTCCAGTATACAGGAGCGTGTGTACTAAAAAGTATTGATACCACCCAAAAGAGACCCGTTTCATGACGGAGGGCGCTTTTCTTTTTGTTTAGCTTCACTCCGAATGTACTATAGAGAGAAGCGCGCCCCGCAAGAATTTTGGAGAGAGCTATGACCAGCCCCAGTCAGGAAAACGTGAAGAGTCTCGACTCTGGGCGTCTAACCTCCCATCACGTGGGTAAGATCTCCGTGAATAGGATCGGGTTTGATTATCCATTTTCCGAGAAATATACCCGCCTCGAAACGGTCACAGAAAACTCTGAAGCCGCCGCGCGAACTAAAGCGCAGATCGAGGAGGTCATAGAACGGATCTGTCAGGATAGTTCACGGTGTGGAATCGACACATTTGCCACCCAATGGGCGCTCGTTGAGCTACTTACCAACGCGACGCAGTATGCCGGCGTACCCGAGGGAAGCGATCGGAGAGCTTATGTAGACTTTGAATCGGTCCTTGATGAAAACGAAAGTGATCCTTGTCTTATTATAGCAGTCTCGAACAGTGTCCCTACCCTTTTTAATCCGGCAAAGTATTCAAATACTTCCTATGCTGAGACTCTCGGAGAAAACGACCAAGGGCACATCAATCTGACATTTCTCGTTGGAAAATTGAAGGACGGGTGCTCTTTGAGCTATCGATGGACAACTCCCAACGGCGAAAGCATTCGCTGCGCGCTCTCTCGCTACGAGGAATCCGATCCGGATCGTCCCGAAACAAAAGATGAATACTCCCCACCCATGAAAATTACTGCTTCAAAATGCGACGCTTTTGGACGCGCCGTTCCCTATTCAACGGAGCAATTTCTGAACGACGTTGACAAGGTTCCTACCACCGAGGTCACGGCAACGTACATCTTAGGCCGATAAGACGTATTCGCTGCACTCTATCTCGAAATGAATCACGAGACGGGGATAGCTATGTACGATGCCCCGGTGCGACCCACTTAGAAACAATCTAATTGTGTTCTCAGCTATTCTTGGTGTCTCGTAATCGAGCCTTCGCTTGAACTACGCGGCCGGTTGAAAGTTTCAATCGAGGGTACCTAGACGTGCATCACAATCCTGCACCTAGCGTAATCATCCCTTACAACTCAAGCACAATCTTCCCCACGTGGTCACTTCGACGCATCATCTCATGCGCCGACTCAACATCGCTCAGAGAAAAAGTAGCGCTGACTACGGGAAGGAGTTCTTTCTGGGAGAACAACGCACCGTAGCGCGTGAAGAACTCCGCCATCAAGGCACCCTTCTCCTCAATACTCCTACTCCGCAGCACCGACCCAATTAATCGGATGCGCTTACTCATCAGAGTCGATAGATTTATCTCGGCGATGGCGCCACTCATCGTGGCTATCTGAACGAGCCGTCCCATAGTACCGAGAAGAGAGAGATTTCTCGCGAGGTACTCTTTTCCTACTATATCGAGAATGACATCGACACCATCAGGCGCCCATCGACGAGCACCTTCTGCGAAGTCCTCAGTTTTATAATTAACAACACACTCAGCACCGAGATCTTTACATCGTTGAATCTTAGCGTCGCTACCAACAGTACAGGCGACGTGGGCTTCAATTTTTCGGGCGAGTTGAATCGCCGCCGTGCCAACGCCGCTCCCTCCTCCGTGGATAAGGACCCGCTCCCCCCTTCGCAAGCCCCCTTCTTTCTCTACGTTCACATATGCCGTGATGAACGCCTCAGGAATCGCGGCGGCTTCAATAAAAGACAATCCATCCGGAATAGGCATAGTCTGAACAACAGGCACTGATACCTTCGCCGCATAGCCCCCTCCCGCAAGGAGCGCGCACACTCCATCCCCGACTGAAGCGCCACAAACCCCTTCCCCCACCTCAGAGATTATGCCGGAAACCTCAAGGCCAAGAAGCTCGGACGCGCCCAACGGAGGGGGATACTTTCCTTCGCGTTGAAGGAGGTCCGCTCGATTCACTCCCGCTGCCTTAACATCAATAAGCACCTCACCAGGGGCACATACCGGTACGGCAACCTCGGTTATTCGTAATTCGCTCTGCGGTCCAGGATTATGAACGACTATAGCCTTCATTGCGTTTTTCCTCACGATAAGAGATTGAGAGTGGCCTTACACAATTATCCCTCTCAACTAACCAACAAGGCCAGGCGCTCTTCGGTAACTCAAAGGTCATCATCGTGCGTTTGTAGGGGTGATACAACCGCAAAGCATACGAGAGCAGCCTCAACTCAGGTGCCATCTCCCCGTCATAAAAAGGATCCCCGACTATTGGAAATCCTTCCGCCGCGAGATGCACGCGTATCTGATGCGTTCGGCCAGTGAGAGGCTCGACCTGGAGGAGTGAGTACGAAGTTTCGACCCGTTTATACGCATCAATCTTCTGCACTACTGTGTGCGCGGACTCTCCGCCGGCCGAGACCACTCGCCGCAATATTGGGTGACGGGGGTCTCGCGCGAGTTCAGACCGGATTTCGACCTTCTCTGGGGTAAAATCTCCCACGACCTCCGCGATGTAATGCTTCTCAATGAGTTTTTTATCATACGCTTTTTGAAGGTGGCGATTCATGCGCGGCGACAAGGAGAAGAGCAAGAGACCCGCAACACCTGTGTCGAGCCGACTTGGTAAATGAACAGGCCGCTTCAGATGCTCCGTGAGATACCGCTGAAAATTATAGAGCCGTTGATCGCGGGGAGCAGTTGTCGGGAGCCCAGCGGGCTTCCACGCAACACCGATATCCTCGTCCATTGAGAGTATCATCTCTGATCTAAAGGCCGGGAAATATTCATCAGCCTTATCGATCGGATAGAGGGGGTCGTAATACTCAAGCCGGCACGACGTCGCTATAGGGGAATCCGGGGTGGTCTCTCGACCTCCGAGAAAAACACCGCCGAGCTCAAACCGTCGCACCCAACTGGAAGATTCAATCTCTGGCAATCGACGCGCAAGCTCCTCAAGAACGGTGGTCGCCGCGCCATCCTGGAGCGTTATGTCCCAGCGGTGATACCGACTGAAGAAACTTTGAGTGAGCCTATCGAGGTCCAAGCCGCCCTACACATGAAAAAGACATGGCCAATCTAGCGCATCCTAGTGCTAAAAGGCGACCCCAGGGGCCATACCTGGGCCGAAATAAGCCCCAGGATATCTTTCAGCACCGCCCGGCTACTGCCCCTTCGTGCCGTGTTTTCAACTCCTCCCCTCTTTGGCTATACTCTCAGCGATTTACACCTCAGCGAGTCACCATGGTATCTTCAGCCTCTCCCATCCCATCAGTATCGGTATTCTCATTCGGGAGCCCTATTGAGACCGGCGCATTCGTCCAATCACCCAAGACATGGACATGGACGAAAGGATCGCTCCCTGCTGGATGTTCGCTCTCCCTGCTGGAGCCGAAGGGCTTCTCGATAAAGTTTGACCTTGGAGAGCGGGACGCAGTCGTTGGACTCGGGCAGCACGTTGGCCCCGTAAACTGCCGGGGAAACACCTTTCGCCTCTTCAGTACTGACTGCCCCGTGCACATCCCCTCCCTTCGGTCTATGTACGGGGCACACCCTTTCATGGTCATCCTACGAGATAAGCCGATCGGCATCTTTGTCGACGCGCCCGGAGAGGTGACTGTAGATGCTGGGGCATCTACCAGTGAGACTATTGAGATCAAAGTAACCAACGGCGGCTTCCACCTCGCCCTTATCACGGGTGACTCGGTCAAAGAGATCGCAGCGAAATATATCGCGCTCACCGGAACCTCATTCATTCCACCAAAGTGGGCGTTCGGATTCCATCAGAGTCGATGGAGCTACGAGAACGAGGGCTCCGTTCGATCTATAGCGAGCAAGATGCGTGAACACGATATCCCATGCGACGTCATCCATATGGATATTCACTACATGCAGGACTACAAGGTGTTCACGGTTAACAAGGAGAGATTCCCTGATATGCCGAAGCTCAGTAGCGACCTCAAAAAGGACGGCATTCGGCTCATCTCAATCCTCGATCCAGGCGTTAAAGCCGAGGACGGATACTCCGTCTATGAGGATGGGAAAAACCGGGGGTTTTTCTGCAAGCGCGCTGATGGAAAAGGTGACTTTATCGGGGCCGTCTGGCCCGGGCCCTCAGCCTTCCCTGATTTTTTTAGAGAGGACGTTCGGAAATGGTGGGGCGACCTGTATAAGCCACTTAAAGCGGAGGGCTTCGCTGGCTTTTGGAACGACATGAACGAGCCGTCAATCTTTTATACGCCAGACGCCTTCAAGGAATTCGCAAAAACAATACACCGCTTTGATGTCGAGAATGATTTCAGCGAGTCACTGGCTAACACGCTATGGGACAAAGGGGTCGTCAACAAAGAGAGTTATTACGACGATTTTACGCACACGGTTGAGGGAGAACAGGTTCCGAATCGGGAGGTACACAACCTCTTCGGAACTCAAATGACAAAGGCAGTCGCTGATTCGCTTGCGGCTGAAGATCCAGCCAAGCGCTACTTCCTTCTCTCGCGCAGTAGCTATCCTGGGATGCATCGCTATGCCGCGATATGGACCGGAGACAACCACTCCTGGTGGGAGCACCTTTCACTCAACATCCAGCAACTCATCTCACTCAATCTTACCGGCTTCCTCTTCGTTGGAGCTGATACCGGTGGATTTAGCGGCGACTGCACGCCGGAGATGCTCGTTCGTTGGACACAGCTGAGCGCCTTCGCTCCATTCTTCCGCAACCACGCCGCAATGTGGGCGAAGAATCAGGAACCGTGGGCATTCGACGAAAAGACCCTCGCGCTCTGCCGGACTTCCATCAAAATGCGCTATGCGCTCATGCCTTACATCTACTCGGAATTCATCAGAAGCGCTTCCTTAGAAGAACCGTTCATCCGAGGTCTCTTTTACGACCACAAAGAAGCAGCCGAGCGGCTTGACGACGATCAGTTTCTCTGCGGCCGGTCCCTCCTTGTGGCTCCAGTAGTAAAGGCCGCAGCACATGGCCGAATGGTATACTTACCCTCGGGATCATGGCTCAAAGTTCGGGGTTCTGAGAAGGGCCTGACAGGCGAGCGTGTTCAAGCAAGTGGAGATGCGTACATCGAAGCCTCCATCAGCGAGATGCCTCTTTTTCTTAAACTTGGATCGCTCATCCCAATGACCGATCCGGCACTCCATACCGGAGCCGAGTCCTCGAACAACTTCCGCCTACTAGCATTTACGGATTCTACGGCTCAGTGCGAGATACTTCTCGACGATGGAGAGACTAAGTACAGCTCTTGGGAGAGCTATCCCAAAGTGATCTGCTCAGTCGCCAAGACACATGGAAAGTGGTCGGCTCTCGCCAGATTTCAAGGCATCCCGCCTCGCCCGATCCTCCTAGAGCTGGAGCTCTGGAGTTCGGACGGAACGTGCGACACTTTGTCGGTGAAGGTGTAGCGCGACGTTACGAGAGGCTTTCTCTCGAACATGTCGCATGCCTAAGGGGGGCTGCCTAATTCAGCGTCCATGGCTTAGGACACACGACAGATGACGCTAGCGCATGTCGCACACACAACGTCGCCCGGGGAAATTATCGCTTAGACGAACACACGCAGTTAGGACAAGGCCATCGTATCTCGTCGAGGTATTACATATCCTTGAGCGAAACGAGCGTTATTTTCGGCAAGAGTGCCGGGAGCTCTATCCCGCATGCGAACAACCTGCCAAATGGCTTCCTTGACCGCGACAGGATCTCCTGCCGTCACACCATGCACAAGCTCATGCCAGCCACGTTTCTTCGCCTCAAGATAGCATCCGGCTTGGTCCCCAACGATGAGACCAACATCCTCGTTTCGATTGACGTATGACGCTTCCAACGCTGAGAGTCCAAGACCATCCTGCCCAAGGAGCGCAATAGCGGTTCGGCCCCTCATTAATGTCGGAAGGACATCACGATGGCCGTTTTTACTGGTAAACGATTCACTCAACAAAACTACTCCTGGGTGGTCCGCCTGAAGATCCGCGTACATCTGCTTACATACACGAGCGTACTGATCTTTTGGGGAGAACTCATGGTACTTATTCATCTGAAGAAGCTCATGAATGGACGCAAACTGGTATCGCGTCCTGTACGCCTCACCCTCTTGGGCCCGAGCCTCATCAAGGAAGAGCTTAATACCGCCGATTACAGCGTGCGTCCCCTTCATCGGATCGAGACGATCAAAGCAGATAAACTTATGCGGGATGGTCGTCTTCGCTCGGAATACCCCCTCAAGAAGCTCCCGCTGTCTATCCGTAAGCAAATTCTGCGCTGGCACATCAGAGAGCCGAGACACTCTCTCTTGAGCGGCGTCGAGCCACCGCTGATCAATCCCGAGATCAACAGTTCTCATCTCAGGGAGTCGCCCTTTCAACATATTCGCGAGGCGATCTGCATATACTGACGTATGAAAATAGATCGTGTCGGCCTTCTGATATACCGGAAGTATCCGAGCTCCTAACGGGGTCTCGTCGAGTCTCTCTGGGATAAGTTGATGTTCAAACTGAACGTGGTTCACCCCCATCTTCCGAATCTCATCAGCATTATCGCGGATAAAGGGCATTAACCAAACTGGTCCCTGGATGCCTATCGTATCTCCGGCTTTGAGCGAGCTAAGGATCGTCTTGTAACGAGCGCTGTACGCCTCATCGAGCGAGAAATCGACCGGATGCCTCTTAAAAAACTCGTTCACATACTCAACAGACCCCGGATTCGCGATTCCTCCATCTCGAAATATCTCCTTCGCCAACCAAGGGGGCATCATATCGGTATGAGCCTGCAGATGTTGAAAAAGGAAATCATGCGTGAACCACGGACCCGCCGGGAAATCTGTTTTCAATGGTGCTACCGGACGAACGTCGACTCCATTGAGAGTCGTGGGCGCTTCGTCACTCGCGTGGATTACCAATTTGTCGAAGGGAGATGGAAGCGGGGAAGCCGCGGTAACCTGAGCCGCGCTGAAGAGCCCGCCTTGGGAACCCTCGATATTGAAGGGATACGCGATGTGATAGGTGGGCTTAGAAACGTTATTTGCGGATGGGCTGGTCATGAGGTGCTCTCCAAAAGACTCAGGTTTCAGAGAGAGTAGTCACTCTTCTAGCACTAATCAAATGAGGGCGTTCCAATAGCTGAAGCAACGTCCGAGCTCTAACCTCCGTAGTGTGCGAATCTGATTCAATCAGCTCTATTCAGAACGGTCCATGGAACACCTATGCCTCACGGGGTAGTCGCGGGCACTATGTACGGACTCAAACCGAGGCCTTGGGTATATCTCGGTCCATCTTGGCGATGACTAAAACCGTGACCGGCATCAAAAAGCCGTCAGTTCCTCTTCAGAGGTCTTACGTATATCTATGGAGCCTTAGACGAAGATGAATTCCACTCCCGACGGTGATGAGCCCGACATACGTCACCGACTAACGGCGGTGAGAATAGTCTCGGTGGTACGCCCCTACTTTGTACTCCTCTTACTCAACCGATTCGTAATTTCCAGCGCTCGTTGCGCGTTCATTAGTGAGAGGATCTGTCCAATACGCTTTTCGGGCATACGTTCGACAAGCGAAAGTGCGATCTGGATATCCAACTGTTCAAGGAGGTGAGCCGCCTCTGGGGGATTCATTGAACCGTATACGTTCGCGAGTTGATCGAGTTGATTATCGCGTTGCTTCTCGCCTTTGTGGCGTTCGGTCTTGAGACGCTCTGAGAGCTCCTTAAGCTCGGTAAGCTTCATAGCCAGGTCACGATCACGAGCGGTGAATTCGAGTTCCCGTTGCTCCAACCGGCTGGCACGCTCCTCAAGTTCAGCCCGGCGATGATCCAGCGACGTAAGGATCTTCGCTTCCTCCCTACTCCACTGTGGGCCCTTTGGCATAGCGGGGATGATAGTGGCCTGCGCCTCCTCGACCTGGCCGACGCCAGCCGCCTCGAGCGCAGACACGGTCACCTTTGCGCAACAAAAGAGCGCAACGAGTAGAAACGCTCCCACAGTGCCTTTAGACCTCGTGGCGTTAGCGTTTGCGGTCGCCAAATGAGTAGAGGAGTGACGACGAACGGTCTGACGAGTGTACGTTGTGGCCCCCTTAGCATGCAGGGCGCTCTTTGTCGCGGCGGGCGTTGCTTTAGCTGCTGACGATGGCGATGGAGTTCCCGAACCCGCCCTCTTGGCTTGCATCTGAGCCATAGCGCGGCTGAGATCATCGTACAACTCGTTCGCCTGTTCTTTCGTTAATTTCTTCTCTGCCATAGCTTCATCCATTGAAACTTACCGTTTGGCTGACGCTCGTTGAATCGCCAACTCGTCGAGCTGATTGCCCTCTTCCTTGAGTACCTCTTCGTTATACTGCTCTCGCTTCTTGTCTTTCAGCATTTCAATCGCTTTTGCGTCTTTGTTCGCTTGTATATAGCGCTCTTGAGCTTCCGCAACCGCCACCTTTGCCTGCTCAACGCGAACCATCTGCTCC
>JBIIEK010000259.1:0-2738 GCA_044237895.1 Bdellovibrionota bacterium
TGGTTAGTACGAAATCCCTGGGAGGGGCGCCGTGGCAGGTGACCCTTCACGATCATTGAGAGTTGCGGCAAGCCGGCGAGGCCGCCGGCCCTCCAGGTACAAATGTCGCGGGTTCGATGGAGGGCCCGCGGGCCCCGCCGGCCGCTGGTACAAATGTAACGCGTAATTCAATTGGAGGGGCACCGGCCACGGTGACCACAGATACTGCTCGCCCTCAGAATCCCTAGCGGCGAATCATTTTGAGCACGGTGAAACGATCCAGCGCTGTATCATCACCGAGGTATGCGGTCTCAAAGCTTTGCGCAAAGGGCTCGAGAAGACCTGGAAGACGCTGGCGCTTCCCTGCCCCCACCTCCAGAAAGAGCGCTCCTCCCGGTCGAAGCATATCAACAGATTGCTCGATAATAATCCGAGCCTCTCTAAGTCCGTGCTCTTCCGCGAAGAGTGCGCCCGCAGGCTCATACGAAAGATCTACCGGAACTTTTTCAGCGCGATCCACATAAGGCGGATTAGCGACAATAAGATCGTAGGGTGGGTCGAACTGATCTCGCCTGTCGAACCAACTACCGAGCACGTAAGCAATTCGCTCTGAAACGCCCAACTTTTTTGCGTTCATCTGAGCGACGCTGAGCGCAGCATCACTAATATCGACCCCGACACAGCGCGCGTCACAGCCTTTTCTGACAAGTTCGGAAACAAGCGCTATCGAGAGGCACCCTGAACCAACTCCGAGATCGACACATGTGAGTGTTTTGCTATCGCCAACAAATTTCAGAGCCTCTTCCACAATCAGCTCTGAATCGGGGCGCGGAACTAAAACCGATCGATTAACCTTAAATTCCAAGCCCCAGAACTCCCGATATCCAAGGATGTATGCGGTCGGCTCTCCCTGTTTTCTCCGCTCTATGAGCCCTCTGAACTTTTCGATATTTTCGGGGGAGATCTCACGATCGCTGTTCACCAAAAGAATCGTTCGAGATACCCCCATCACATTCGCGAGAAGGAGCTCACTATCAAGACGCGCTGACGATGAAACCGCCGATACCGTGATGGAGCCACGGTGTAAGATATCCCCGACGGTGTGTCTCTCGCTTTCGTTACTGGACAACGGTCTCTCCGCGAAGTGCCTCGGCTTGATAATGAGCCACAATCGGATCTATCAGTTGATCGATATCTCCGCCAAGCACCGCATCCACGTCACTCACGGATAATTTAATGCGGTGGTCGGTAATGCGAGATTGTGGAAAATTGTACGTACGGATCTTCTCTGAGCGATCTCCCGTACCCACCTGGCTACGTCGATCATCCCGACGCTCCGCTTCAAGCTCCGCCTGCTTGGCTTCATAAATACGAGCCTTGAGAACACGCATCGCCTTCTCTTTGTTTTTGATCTGCGACTTCTCATCCTGCATGGCAACCACCACACCGGTTGGAAGATGAGTAATACGAACAGCGGAGTCAGTTGTGTTAACCGACTGACCACCCGGGCCGCCAGAACGATACACGTCGATACGAAGGTCCTTATCGAGGATCTTCACTTCCACGTCCTCTGCCTCTGGAAGAACCGCTACCGTAACGGTTGAGGTGTGGATGCGCCCCGCCGCCTCGGTCGCCGGCACACGTTGAACGCGATGAACGCCTCGCTCATACTTGAGGCGACTAAAAGCTCCCTCTCCTGTGATCATCGCGATTACCTCTTTCATCCCACCTGGACCGGCATCGCTTAAGCTCATCACCTCAACGCGCCATCCACGAGTCTCGGCATAGCGGGAATACATACGAAAGAGCTCGCCGGCGAAGAGCGAAGCCTCATCACCCCCGGCCCCGGCTCGGATTTCAAGGATAACGTTCTTCTCGTCGTTAGGATCTTTTGGAAGGAGTAAAATCTGGAGCTGCTTCTCAAGGTCCTCAACGACGCTCGAAAGCACTCGAAGCTCCTCAGTCGCCATCTCGCGAATATCAGCATCTGACGAAGATGCGAGCAGCTCCTTACTTCCTGCCAGCTCTTCACTAGCTTTACTGAACGAGCGATACACCGTTACAAGCTCCGTGAGTGACTTGTACTCTTTGGAATACTTCTGGAAGAGATCCCGGTCTCCAATAATCTCTGGCTTAGAGAGCTGCTGTGCGAGCGACTCGTACCGTTCTTCGACCTCTTTTAACTTGTGCCACATACTCATAATAGGAAACCTTTCGTAGCCCGTCTTGCAGCTCGGTGCGCGCCCCGCCTACCTACCGCCCCGAGGAGGCGATATGACCGAAGAAGAGTAAAATTGGGGGGCCGCTAACCCTAAGAACCCACGGGCAAAATGCGCAAGAGACTATACCCTGACTTAGATCAGGAAGCCAGGACACCCCCCGCCCCTACCCGATGAGGCCAGCGGGCACGTACATTTCGACCGCCAACAACCAAACAACCCTTTGGAATATCTGGATAATCAGGAAAGCTCCTTTAGTAAAGTGGTATCAGGCCGGAAGCCATGTGTACGCGAGCCCTCAACTGTGGGGACGAATGAGAGCTCGCGAGTTCACTGCAAAGGTCAGGAAAGCAAAAAAATTCGCCCCCTCCCCTTGAAATGATACAGCTCAGTGCGCATTAACAATTCGCACTCGGCACCGTGTTGCCATCCCCCTTCTTTGGGGTATTGTCGCGCGGCAGTCGTCCCCCATAAGCACATACATGCTTACGTTGGTGGGAGGTGCAAACACTATAAGAGTAAGTAAGGGAACCGTAGACG
>JBIIEK010000234.1:0-3807 GCA_044237895.1 Bdellovibrionota bacterium
ATCCCGCATACAAGCCTTGTAAAAAAAGCCATCGCCGATCGCAAGAACCCAATCAGCATACCTCACCCTTGATGATCTCCGTTATCTTACGCACGCGCCTGCCCAGCGTAATCACACAGCCAACATTCATTACCAAGAGTGCGGTTGGGATTACCGGAAACCACCATCCGACCATTATGCCCGCCATCTCCACTACGCACGCTCCAGTAAGAAGAGCCATGCGATGGGGTTTAGCCATCGGACCTAAGAAGACCTGACCAGCTCCAATCGCAGCTCCACACTGGCGCACGTATGCAGTCAGCACTGCAAGGAGCGCCGCCATCCATCCTAAGGTGACCGAAGAGACCCAAAGAACTTCGTGAGATGCGTAGCCAAACCCGGCCCCAAGGAGGATGACTATGTCAGACACCCTATCGGGGATCTCATTATACAACTCTCCGTATCGTCCGGCGCGTTGCCCCTCGACCGCTACCATCCCATCCATGAGGTTACACAGAAGTCGCCCCTGAATCCCAACTGCTGCAAGTACCAGCGCTACAGGTGAAGCCCCTGATCCAGCTCTCCACAGAGCTACTCCGGCCACCAGAGCAAACACCATGCTCAAACATGAGAGCTGATTGGCTGTAATCGGGGTCTTGAGAAGGAGTGAGAGGATCATTCGCGACCACACACTTCCCCGAGAGTTCAGCGGCCTGCGATTCGATTCGTTATCATCCACCATCATAGGTTCTCACACGAGAGCGGGACGACGAACGCTCTGACCAACGCAAGCAGATCATCTTCCGTTTTTTGTTTACCGCCATGGAAACCATTGCACGGTCATACACCGCCATACAATCAGGAAAACTGGCGACGAAGACCTAACGACGTATTCGTTCCGCTCTGATTGAGAGGTGCTATCCCATGAGCACTTCCGTCACAGGCAGAACCTGCGCTCGAATTACACCAACGACACACCCCCCGTGCCGCTCGATCCGAATCGGACACGTCGGGACACAGCGCCCCCTCTCCTTAAAGCACCCGTTTATCGCTTTTAGAACCGTGTAGAAGCAGATCGCGACAGCCGAGGCGCCCTTGAAAATCCGCACCAAGCTCCTCTGGTCCAAAACGCGGAGGAGCTGATACTATGCCGCCGTTCAGTAGTGGTGGGTTCGGTTCTCTCTGGAGGAGCGTTGTCCGGAAATACGGAGAGCGCTCTTTCAGAGCACTTATGGAAATTGCACTACACAGCTACATCGTTGGCACACTACCCTCAGCGCTGCTGGCATTTGCCGTAGGCAAGCGGAGAGGTGTGCGTGGTCTAAAACTGCTCTTCGGGGCAGTCATGTTGAGCGCCAGTTGGCCCCTGTGGGGAGTTGGAGCAATTCTTCTCTCTATCATCGGCATAGCGCTTACAGTCGCCGCCCTAGTGACCTTGGTCATCGTGGGAGTTGGGTTAGTTGTTGCAGCACTCTGGATTATTCTGCTGATTAAAACGCTGGAAGTCCTCGGATGGTGCAGCGAATAAAGGTTGAGGGGCTGAAGTTCACTCTGTTGTGACCTTCAGCCCCTCATCTCGCCACTACTGAATTCAATACACCCGTGAGATCGCTCGCAGATACGGAGCGGTCGCGCTATTTGCAATTTCCTACTGATTAGCCGCCGTCTCTTCCATCTCTGAAGAGGACTCATCCACTCGACGCGTCATCGAGATAGTCTTCTCGGCCTCCCTCTGAAGCGCCTTCTCGATGAAATCCTCCACCGGACAACCAAGCACCTCGGCGGCCAGACGGACTTTGCGGTATACAGTATCGCTAATCTTTATCTTATTCCCTTGGCGAAACATCTTCAAAACTCACCTGGCGTAGACACTTCGTTGATTAAACCACGGAACCACTGCGTATCCAAGAGAAAGCACAGGGACAGGGCTACCCTCCCGCACGCTTAGCCCGAATCCCACGCCGCTCGAGATCTCGAAGAATCGCGTCACAGTGATCCCCCTGAATCTCGATCACCCCATCCTTGACCGCTCCCCCAGCTCCACACAACCGCTTAAGCTCCTTCTGAAGAGCCTCTATCTGGTCCTGATTCATAGCTAACCCGGTGATTGTAGTGACCGTTTTCCCCCCACGCCCCTTGGTCTCTCGCCGAACCTTGACGTTTCCATCACCCACAATGGCGGACCGACGCTGAGCTGAGCAGGAACACCTCTCCTTGGGTTTCTGGCACCCACCACAGACTGCGCCATGATCTGTGGAATAAACAACCCGGTACTCATCATCTCGTTTAGCGACCATACCCCTCCAAACTAACGCATCTCTATAGACGATGCCGCTAGAACCTCCCCCGATTATGAGCCACCGTGTGCACCCTTCATATTGACCCCATAAAGCTGACTCTTATAGAGCCGCTTATCTAGCTGCCTAAGCCGTGCGCTTTGACCGGGGAGGAGGATCGGATAGTGAGGCTGTGCTGTAAGGAGGTCAACTACCACATCACCCGCCCTATCATCACACTCCCAATCGAGGCGCGAACGAATAGGGAGCTTGAGAGGGGCGGAAAAGTTCCGTAGCGACTTTTCACCCTCAAGATTGAAATAGAACTCGAAATACGACAGCACGAGCTCGCGCGGGGACCGGTATATCGGTTCGCGAAAGCGCAATCCAGGGAAGTTTGATTTGGCTACCGCTCCCCACCGTTTCCGATACACGTAGGCGCAGATGATATGGTCGTCATCCCGAATAGCGCACAGGTCGATCAATGTAGGGGCGAATTCAGCACGCTCAAGAGCCGCTGCTGCTAAGAGAGCTCCATCAAAGCAATGAGCGCACCCGTCCCTGATCGCCGCGCGAGCGGACAAGTGCCCATCCTCACACCTGTACGGGAGAGCATCGATAAAACTCTGAACCTTGTCGGGGTTTGAGAGCCGCTTAAGCGCCGCAAGCTCCCCCTTGGACCAATTGAGCTCCTGTAGCTTCTTCACACATCACCAAGAACTAATCATCACCATCTCGTGGCGCAGAATACTTAGTTTTCGGGTCTTACGGGAGAGTGAAAAAAGACACCCCCGAGAACACCTCGAAGGAACGCAAAATACCACGCGAGAAACTTGTCCCCGACCTGCCCCCGTTATCTACGGGGCCTACCGCTAACAAAAGATTCCAAAGAACGACCTTAACAGGAGAGAGGATCCACGTTGGCTATGCGGCGAAACGCTTCTCAGAAATGCTCGAGGGTGAGACTGTTTTCTCTGGAATGCTAAGCACAAACCGCCCCCCGTCCTCACTATCCCACGTGAGGTCACCCTTAAGTTGCGCTGATAAACTCTTCGCCAGTTTAAAGCTTAAGGTTTTTGGTTCCGTCACCAACTCCGAAACCTCCGCAGGGGTGCTAGTGTCTGAGATAGAAAGACGCAGAACCTCCTCAGTTCGCTTTAAAGCGACCTTAAGCACATCCGCACCGACCCCTGAGTCGCCGATATGCTTCAGGCTATGCGAGACGAGCTCGCTCGCGATAAGACCGAGCGAGATAGCCATATCAATAGGAAGATTGATATCATCAATATCCATCTCAAGGCGCACACCTCCCGACTCAATGGATGCCGCACGAACAAGCTGGCCCGCAAGATCTTTCAGGTAATCTCCGAAAGGGATCTCTGATAGACTCTCCGATCTATAGAGCTTTTCATGCACCAACGCCAAAGAACGGATCCGCTCTTCACTTCGCCTAAACATCAACGCCGATGGGAGATCCGAAACCTCCTTTGATTGCAACCGAATCAAGCTGCAGATCAGTTGCAAATTGTTCTTTACGCGGTGATGAACCTCT
>JBIIEK010000185.1:0-5671 GCA_044237895.1 Bdellovibrionota bacterium
CTCGCGAGCTTTCAGCCCACCTTTTTTTTGAACCGCCCTAACAAACCGTAACCCCTCTTCGTAGGGAAAGAGCAGCATCTCTTGGAGTGCCTCGGGGAGCGGCGGCTGATCCTCTTGATTGCCTGAATCCTCCAAGAAATTCGGCATCACCTTGCCAGATTGCCTATCTGCTCGAAGCGCCTCCTGCATCACAAGGTTAGCGTCTCCCTCAGTAACAGCAGCATGCGCGAGCGACTCATCCCCATCCTCTATCTTGGGATCCAAGAATCGGTTGAGATCATAGTACTGGTCTTGAAGCGCGTGGGTTAATTCATGGATCGCGACAACTCGCTGCAGGGAGCGGGGGATCGATTGAACAACCACAAAGTGTTTCTTATCGGGATCGTAATACCCCCCAATCTGCCCAACGTAGGCCTCGATGATTCCATTTTGATACTCGTAATCGTCGGGTATTAACCCGACCGCTCGAAAGACCAACTCCTCCATCGCTAACTTGTGGGGAGGGTACTTCTTTCTTATGAGCTCTCTTAAGAACTGCTCCACATCGTCCCGTGAGCGGACGAAGCAAGGAACCTCGCCCTTCGAGGGGAGGCCCCTAATCCGACTCGCCTCCTTCAGCGCCTCCTGAGCGGCCGAACAGGGAGATTCTTCGGCGTGAACCGGTGCCACCATGAGACCACATAGGCATAGCGCCCCCCAGACAGTCGCTGTGTTGCGTATGTGCGTCCAACTTATTTTTGTTCCAGCCTGAAATACCGCCATAAATACGCGCTACTCGTTGCTCCCGTTCAGCACCCACGATAGATTCGATACATGTCGTCCCGTTCGCACCTTATTATAAAAAACGCGAGAGAGAACAACCTCAAAGAGCTTAAGCTTGAGATAGAACACGACACCTTTGTTGGAATAACGGGGCTCTCAGGTTCCGGCAAATCATCCCTCGCTTTTGATACCATATACGCCGAAGGTCAACGACGATATATAGAGACCTTCTCCCCCTACACTCGCCAATTCTTCGATAAGGTTAAGCGACCCAAGGTTGACACCCTTGAAAACGTCCGGCCAGCGATTGCGATCCAACAACGAACTCGAATCGTTAACTCCCGTTCAACCGTCGGGTCAATGACCGACATTAACGACTTCCTTAAAGTTGTCTGGAGCAACGTCGCGACCCCTGTTTGTCCGACGTGCGGCTTAGAGCTTCAGCGATGGGATGCATCAAAGCTCACCGAGCGGCTTCAGTCATGGAGCGCAATAAAGACTGACGCAACGTTTCTTCTCGGCGTGACGGTTCAAAACACGAAAGAGGTTCTCGAGCGCCTACAGATGCTCGGATACTCACGATACTTCGATAAGAAAAACGGCGTCCTCGAAGATCTCGAGGACAAGGCCCCTCTCAAGAAGAATAAACAGGTCTCTATTATCATCGATCGAATCGCCCCCAGCTCGTTCTCGCTCGTACGCGTCAGAGAATCTCTGGAACAGGCTTTCTCGCTCGGCGGAGGAACCGTTGAAGTTATAGAAGTTCGTAAAGGGAAGACCAAGCCATGGTTACGAATCCCCGTCACAGGCACCTCACAACCACCACACGAGGGATTTCAGGTACACCTCTTTAAGAACACTTTTCATTGTGGTGACGGAGAGATCTCCATCGAGAGGCCTCGGCCATCTCTCTTCTCGTACAACCATCCTATTGGCGCGTGCCCCGAGTGCAACGGGTTTGGAAAAGTTCTCGTTATCGATCCGCACAAGTGCGTACCGGATCACAGCAAGACTATCGCTAATCACGCGGTGGATTGTTGGCGTGGCAACGCTGCCTCATGGGAATTTAAGCGGCTGCTCGCTTTTTGTAAGGACCAAGGAATCTCAACGACCGCTCCGTGGTCCTCTCTGTCTCCGAAAGAACAGGACCTTATCTTTAACCACAAGTCTCGCGCTTACGTAGGCATTACTCCGTGGTTTACATGGCTTGAGACGAAGAAATACAAGATGCACGTGCGGGTATTCCTCTCGCGATATAGGGGGCAGAATGATTGTGCTACGTGTGGTGGCTCCCGACTCCGTCCTGACGCTCTCGCGTATAAGATAGATGGGAGAACGATCTCAGAGATCTCCTCGATGCCATTAAAGGAGCTCGCCACGTGGTTTAGCGCTCTTGAACGGTCACTTCATGAAACCGGTCGTCTTCCGCGTCAGCTTGCCGAAGTTTTTAAGAATATCTTGAGCCGCCTTACCTACCTGGTATCACTGGGACTCCCCTACCTCTCCCTCGATAGACAATCTCGAACCCTCTCGGGTGGCGAGACCCAACGAGTGAACCTAGTCTCTGCAGTAGGAAGCAACCTCATATCAACCCACTTCGTCCTCGATGAACCATCCGTAGGATTGCACGCTCGAGATACTGAAGAGCTTATCAAGGCGCTCCGAGACCTAACCGACCGCGGAAACTCCCTAACGGTCGTTGAACACGATCCGGACTGTCTTCAAGCGGCGGATACCATTCTCGAACTTGGGCCCGATGCGGGAGAGCGGGGCGGAAATATAACGTACCACGGTCCGGCCGACTCATGGCAGGGTCTCGGAATGCGCCCGTTCAGAGCTGCTGATAACGAGCCTTCTTTCACCAAAAAGATCTCTATTACGAACGCTCGAAATAGAAACCTTAAATCAATCTCTGTTGATATCCCCCTCGAATCGTTCGTATGCCTTACGGGCGTGTCGGGCAGCGGAAAAAGCTCTCTCCTTACAGAGGTTATTCAAAATGCGTATCAGCTTCATACGGGTTTAGTACCTGGCGAAAACACGCTCGACGCAAAGGTGACGGGTTTTGAGCACATTAGGCAGGTGCTCCTCATCGACCAAACGCCGCTCTCCAAAACCCCTCGCGCTAATATAGCCACGTACACCAAGATGTGGGATCGCGTTCGGGACCTACTCGCAAAAACAGAAGACGCGGAATCTCGTGGACTTTCAAAGTCCTCCTTCTCCTTCAACGTACGGGGCGGACGGTGTCCCACCTGCGAAGGCGCCGGCTTCATCCGGGAGGACATGCAGTTCTTAAGCGATGTCTTCATAGAGTGCGAGTCGTGTCTCGGCATGCGGTTTCAAGCAACGGTTCTTGAATGTCGTCTTAACGGTAAGAATGTGCACGAGATCCTCTCGATGACCGTGGACGCTGCGGCCGAGCTTTTTGAAAAAGACCTCTTCATCGGAAGCGTTTGTCGCGTCCTCTCGCAGCTCGGGTTGGGCCATATCACCCTTGGCCACCCGCTCAGCGATCTCTCTGGAGGAGAGGCACAGCGACTGAAGCTCGTTCCTCACATTATGGAGGGCGCTCGCGGCACCTCTCTCTTTCTCTTTGACGAGCCGACAACCGGCCTACACGTTCGAGATATCGAACGACTCATTGAGCTCTTTTATTACCTTCGAGAACAGGGGCACTCAATTCTGTGCGTCGAGCACAACCTCAGACTGGTAGCTTCTGCCGATTGGATTATAGACCTCGGACCTGAAGGGGGCTCTGGAGGGGGAGAGGTCGTTAAAGTTGGCACACCTTCTCACTTCGTAGCGTCTCCGATAGGAGCTAACGGCCGAGAGAGCCTCACGGCACGATATCTTAAACAGTTTGTAGACCAGTATACCCAGCGTTCAAAACCTACGCGCGCGTCAGGTGCCGCGAAAAAGAAGAAGGCGGCGCGCGAGATCGCCACCTCAATCCGAATTCAGGGCGCGAAGGAACACAATCTGAAGAATATAAACCTTGAGATTCCACTTAACACACTCATCACCCTCACCGGAGTTTCAGGATCCGGCAAATCAACGATCGCAAAAGATATTCTCTACGCGGAAGGGCAACGCCGCTACCTCGACTGCCTCTCGCCGTATGCTCGTCAATTCATCAAGGAGCTTAAGAAGCCTCACATTGATGACATCTCAAACGTTCAACCAACTATCTGCGTCTATCAACACACCTTCCAGCCATCCGCGCTCTCAACCGTGTCAACGATGAGCGAGGTGTATAACTTTCTTCGCCTTCTTTTTGCTAAAGTAGGCGTTCAGTACTGTCCAGATCACCCAACCGAGTCAATCTCTCCCCTCTCTGCCGAACAGATAGCCGCTCATATCAAGGAGCATTACTCGGGATCTATTAGGCTCCTGGCGCCAGTTATCAACAACAAGAAGGGGCACCACCGCTCAGTCTTTCAGAGAGCGATTGATACCGAAGTGTCAGAGGTTCGTGTTGACGGGGCGCTCGCCTCCCCCTCGCAATTCATCGAAAAGGGATTAGCGAAAACAAAGATTCACTCAATCGAGTTCTGTACAGCGCGGTTCTCGGTCAAAAACATGCCTTTAGACCTCATCACAGAAGGAGTGGGTCAGGCTCTCAGTATCGGTGGCGGTACCGTTATTGTAGTTACATCCTCCGGCGAACGAGTATTCAGCTCCGAGCGTACCTGCCGCATCTGTCAGCGAGGTTTCTTTAAACCAGATCCTGAAGACCTCTCGTTTAATTCTCGCCGAGGGCGTTGTTCAAAATGTGACGGATACGGCGCCGTTCGAGAGAAGGTATGCCCATCGTGCAACGGTACCCGCATAAACGAGGTGGGACGCAACATCCGTCTTCTCGACAAGAACATCCATGAGCTTACGGCTCTTTCAGCTCAAGAGCTTCAAAAGAACCTCTCTAGGCTTAGTCGGAACGCGACGATCGATGCGATCGCCGATCCTATCATCCGAGAACTTGAGGGAAAGTTGGCAACGTTGATCCATCTTGGGCTCGAGCATATCGCCCTTAATCGAGAATGCGCGACCCTCTCGAATGGAGAGCTCCAACGCTTACGACTAGGAACAGCGATCGGATCTCCTCTCTGTGGCGTGACGTACATCTTTGACGAGCCGAGTGCTGGCCTACATCCAGCGGATAACAAACGTCTTATAGGAAAGCTGATTGAATTAAAGAATCGTGGGAATACCGTTATTCAGATCGAGCACGAAATAGACAACATCCAAGCGGCTGAGCAGATCATCGATGTGGGACCAGGAGCAGGCACCAACGGCGGCGAGATCGTATTTCAAGGCGCGGTTGAAGACGCTATAACCGCGCCCCGTTCTGTTACCGGCATCGCGCTCGCTCGCTCACTCACCATTCGAGAGACCCCCCGAAAAACGGGCCACAGCCTCACCATCTCGAAGGCGAATAAAAACAACCTTAAAGACTTCTCAGCCTCAATCCCGCTCCAAAGCTTCGTCACGGTCGCTGGAGTATCAGGGGCAGGCAAGAGCTCCCTCATTCATGGCGTACTTGGAGAGGCGCTCGCGAGTGGCTCAGACTCAAAGGGCGCGTTTCGCGCCAAGTCTGGCACTGTGGCGACATCGCTCGACATTGAACGATTTTTAATGGTCGATCAACAACCGATCGGAAAGACCTCTCGATCTACCCCGGCCTCCTACCTCGGAATCTGGGATGAGATTCGTAAGGTATTCGCCGAGACCCTTGAAGCAAAATCTCGAGGATGGGGCCCAAGCTTCTTTTCACACAACACGGGTAAGGGACGCTGCCCTGTCTGCAAGGGACAAGGAGAGCTGACGTTAGAGATGAGCTTCCTCGCCGAAGCAAAGGTTGAATGTGAAAGTTGTCTTGGCAGTCGATTCACGCCTGAAGCCGATACGG
>JBIIEK010000141.1:0-7899 GCA_044237895.1 Bdellovibrionota bacterium
CTAACCTTTGAAGAAGCCCGTACGTTCTTTATTAATCACAGAAAGATCCATCAGATCTGTAAACTCGCGTGCGATCTCGGTCTTGGATATCTTACCCTCGGCCAGCCATCCTCAACGCTCTCTGGGGGAGAGAGTCAAAGACTGAAACTCGTCTCTGAACTCCACCTCTCTCGCAAAGGGCACACCCTCTATATCCTTGACGAGCCAACAACCGGGCTACACCGACTCGACGTAGACCTCCTCCTAAAGGGACTCCACGGTCTCGTTGACCAGGGCCACTCGGTGCTCGTGATTGAACATGACGCTGATATGATTACCCAGTCCGACTGGGTTATTGAACTCGGCCCGGGCGCCGGCGCTCAAGGGGGCAAGATTGTATTTGAGGGGCATCCCGGAAAACTTCTTAAAGCTAAGACGTCTTGGGGAGCAGCTCTAACGGAACGCATCGCTCTCCATCGCGCGCTCGGATCTCAACGAGCTGCGTAAGTGCAGTAGCGCAGTGCAAAAGATTTGGTAGCACCCTATTTCTGAGCGTAGAGCGATCTCGAGGGAACGGCACCGAAATGTACCCTCTTGGTCCTTCGCGATGCTTTGAACATTTGTTACATGCCCTCTACATCACCGCAGCAAAACGATCGAACGGGAGATCTCGTGGCTCTGCCGAAGCTAGGTACCAGGTCGAGAATTCGGATAACCGTTTACTCGCTGCCGAGTGCGGGAGGCTTTCAAACAAACGCCGTAAATATCGCTACCATTGCTCAACTCGTAGGTGTGCTTTCCTCCACCTATCAAGTTTTTGATGCGCGCGAGCGAAAGGCCATATCCCATGTACCCAACATATTTAACGATAGGGATACGCTTCTGAGCGACGATGCGGCCATTTTTCCACGTGACTTTGTTTACGTACTCTCCGCCGTACCCAATGGTTTGCATGAGCAAAATCGGCTCTCCTCGATACTTTCCATCCGAAGACGGCTTGACCGAGGCTACCTTATCTCCCTTAAACGGATTTTCGCGAACAGAGAGAACGATTGAGAAAACTTGATCGTATAACTCTGGAGCTACTCCGTTGAGGTCGAGTTTTATCTGAGCAACATAACGACCTGTTTTCGGGCCACAGGCGTCTTTTTGCAGATGAAAATTTGCGCTCGCATAACCTTCACGCAAATCAGAGCCATAGGTGATGGTCGTAAAGCTTGGGGCCTCTTTCTTATCGGGATAGGCACGAACGGCAAGCGCATTGACAGCGGTCGGCGATGAAAGCGCACTTGCGGCGACCTCCCCTCCGATGAATCCCCCTCGGGCAGTTCCAACAAGACCCTTTGGCCCCATGATATCTACGGTTACGTTATTAGATACGTTCCCCGTTGAAACAAAGTAGACAGAGATATTTTTTAAACCTATCTCACTTGGGCCCATCTGGACCTCGTACTGTCTACCGTCAGGAACTATCTCGTATGGCGCAAGCTCTTGAGCCTCAACGAGAGGAGCAACAGAAAGAAGAGCGAGGGCGAGAGCGGTACGAAATCGATTGTTCATAGAACCTCTGTAAGGAAAGGTCATTTTTGTTTGTTATGGAGCCGTTCAGTTCGAACGTGATGTTCTTTTAAGGGCTCTATCCTACTGTTCTTCCTCAACCACTACTTGCTCTATCGACGATCGAACGAAAAAGATGCCTCTCTAACCACCTGGAAACACCGGCTTTTCTCGCCCATCGTCCCCACCTGAAGCAGGTTACTGCCGAACGTCGATAAGGGGGAAAGAGTTTTGTCGCGGTTTTTATGACGATTGATAACGTACACAAGATGGTAGTCGCCCTAAATAAGTTAGGGACAGCTATCGATGCTGCCTCAGCATCGCTTACTCGTCATGCCCCGCTCGACGAGCCCCTCCGAGCGCGAGTCGCCTCTTACAAAGAGATCCTTCGCCGGCAGAGAGAGCTCCTCCGAGATCTCGCCTGCGCCTCTCATAATGAAGATTGGTCAGAAGTCTCTCGGTTAACGAACTTGGTACACGGGGCGTCGCTCCTCATCAAAGTAGATGCAGGCTTTCTTGTTTCCACCCTGAAAAACTACGATTCTAACTACCACGCGTAGTTCATCGCACGTTGAAGCCACACACATTCCGGAGTAACCTCTCGCCTTGTGGTGACTACGCAGCGTGCGCAATTCTTTACCGGACTTCTCACTGTCCTTCTGGTGCTGGGATCGGTATGCGCACTGCATCCTCAATTCATCGCCCTCATTTCATCCCATTTTATCGGTGGGTCGTTAGGAGATGGGGGGCTCTATGTCTGGCTAGCCTCATCGTTCCACGCGAACCCCGGGTCCGCGCTCGTTTTTGAAACTAACGCTTTTTATCCCTATCCTCTTACCCGAGCATGGAGCGACCTCTTCTTCCTTCCCTCCGCCATAATTCACCTTCTCATGCGGGCAGGCCTCTCGCTTGAGGTAGGGTATAACCTGACCGTGCTCGGGGCGATGGTGTTGAATGGCCTTGGGCTCTTTGTGCTCTGTCGTACGGTAGCCTGCTCTTGGTTCTCCTCGGTGTGCGCGGCGATCCTCTTTGCGAACTGTTCATATCTTGTTGGCAACTTGGGACACCCTCAACTGATGCACCTCTTTTGGGTCCCTCTTACCTGGAGCCTTCTGCTCTCCGAACCTCGATCTCGCCGACATTGGTTCCTGGCCGGGCTATGCGTCACTGGGGCATTCTATTCCTCGGTGTATTACGCCGTATTCGCGGCAACCGGCATCGGGCTGATCGTGCTTATCCAACTCGCATCTCGACAACGCCCCCTCTCAGAGATCCTTCAAGGGACGCTCCTAACCGGAGTCGGAATGCTCCCTATCTCGTATGCGCTCCCCGCGTACCTCGCCGTAAAAGAGACCTTTGGTTCTCGAGGGCTTCATGAGGCAGAGGCTTTTGCGGCATCGGGGCTTTCCTACCTCGCCTTCTCCTCTTTTCATCCTCTGTTCGGAGGAACTTCAGGATGGACTCACGGAGAGGCCACGCTCTGCATCGGGTATCTCGCGTTGTTCGTACTGGGAACAGGGTTGTGGAGAATGTATCACTCACGGATAACGACATCGCACCTACTCTTTGCGACGAGCGTCCTTGCTCTGGGACTCTCCTCATCTCTGATCGACCGATCTACAACTACCGAGTGGATCACTAATATCTCTGCTTGGCTGATAGTACTTCTCGCTCTTGTTTTCTCTCTTCGGGCCCCCTCATCAAAAACGATCCTGTTCGCAATCACTGCTCTCTTCTTCGTTCTCTCATTTGGTCCTGGAGGAAGCCATCTCAAACACGAGCCGGCCTTCGCTCCGCTAACGCTTATGTACACGCTGGTTCCAGGATTCGACGTTATCCGAGCGACAGCCCGCTGCGGTTCAGTCGTTATTATCGCAGCGTTTGTATGCCTTGCGTGGATCTTTACAGCGCTCGAGAGCCGCTCTCGTTACGTTCTGATCATCGCGATATCCGCAACCATCGCCTTCGAGAACTTCGTTCCCCACCCTCCGCTCGATCCGACATCGCCCCCGCCGCTCGCGTTAACTGCCCTGCGCGCACAGATCTCGCCACACGAGGCCGTTCTTTTTCTGCCATTCTCTAATTCGGTAGAGCGAGGCCGCATCCAGAGCTGGTCTGATTTTGCGATACTGAACACTCAATATGCTCAATGGACTGCGCCACTGAACATACAAACAGTGAATGGATACAGTGGTCAGCGTTCAAAGATAATCAACGAACTTCCGCTCGCCCTTGCCCAATTCCCCTCCGGAGACTGGCCCGAGTTTGTCGCTCGTATTTGCGGAGCATCGTGGATTATCGTAACGCCCCTATGGGCCCCTCGGCTCACAGATGCGCCCCTTCCCGAGGGTATCACCCTTGTCCAACGATTCTCTGATGGAAGCGCCCTTCTTAAAGTATCGCGGCCCATTTTCATCTCGCCGGAGAACTCCGCGCCGATCTTCGCTCCCCGAAGCAAGGCGCTCTCGGTGGTAAGGGCCGATCCGAAATGCCCCATCCTTATTTCACAGCTTGAGCGGTCTCAGGGGGAGGTTCTTCAATCGTCGCCCTTATCAACAACTATTTCGAACGACGGTTCTAGGCTAACCCTTGGAGACCTCCGTTCACCATCGGATACGCCCCTCATCCTCACTGCTCGCGCGGTGGCATGTGCAACTACGATCCGCTGCGAACCGTAACCTTGTGGGTTGATAGTTTTCCGGGGTACTGGTAAACCGAGCACTATGCGGAACTATCTATTCCTGCCGTCCCTCCTCTTATGCGTAGTGCTCTCGTACCTTCCAACCCACGGTACGGTTGAAGCTGAGGACTCCCGCTCTCCGGTACTCCCGGGACAAGCGCAAATGATCTCTATAACTGACGCAGGAATTGAGCCCCTTCACCTTACCCTTAAAAAAGAGGACGGCCTCGCCTTATTCCTCAACGACTCGAAGGATTCCCTTATCACGCTGGATCTCGCTTACGAAAAGCACGCTACTCACTGCGCCTCCGCAAACCTTACGATCGGCGACGATGGAGTGATTCGCTCGAAAGAACCGATTCCGCCAAAGGACTTCGCAAGCACCTGTTTTCACGATCCTGGATCCTACGCCTTCACAATTTACGGGCTCAAGGGCTCGCCAGCGGGAGTAAAGGGTTCGATCACTGTTGAATAACCCGACTCGGCGAAGCCCCGAGTTGTGGAACGAAGGGGGACTATGCTTTTGTGCCGTAGAAGAACTAAACTATTCGCGTTCCTAGCCCCATTCGCGATGCTCGTAAGCGGCTGCGGGCCTACCCTAAAATCCTCCCTACCACAGGGAACGTTACTTCCGGCTACGATTGCGGTTCTTCCCGCGGACTATTCAGTCGATATCCCACGAGAGCGCATCGACCTCGTGCACGCGGCTGTCGCTAGAGAGCTTCGAAATCAAAACTTTGTGGTAGTTGAGGATAGAGTCGTTGAGTCGATCTGCTCCAGCCCCGCATGTCCAGAGAAGGCTCGGCTTGGGCAAGACTATCTCGTTGATACCTTTGCGACCGTCTCCCTCTCCTCGTTCTCAAAAAACAATTTTGTGGCTGGTTATTATAATCAGCTGCAAGGCGAACTTCTCGTGACTGACAAAACCGGCAAGGAGCTCGTGAGAGTCGAACACTCGGAGAACGAGTCAGGCGGGCTGCTCCTTCAGTCTGGGCAGGTTTTCCAGGCGATTATTTCAACGGTCAAGAATAGCGGTGATCGCGTGTTTGAAAATCTCGCAGAGAGATTCGCGAAGACGGTCATCGAAAAACTTCCCGCGCACCAAACGGCCCTACCGAATGGCTCGACCGAAGGAGTGGAGGTGGCCCTTACCTCCGCCTCCGTCAAGTGGGACTCTCCCGCCTCATACACCGTATGCGCGCAAGGAACTCCGCATTCATTCGCCTATCTTCTGACCGGCACCACTCGATCACAACTTCGAGAGGTCTCTCCGGGCACCTATTGCAGCAAATTTTCGCCACTTGTGACCTCTCCGAGCCGCGGAATTGAAGCGGTAGAGCTTCGAACCGCTTTTGGAAACTCACTCAGAAAGGAGATAGACCTCCCCTCGGATCGTCCCTGCGACCTTAAAAGCAGACTCGTTCCCTCAAGCGATGCCAAGATTGACGTGCTCTGCTCTCGCATCGGATCTGACCCCTCGAATGAGGCGAACGGATGCTCGACATCGGTGACCCGATGTAGCGCCGATCGAATCGTGCTCTATGAAGCTCCTGCGTTAAGCGGTCCCTATAAAAAGATCTCAGAACTAAAGTCCTCATCGCTCCCCGCTCCTCAAGGTCAAACAACCGTTACCGCTCTTGCGGTTGGAGCGGGCGGTGTTCCATCACAACCAGAGCCGCTTCCTACAGGAAAATAAAGTATGAAAACTCTACGTGCGTTGTCACTCTCTACTCTTATCTCCACAGGGCTTTTAGTGGTCGGCTGCTCAGGTACGTACAAAAATCAGGTCCACTTTAATCCCTCCGAACCGATCCGCATCGCCGTTCTCCCTTTCGCGCAGATCGACGACTCTGGCGCCGTCGTTCGAGCAGACGAAAACTATCTCATCGACAACGTCGCCCTCGTCTCCTCAAAATTAAAGCAGCCCCCCCCCCAATTCGTTCAAACGCTCGTCCAATCGGGGCTTGCGGAGGCCTCTCTTGATGTCGTAACGCCGGCTGTCGTTGAGGCTGCGTTTGTTCATAACGGTTTTGGGATCCCCGGAAGCAATCCAGTTGAACTAGATCTTCAGAGAGTGTTGGCCGCCACCCCCAAAGAGATATGCACGAAGCTGCTCTCCTGTGACGCAGTGTTGTATGGAAAGGTAACGAACTGGGATCGCAGTTATTACGGAATTGAGTCTGTCTCATCCGTGGGAATCGACCTAAGGATAGTGTCCGCAAACACCGGCAAGGTTCTCTTCGAATCCACCGCAAAGGACTCTGATAGCCGGGGAGTAAGTAAGGGGCCTACGGGGTTCTCTAATCTCGTTATTGAGCCGATTAAGGGCCTGGATAATGAAATTATAACGACCCTTGCCCGCGATGTGGTCAAACAGTCAATTTCACCACTCAATCGGAAGAGCCGGCCCGAATTCCTGAAAACCGCGCCACCATACATAATTGAGTCTGCCCACAGCGCGCCAAAGGGGCTTTTGGTGAACGGAAAGCTCGTTGTAGCGGTTATGGGAGCCCCCGAGATGTCCGGCTCGTTCTCGATCGGAAATGCCATACGAGACGTACCGCTCGTTGAGCGATCGCCAGGGCACTATATCGGCGAATATCTCCCTGTTTCAGGAGATACCTTTCAGAGCCAAATTGTTACCGTATCGCTCCAGGACGAGGCGGGACGCAAAACCAGTCAATCACTCTCAAAGATCCCCGTCTCGTATAGATAACTTTCGTAACACGTATGAAAACTTCAAAAGCAATGCTCCCTCGAACTGTAGCTCTGGTGAGTCTGACTTTCGTTTCTCTTGCAATCTTTGGTTGCTCGATGATCAGTGGCAAGGATCAGCAAAAAAACTCCAACGAATCTCTCGAAGAGGTTTTAGAGGCCTCATTCCCAACCGTGAGCGGGCCTCAAAGCTCCCTTGCCGACTACGGCGGCAACATCGTCATGCTCCATTTCTTTGCTTCTTGGTGCAGGGATTGCGCTGCCGAGATCCCCTCGCTCAAAAATCTCCATTCTAACTTTGACGGAACGACCTTTGAGATCGTTGGTGTGGCTGTCGATGATACTCCCGCTGACGCGGAGGCGTTCGCGCTTCGGCATGAGCTACCGTTTCCCGTGCTCATAGACACCGCTGGGGATCTCAAGAACTACTTCTCTGTTCGAGACCTCCCGACAACGCTCTTCCTCGACAGGAATGGGACGCCGATTCGCTTTCAAGATCCGAGCACTGGTCGCATTACTTCAAAACTTGAAGGATCTCGACGCTGGGATACGGGAAGTCCGGTCTCCATGATCGGTGGACTCATAGAGACGCGGTAACCGCAAATATCGCGGAATCATGCGAATCGCGTCATGATCGCAGGACCGATTGGAGGGGCGGCGGGCCGTCTCCCAGACCGCAGGTACAAATGTTTCGATGTAATTAATGTCACGGGTCGCAGCAAGCCGGCGAGGCCGCCGGCCCTCCAGGGACGTTCGTCGTGGGTTCGAACGAGTCCCATAATTATCTCGGTATCGATTGGAGGATCGGCCGGCCCCGCCGGCCGCAGGTGCAAATGTTTCGATGTGATTGATGTAGCGGGTTGCGGCAAGCCGGCGAGGCCGCCGGCCCTCCAGGGACGTTCGTCGTGGGTTCGAACGAGTCCCATAATTATCTCGGTATCGATTGGAGGGTCGACCGGCCCCGCCGG
>JBIIEK010000071.1:0-13464 GCA_044237895.1 Bdellovibrionota bacterium
ACACCCTCTTTGAGGACGCCCGAGAGGTCCCATTTCGCACCGACGCGAGTAATATCCGCAAGCGAGCCACACGTGCCCCCGCAAGGAGACGGAGGGCACGCTCGCTGCGCCGTTGCGCAATTACCGTTGCCATATATCGTCAACAACGGAGAATATATGTGTGTCGATTAACTCCTGTCGAAATTGCTCTGGCGAGAGCACTTCGAGAGGGAGGAAACCTGACACACATAGTATCGAGAACAGTTCGTATTCTTGAAAAACCGCTTTCGGCAGATGAGATACGAGAGGTGTTTGGACGATTCGCTTTTAGAGGGTGGATCGGCACTTCCTCAAAAAAGATCAATTAACACGGAGCTTATCCAAATATGACTAAGACAAGCGTCTCAAAAATAAAGAAACTCCACGACCGACTTGTACCGTCACTTCAGGATCTCTTCCTCCTTATCTTCAGAATTCATTGGGGCTTCGCGTTTATTCAAACTGGATACGGAAAGTTCATCCATTTTGAACGGACTCGAGGGTTTTTCGAATCCTTACAGATTCCGTTTCCAAGCGTTAACGTGCTTATGGCAGCGTCAACAGAGCTCTTCGGTGGTGCGCTCATCCTTTTGGGCCTAGGGGCCTATATCGTACCGATACCGGTCATCTTCACCATGCTCGTCGCCTATGGCACCGCACATCCGGACGGTCTTAAATCGCTGCTCGATTATCCCAACATTGATCCATTCCTTCAGGCGGAGCCCTTCATGTTTCTCCTGACCGCCGTGATCGTCTTCCTGTTTGGACCTGGAAGGCTCTCAGTCGACTACCTCTTGGGCAAAAAAGGCCACCGCTAGGAGCGCGTTATTTTGAAGGTTCAACGCAACCCTAAAACCGTGCCCTTTGCCTATTCCATATAGTAGCTGACACGAGTTACTACGCGCACGCGTTTTTGAATCGAGCCCTGATCATCGTAATCTACGCCTGGTGCTGTGATGGAGAAGAGCCCCTGAGTCGCGGACTTGATTCCCTTTAGGTGCGCTCCTGAATCACGCGCGAAGCTCTCTGCTGCCTCTCGAGCGCTTTTAGTTGCCGCAACCAACATCTTAGGCTTCAAAGAGTTTAGGTCTGTGAAAGAGAATCGAGGGGAGGTGCTTTCTAAAGCTACCCCCTTGGCAATAAGTTGGTCGGTTTTCTGAGAAAGTGCTTGTATCTTTGACACTTCGCTTGAAAACACCTGGGCCCCTCCTCGCGCGGAGAACCGCCCACTTGAAAAGACCTCATTCGAAGAGCGATTAACCACATTATCGGTGATCGTCACGGCTACTTTCTGGACTGAGGTTCCACTGAATCCCTCACTTGCAAGAAAGTCCTCCAATGCCTTCTGAGTAGCATCGAGCTGAACGCTCAGCTCTTTAATTGTCGGTGCAGACACCACGTACCGCAGGTCTAAACTCCCCTCGTTCGCCGAAACCATACGCTCATCGAGACCACGAACCTCGACAACCTGGTCCATAGCTCGAAAAGTAATAATTCCATTCCCTACGAACCAACCCGCTAACGCCACGCCGACGGCGAGAGATATATTTTCGACTATTTTCATACTGTATCCTCACAACAAGACGCCCATGGCGCGTTTATTATTCATACCGACTACGACTCTCCCCTCTCGGCATATCCCTGAGACGGCGATACAAATGGAATGGGGGGTACTACTACCGTCCCTCCCACTCCTTAAGCTTCGCAAGCGCGACATCCTCAGGCTTACGAATATCATCAGTCGTGAGATTGATGTGGAAGAAGTCGTCTTTTTTTCGCATTATTCCACTAATTTTGAGGCCGTATTTCGCAAGGTTACGAGAGAGGTTGTACTCGCTAATTCGGCGGGTGTATCCATCCTTAAACACCCCACGATAATCCTCGAAGTTGCCCGGAAGGGGCTCCCACAACTCATGAGTAAACTTTGAGGTCGCAACGAGACACTCTACGATGCCGTAATAGCGGCCGTCCCGACTGAAATACGCGTCACGTTCTACGTGAATAACCGCTCTAATATCGTAGAACCACCAATTACCCACATAATGTGGCGGATGCCATGATGTGAAATCGTCAATATCAGGGCGGACGAGCATGTCAGCATCCATACTGATATTCCAGTCGTACTCCTGACCAAGCTCGTGTATCTGATGTTTCTCGTACTCAGGGGGCCACTCAGGGTATTTTCGCTCTGTGATCAAACGAAAGTCGGCGCGAATTCTATCGGCGTACGCCTTTAGGTTGGGCAACGTGATGTCGCACATGGCACTTTGCCACCCCGGAGTCGCGACAACATAGACACACTTCTTAATGGGCATAGAGTTACAAGACCCGACTTTCTCCCCTGTGAATTACCATGCTCACTCATTTGATGCCAGAAGGCTCCGGCACGCGATGTGGCTTTGACTGGGAAAGAAAAGCTACCCGCCGCGACTCGGCGCTGGAGCCCGCTTCGCGGAACCTCCCGACAAGGATCAATTCGCGCACACTCTGAGCTATCTCATAATCACTCGACACAGCCCCGCCTAGGGTAGGCTCTAAACCATATCCAGGAAAGAGAACAACTATGGGAATTTGCAAAGTATGCCACAATACCTACGACAAAACCTTTGAGATTCTCATGGAGGGAAAACGCTATACGTTTGACTCGTTTGAATGCGCGATACAAGCGCTCGCTCCCTCCTGCCTGCATTGCGGGTGTCGAATCATCGGACATGGAGTTGAAAGTGATGGGCGTTTCTTTTGCTGCGCGCATTGCGCCCACTTCGAAGGGGTACATGAGGTACGAGACCGCGCATAATGGCTCGCGGTGCGCTATCCATCTTACTACCGAGCCACCTCATACGGCGTAGCGAGTCCGAGGCCTCCACCTTCTCCGCTCACAAGCCCGCGCGCCCTATTTTTGTCGGCAAGCTCTGCGAGGCTCTCGAGCCCTCTTCAATCGTCCTAGTCGGGTTGTTGTTCAGGTCGATTTTCAAACCGTTGCTGTTCATGTTGAGCGTGTTTGCCCCCGAACTCTTCCTCGTATCTCTGTAATTGTCGCTTTGCAGCATCCACGGCGTCGCGCATGGCAACATAGATATCTTCGTGCGCATGATTACGCTCCGGATCTTTTGAAACTACCACATCTCGAAAAGGCAATCGTATCCGAATGCTGATATGAAAGAGGTTGCCCTGATGGTGATGTCGATGACGTCCCTCGATAGTCATGACGCACCGCATAATATGCCCGGAGACGTGCGCAAGCTTGCCCATCAGATACTCGGCACGCTGTCGCACCGCATCGGATGGATCCGCCTGGTTGAATACAACCGCGAACTGTTCTGAATCGGTCATAGCACCCTCCCCTCGTAAACCCCTTCACAGTACGTGGGAGCACCTGCAAGTGATATGGGCTCCAACAGTGATGCCACCGTTTTACTACCTCCGTACGAGAACACTTACCCTCATCATGGCAAGAGAGATCGAGATGCCTCAGGTTACGAACAAACCGTTTGAACACACCTATTTAAGAAGAGGCATTAATGGATACCAACCGTTACGAAAGAAGAAGCATCCGATCCATCTGGACACCGGGGGTAGGACTCGTTTTTTTTGGCGGTCTCCTCGTAGGTTCGGTGGCGATGTATCTTATGGACCCTAGAAGTGGCACTCGCCGACGAGTAGTCGCTCGGGATAGAGTTCGTAGCGCGTTACATCGTTACTCCCTTCTCAGCGGTAAACTTTTACGTCACTCGCGCCATAAACTCGAGGGGGCCTTTGCCATTGCAACGACCTTCATCCGGCCCGAAGGCGAGGTGTCTGACAACAAGATCGCGGCTCGCGTTCGCTCAGCATTAGGACGGGCGATCCCACACCCTCGAGCCATCGGAGTAGCGGTTACGGCTGGTCGCGTCACGCTTCGAGGCACCCTCCCGCCACATCAAGCCGGTTTGGCGGTCTTGGCGACAGAGCGAGTGCGCGGGGTGATCCATATCGAAAATCTTATCACACCGCCCCTCAAACCAGAGCAACAGCCGATGCAATAATCAGCTACGGGGTCCTCTTGGGAGCACGATGTGCGGAGCGGCGACCGAGGGAACGGTCGTCGCTCCCGAACGAACCTGACCAAATGTGAATCAGAGAGTTATGGTGTAGAGAGACACGAGCCATAGAGACAAAAGGTACCCCGCTCTAGTAGAGTTCTCTCTATGTCGAACTCTCAAACCTCCGAACAGGACCGTAAAACGATCGAAATATTCACTGATGGCGCCTGCTCTGGAAATCCAGGTCCAGGCGGATGGGGCGCGGTCCTACGATTCCAAGGAAAAGAGAGGGAGATCTCAGGGGGCCATCCGGAAACAACAAACAATCAGATGGAGTTGCAAGCTGCCATCGAAGCCTTGAAAGCTCTTAAGGAGCCATGCTCCATCGAACTTTACACAGATTCTCAATACCTCCGCCAAGGTATCACCCAATGGATTCACAACTGGAAACGTAATGGATGGAAGACCGCGGACAAAAAGCCTGTCAAAAATCAGGCTCTGTGGGAGGAGCTGGACGCCTTAGTCAAAATACATGCAATCAACTGGCACTGGCTCAAAGGCCATGCTGGCCACCCTGAGAACGAGCGGTGCGACGAGCTTGCTCGCAACGAGATAGAGCGCCTTCGCGCCTAGGTCCTGGCCCCCATCACGCCTGCCCAATCGATCAGATGCTATTCTGCCGCCAACGACTATAAGGTTCCCGCTTCCGTGGAACTGACTTATGACGAGGTGGATACTATGTACTCCCGAAAATGTATGCAGCTGTGTGTAGTTGGGTTACTCGCTTTCGTGAGCACAGGATGTGCCACAAATTCCGAAGTACGTCGGGTTAGAGAGCAGGCGCAGAACGCTCAGCGGATCGCCGACCAGGCCCTGATAGTTGCCCAAGAAGCCAACACTCGGTCTCTCCGGACCGAGGATATGGTCGATCGGAGCTTTCGCCACACTATGCGAAAATAGCTTTTGAGATGCGCTCTCGGAGCGCTTTAGCGAGCGTCTTGGTCTGGCTCTGCGTTCTGGTGCGTTGCGCAACCGGATCCGTTACATGTCGGTGCGAGGAGCTTACACTTCCCGAAAATCCACGCGATTCGGTTGTAGGCGAAGTGCGTCGCACGCGGGTGCAATCAGGAGAGAGCCTTCTTGAGATAGCACGCGCATACGACATCGGTCATGACCAAATTGTTCTCGCGAATCCTCATCTTAATCGTTGGGTACCACCACCAGGCTCCGAGGTAACGATTCCATCGCAGTACATTCTTCCGCCAGGGAGAAGAGAGGGTATCGTAATAAACCTAGGAGAGTTACGGCTCTATTTCTTTCCACCAAACGCACGGGTGACCTACACTTTTCCGATCAGTATAGGCGATCTCGATTGGAGAACCCCGCTCGGGACCACCAAGGTTACGGCTAAGGCGGTGAACCCGTCGTGGAGCCCTCCGAAAAGTATCAAAGAGGAACACTTCCTGGAGGGAGAGGAGCTTCCGGATTTCGTACCTGGAGGAGACCCTGAAAATCCGCTGGGCCACTTCGCGCTCAGACTTGGCATTCCCGGATATCTTATTCATGGTACGAACGACCGTCGTTCCTTTGGAATCGGGATGCGAGTAAGTCACGGGTGTATCAGGCTGTACCCCGAAAATATGGCTCGCTTATTCGAGCTCGTGAAGGTCGGCACCCCTGTTCGTATTATCGATCAGTCGGTGAAGGTCGGGTGGCTGGACAACGCTCTCTTCGTGGAAATTCATCGCCCTCTTGAACTGCGAGATGAGGCTACCCCGCCCGGGCCATCGATATCAGACCTTGTGGACACGTTACATAGCTCGATTACGCGGGAGGTAAGCGTGCAAACAAGGGTTCTGGCTCATGCATATCAACTGGGCAATGGAATACCGACAGTCATCGGCGCTGAAACCGGCACACCGGAGGGACCTCCGTAGCACCCATGTGCACACCGAGGAATGCATCGAACGTCCTCCTCAACACTGAATAAGAGCCGATGGCTATACTTGACGAAAGAGAGGACACGGAGAGGTCCGCCAGTGCCCCTAAACACACCCCAACGACCCATATAGAGCTAAAAAGAGCTATTTCAGACCATCAATAAACCCGCCCCCTAGTTTTGAATTAGGGAAAAAACCCTCGTATGATCCCCCCATGTTTCAGCACCAAAAGACGCCGTCCTCGTCCCGTCCACCCGCCTCCGTTGCGGAGAATCTCTCGGCAGAGTCCTTTCCTACTCCCAGCCTCAAACAGTCCTTTAAGTTTCCCAACGCCCCCCGCGGTACAATCCCGGACCTAGAGACGATTCCGAGGTTCATCGGAGCTGAAAATAACCTAGAGAGTCTCTCGTTACTTAAAGAGGTCCTCTCATCGATGCAGAAGGGAGCCCGAGTCGGCCTGCCATTCGATGACACCCTTGCAATGTCGACCAACGCCAAAAAAATCCTTGCTCAACGTGGCGACTCTCTAGCAGCGCTTCGAATAGCTGCGGAAGAGCTCGGACTCTCACCGATAACGATTGAGCGCGGAGACGTTCGGCACTCCCAAAAAAACCAAAATCTTTTGACCCAGATCGGTCGAAATATCGAGGCTCTTGCCGGACTCCCGTTGAATGCTATCGATCGGTCGCTCTACGAATCCGATAATGAATACCTCCGTTCCAGGCTCGAATCACCAAAAGGGTGTTACAACAACCAGGTGGAGTGCTCCTCTGCGTGGCGCTCAGAGATGATGGCTCGCGAAATAGCCCGAATTGGTGGATGGAGCTCTCAGGATGTTGTGATCGTCAGCCCGCTTCAAGCCCTTAATCTCGCGAAGATATTCGAGACAAACGTCTCGTTCGTTATAGGGCGATATTCGTCAGAAGAAGAGATGAGAAGCGAGCTTCACACTACAATGGCAGAACAAGTCAACCTCCATGACAACCTGCTCGGACGTCGAATGCTTCATCGTCTTTTTTTCGCAATTCGCCATCCGATTAAAGCTTACAGAAATCGATACGGCTCGTAACACACCCTCGGCGAGACGATCTAAGGCATATGCTGACTCACTCACATATCTCTCGCAAAACAATCCGTCCTGAGGGGCTCGTTCGGGATTTAATCTCTCGTGCTTCTATCGAGCTTGCAGAGAACCACTTCAGTCGAGAGAGGAACCTCCGCACACTCTTTGATGCTCGAGCGATCTGCCCTGACACTCCAATCATGGCTTCCGGCTGGTCACGAGAGATGGACCCGCTCATAACATCGTCGGTATCGGATCTCCTCTCACGTCAAGACAAGGTCTCGCTGCTTGAAATCGGCGCGGGAACCACCTGGGGTAGAGCCGATACGCATTTTGGAGTTCCCGGGCTCGCGAGGATACTGAGGCACGCTTTCCCTGAGGCCGTGCGAGTTCTCGCTACCGATCGGGAGACTGGCTTCGATATCTTTCTCGCCTCTCGCGACGGTCTCTTGGTGCATCATCAGTATCGTGACGACCGGCCACCCAAGGGTCTCGACGTCTCGATGTGGAAGACACCCTCTACGCTCGCCGCTACCCCGATCAGCCTGATTAGCAGAAGTTGTAAGATAGACTTGGAATTCGCAGAATTCCTGGATCATCAAAGCCGCTGTTTTGGTATCGATGCACGAGACCATCGGTGTCGGCTCTATGTCAGACCTCGTATCGATACTGAAGTCGAGGCGCTCCTTTACGGGGTCCATGCTCAGGGTGGTATCAACTACTACGAGCTCGCCGACAACCTCCAAAAATATGGCCACTACGGCCAATTTGACCTCGTGTATGCTCGCCATCTCTGCCCCGTATTCTCTCGCAATCGGCTTGAATACATTCATGAAGAGCTCCCCCCGCAGCTACAACAGGTTGCCCGTAACGGAGTTGTTCACTTTGATCACTGTCTTCTCCCAGACGGGAGTCAGGGTGACCTTATTTTTAGACATCACACCTTCTTCTAGGGTCCATGAATACTTGCCATGTGCACATTTGGGCGCTATTTTTTACGCCACTAACTCTCCTTGGAGGATCGTATGAACCGAACTCTTATCGCCGCATCCCTCGCGTCACTTCTTTTCTGTCAGCCTGCTCTCGCTGAGGATATCAACGAGGTCTTTAAGAAGGTTAATGAATACGTTCAGCAGAAGAACTACCCGAAGGCGATGGAGGAGCTTGGCTGGGCTCAAAAAGAACTTGAGAAAATGCATCAAGCTCGACTCTCTGAGCTACTTCCTGGAGAAATAGACGGTCTCAAAGGCGGCGACACGCAAGTTCAACAGGTGATGGGGTTCTCGAACATCGAAAGAGAGTATTCCAACGGTGAAAAGAGTGTCCGAGTAGCGATAAGTGGCGCCGGCGGGACCGAGGGCATGGGAGGATTGGCGGGCATCGCCAAAATGGGGATGATGATGGGCGGGACTCAAGCCGGCAAAGACCAATTCCGCATTGCAGGTCGTACCGCGACCCTCGATACCACAAGTGGCTCCCCTGAGCTCACCATCTTCCTTGAAAGTGGATCTGTTCTGCAGCTCTCAACCGGTGATGGAGTTGATGGGCCAGCTCTCAAGAAGTTCGCGGAGGGACTCAAGGTCGCCGATCTCGATTCATACCTTAAAGGCGCTAAGAGCTAAGGACTTTGTTGCATCGCGCTATTCCGAGTTTAGTTTTACCTAAGGGGTTACATGCAATCGGCCATCCATCCTCCACAAAAAGACCCCATCCAGGAGAGAATCGATTATCACCTCGCATGTCTCGAAGCTCGTAGACACGGCCATCAAGATCCGATAGCGCCATGGAACGTACCCGGCACAAGCACTTCTAGACCTATACCTGCGGACGATTCACTCATCTCGCTCGCTATGCCGGAGCGCCACTCTTACGTTCGACGCCCCCTCGAACCTGCTCAGAACAATCCTTTTAAAGGCAAACCTCCCGTTTCCGAGCGGGAGGCTGCTCGGTCTGAGAACCCTTCCAAAAAGCTAGCGCGCCCAATCGAGGAACGTGCTCGGGCGACCGTCGATCGCTCCCTCGCCTCTTCTCCACGACCTCTCCCGGCCTCCACAAGAGCGGTCATAACGCCCCTACCAAAACCAATGGCACTCGTTAAGGAAAAGGAAGTGCTCGTTGAATCTCTTATGCTTCGCGCGGGCGTTCCGAAACACATCATACACAATGAGGATCGTGTACGATCCGTTATGAGCGCGTTTTACACCTACCAGCGACAAGGCGAAGAGACGAGCAAGACGGCTCTGGCACAGAAATTTGAGATCGCCCGCCCCTTCCTCACCTCTGGAATGAGCAACTTCGTCAAACTAGCGGAGACCGTCATCCCAGTGCTCGCAGCAGAGTCGGTAAAGGATCTCACCAATGCCCGTCTCACTGCCGAGGAGTTTGTTGATTCGTGCCCAAGAAAGACTTCACGGTGAGTCAAGCGCTACCGTATTCAGAGGCTCATACCACCTCTGTGCTCACCTTCACCACAGGCTTCGGCGGATCCCTCACTAGAAAGCCTCGACGGAGCGCTATAAAGCGCGAAGACGGGTACGTAGCGACCTAATACCTTTGCCCGAGGCTTATGATTTCAGGTATCAGTGTGAAGTTCGAGGCGTTTCGCTTAGGGCCGATCCGGCAGCTAATGAGCGAAACGACACAGGTGCCTCCTAAGAAAGGGATCGGATTTTAGAATTATGGCACGCCCCCCAAACGAGCTGGGAGAAGCGCGAGTAAAAAAGTAGAGAAACAAAATCACACCGCTCCCTAGCCCGCTCCCCGGATCAGGTTACTAGTAAACCTAGCCTCAACCTGCGCAAAGAGCTCGCCCCTACCCAGAGATGTGCGCCTTTCTAATCTGAATCGTGGATCTTTACTCAGAAGCGCTTCAGGTCATAAGATCGTTCCACGTCTTAGCGGGTAAATTCTATGAGTGATATTCAGATAGAAGTGTTGGGTTCTGCGGGCGCCGTGCCGACCCCCCGAGTCGGTTGTCCTTGCCACATATGCGCAGAAGCGCTGGAGAAAGGTCCTCCATATTCCCGCTGCGGCCCCTCGTACTTCGTTCACGGGCCAAACGTTTTAATCGACACTCCGGAAGAAATTAGACTTCAACTAACCCGCTCAAAGATTACAAACATCGCCGCATGCTTCTACTCGCACTGGCATCCAGATCACACAATGGGGCGTCGTGTATTCGAGTGTAATTTCGATTTTGCCTCAGGAATGTCTGTCCTCCGGACAACCCCAGTATATCTACCGGAGGGGGTCGCGGAGGATTTTAAGAAGATCCCGGGTCTGTGGGACCACTTCGCCTACCTTGAGAAGCGCAAACTGGTAGACCTCATTATCCTGAGAGATGGCGAATCCGTGGAGATCGCCCAAACAAAGATCTCACCTATCCGCCTCGCCGAACCCAACTGCTACGCCTTTCTCTTCGAAACCAAAGAGGGCGGTCGGGCACTTATCGCTCCCGACGAACTGCGTGGCTTCACCCCTCCCGACTCTCTCGGCAAGCTCGACGTCGCGATCATTCAAACAGGACTAATGGAGCGAAACCCCATTTCCGGCGCGCGACGGCTACCCGAAGGGTTTCTTGATTCAATCAACGAGATGAACTTCGAGGAGTGTCTTGAGCTCGTACAAAAGCTCCGGGCCACTCACACCTATCTATCACATCTTGAAGAGCCAGAGGGTCTAGACTACCAAGGGTTGTGTGAGCTTGAGAAAGTTCTCCAAGAGCAGGGGCACAGGGTGTCTTTTGCGTATGACCTGCAAAAGATCCCTCTCGAAAACTCGTGTCAGTCATGACTTTCCCCCTTTTTCGGCCACGAGTTCGACGCCCCCGAGTTTCTCGCTCAACTTTCCTTTCACCTACCGAAGAGCTACGAATCCATCACCAGGTACTAAGGACGGTACTCCTGTAGGTGCAGGGTGACCGCGCTAAGCTTGAGCCTCATACAGAAGATGAAACAGAGAAAAACTACAGGCGAGAGTTCTCAAAGAGTGAAATCCGTGTCCGTCATACCCTGTCGAGTTTTCCTCTATCACACGCGGCCCTCTCGCTGGCCACTCGATATGTTTGTGCCACTCCCTAAAATTGGAGTTCTGAGCTGCGGTGCCGGGTAACAAATATCGGCAGCTCTAAAAAGAAGGAAAGTCATGACTGACACCGATTCCCGACACGGATTTCTAATCGTAGGACACCTTGGCGATAGAGAACATGATGCCACAGAGAGCAGCCATAACACTTGCCAAGACCATCCCCCTCATTTCAATCCCGAAAAGGGTGAGGGATGCGCCACTCACGCCAATCACGAGGACAACGGCCGTTAGTACCAGATTACTTGACTTGGAGTAGTCTACCCGCCTCTCAACGAGCATTCGCACGCCAGCGGCGGCAATAACCCCGAATAAGAGAACGCATGCGCCGCCCATAACGGGAGTAGGTATCGTTCGAATCAAGGCCGTTGCTTTTCCGCAGAAGGAGATGCTGATAGCTAGAAGAGCGGCTACTCCTATCACGTACACGCTGAAAACCTTGGTCATCGCCATGACTCCGATGTTCTCGCCATACGTTGTGTTCGGAGTAGCGCCGACCAAGCCGGAGAGAATATTCGAAATTCCATCCCCCAGCAGAGAGCGATGAAGTCCGGGTTCCCGCATCAAGTCACGGTTTACGATGTGGCCAGTCACGACTAGATGCCCGATATGTTCGGCGAGCACTACAAAACTAACCGGGAGTATCATGAGAACCGCAGTGAGGTTGAAAGTTGGGGCGGTGAATTTCGGGACCTCAAACCAAGGCGCATTGACTGCCGGTGCAAAGTCTATGAGTCCGAAAAACATAGAGAGGCAGTAGCCCGCGAGGATTCCTACGAGCAGCGGTACGACTGCAAAGAAACCTCTAAAGAATACTGAACCGAGAGCGCAAACCGCTAGGGTCGTCAGGGAGACACATGAAGCGATATCTCTACCAATCGAGTGATTAGTAGCTGGCCCCTCGGTAAAGCCTGACATCTGCGCGGCAACGGGCGCTAGCTCAAGCCCAATAACCATGACGAGGGCTCCCATCGCGGCTGGCGGAAATACAACGTCTATCCATTGTGTGCCGATGATGCGGACTATCTGAGAAACGATGACGAAAAAGATTCCGAATGCGATAAAGCCGGCCTGGGCTGCCTGGTAGCCGCCCAAGGAGGGATCTGCCGCGATAACGGCAAGGGTTGGAGAGATAAAGGCGAAGCTTGAACCAAGGTAGGCTGGAATTTGGCCCTTGCACATCACGATGTAAAGAAGAGTGCCTACCCCATTCATAAGGATGGATACAGCGGGGTTTACGTTAAAAAGAAATGGCACGAGCACCGTAGCGCCAAACATTGCGAAAAGGTGCTGAGCGCCAAGGGGGAGAGCCTTTAAGAGGGGAAGCTGCTCGTTGACATCAACGATGCGGCGGTAGCCTTTTTCGCTCGAATCGGTGCCGTCTATCATGTATCTACCTCGTACGGTGCTCGCTTGGTGAAGCTATACCACTACGGGCTCCGCAGAGAATAGGTCAAATCGTGAGCACGTGAGCGAGGCCGTCGCAACCTCTCTTGAATAACGAATGACGCATGCTGCTGCGCCCTTGGATATATTGGCTTCTCTTTTCGCTACAGCTCCGGGGGCAAGCCCGCTTGGTTTGCAACGACGCTGGATGAAGCTATTGAGTGTCGTTGCACTACCTCGTGCGAGGCCCCGAAGGAGAACTTCCTTTAAGATATTGGTAAACGACTAAGCTTCCTAAGACCAATACGACCCCGAGATATTAGGAAAACGAGAGAGTCTCGCCCAGAATCAGCCACGACATCAGGGAGGTAAGAACCGGCTCGCTCTTTAACAGGAGGCTGCTCTGGAAAGCTCCGATCCTCTTCAGGGCCAGAAAGAAGAGAAGGGTCCCCACCATCAAGGAGAGGCAGACGAGCGTGACGTACCAGCACTGGTACGGGCCAACTTACGAGGCGAGAAGCTCTACGGCTCCCGGGCGTCGAAACCATTGAGGTTTAGTTGTATGAACAGTTGCCCTGTACCAGTGTTCGGCTGCCCTGTACCAGTGTTCGGCTAACAAATATCGGCAGCTCTAAAAAGAAGGAAAGCCATGACTGACACGGATTTCCGACACGGATTTCCATCCCTTGCTTGAGATTTAGGGACAACCGCCCCGCATCTCTTTTTCTACTTTTTGTAGACTTTAACCTCGCAGGTTGATTAGCTCCGCGATCATAGCACAATGAGGAAGGGGCTAACTTCGTTTCGTGCAGGTGGCCGCAACGGAGAGAGGAGCCTCGTCGATAGAAATAGTAGAGGTAGTATGTCTAACTTAAACGACTCACTTTTTGACCCACGATCGGCAGCTTCAACCGCAGGACGTATCGTACTTGCGTTGGCATCCCTTGTTCCA
>JBIIEK010000235.1:0-3767 GCA_044237895.1 Bdellovibrionota bacterium
CTTGGTATACGCGGCGCTCAATCTATCAAACTGGTCTTTATATAAACGAGCATTCGATGGCGTTATGTTTCCCTTTCCGGCTTTCGTCACCAACGTATCGACCTCATTCACCACATCCAGGAGGCTGCTCGTAAACTGCTCAGCGATGTTGATATAGCTAATACCTGCGTTGAGAGACTGAACTGCTGCGGCGGCGCCCTGCGCTCCGCGGCGCAGGGTAAGCGAGATCGGCTCATCGCTACCTTTACTCATAGCCTGTCGTGCGATGTCTTGCGCAGAGGTAGATGTACCGCTCTTGGAGAGGCCCGAGATAAAACCTGAGGTGATAACTCTATTAAGCGACGATACGCCCATAATTCCTGGCTATAGATCGCGCCCTTTTTTCAGGGCGCACGAACCCATCAGGTAGGATGCGTTTTCGAGACCTCCCGCTTCCAGGAACTATCGTGTATTTCGATTAGTAATTAGAGCTATTTGGGTGCGCTTAGTTGCTTTCTCCTCACCGTGCTAGGGTTTCGGCGAGCCACTCCTTAAGGGCGCGAGTACCCTGCACCCCCACCTTATGACCAACCTCCTCTTCCACGTACGTCACGTCCAAACCGAGCATCCTGAGCCTCTGCGCGCCGGCCCGAGCTCGATCAACTGTCAGAACCTCATCCTGTGTTCCATGGGCGATCAAGATGCGCGGGCGACCATTAATTACTGGGGGCTCCTCTCCCTCGAACGCAACGCCGGCGAGAATACCGAGCCCCTCTAACGAGAGCTTTCCTGTGAGCAACGCCGCGGAGAGAAGCACGGACCCTTGAGAGAAACCCATGGCAACTCGCTTACTCGGCCTGATGTTCTCAATCTCAACGTAGCGCTCGATGGCATAACACAATCTATCACGAGCTCTCAAAATCGCTGGCCTGACCGGGTCCTTCGAGTCCATATACCACCAGCTAAAACCACCGAGCGGATCCTCAAGAAAAGCCTCGAACGACACAACCGTAGCTTGCGCCGGAATGAGGCGATCAAACGCCCACATGACCTGGGCATTGCCAGCGCGACCGTGCACGAGGATCACGAGCGGGCCTGATCGATCAGTACCAGCCCTGTGAATGAAACGGAGGCCGACGAACTCTTCTTCCTCTTGGGTGGATTGGGTGCGCATACCGCGCAGAGTACCGGAACTAGGCGCTCACTCGCAACAATTAGGAGTGCTGCACATCTTCCACGTTTTTATCAGACTCCGCCGAAATCTCCTCAGCGCCCTCGAGCCCCTCAAGGCCGTCAAGTTTTCCGAGTGGGAACCTATCGGACTTTTCAAGACCAACCAGTATTAAGATGTGGTGGGGATTGATGTTGAGAAAGCCGCATACTGAATTAAACGAGAAGATATAATCCTCTTCCTTGCTTAGGAAGTAATCGCGTGCCCTTCGTGAGAATTCACCAGGACGATTTATGTCGGCCACAGCGTTTAACAGGATCGCCCTCAGTAAGTTCTTTTCCGGAGTCGCGAGCTCTGCCTGCTCGTAATCCTCAAACCCGATGTAAATTGCGGTGTTTTTGCCTTCTCGCCCCATATCTACCTTACGATGCTGCGAAATACTCGCAGGCTCCTACGATTTTTTTCCTAAGGAGACGGTCGACGCACCTAGCCTTGAACTTGATGTATGGGGCCTAAATCCTTGCCAAAACACCCCCTAGAAACCCCGACCAAGAGCCGCGATACGGGGGGTTAGCCACAAAAATGATTTGCCTTCAGCCGGAATATTCATGTCAAACCTTTAGCCATCACCCTTTCAAGCCGAAACAAGTACCAGGGGATGTTTCCCTAGTTGCCATGGAGGGCACTATGAAAGTTGAACGGAGTCAGCTTGGTTTCGCTTCAGGAGCCAGGAGGTTTACGCAAACAGACGCGGGCAGACGCGTCGGTGCTGCAACAGAACTAACTCATCGGGACCCCGATGAGAACAATCGCAAACGATTTACAGAGGATGAAGAGGAAGAGGTCTCGACCGCCGCGCAACATAGCGCGAAGGGCGGCGAAACGCGTCTCCTTAACATCACCGCCTAACACGCGGCCAGGCAGGGGGCCTTCCCCTGCCTAACTACATCACCGCCATCCTCTCGGACGATATCCGCTGTCGTCCCGCAACTCCTCTACCTTCTCCAAGTCTCGCGTCACAGCGAAGAACTTATATTGAGGCGGCTCGCACCGCCCGAAGAATATCCCGACAACGAAGCGATCTCGCTCCCGCCCAACAAGAGCGCTCCATGCATCAAGAAACTCAGGGTTTTTCTCACGAAAAACTCGTAGCGCCACGCGCTCCGGTCTAGAACAGAATAAGTCGACAAGGGAATTCAGCGCCTTGCCAACGACCTGACGCCACATACGGCCCCTTTTTTTGGGCCTCCCAATGCGAGAATCGACTCAATGATGTCCAAACATTAGAGAGCGGCGCTCTTTTTGCGAAAGATAACAAACGAACAGGCGACACCAGGCGTCGACGAGACCTGTTCGAAACCATCTTCAAATTCAGGAAACCGAGCGTCCCCCTCATGCGTTCCATGCACACGCGTTAGGTGCACCTCGTCACACATCGGCAACGCCGCTGCGTATATCTGGGCACCGCCGATAATCCAGATCCTTTGGCTATCATCCGCCTCAAGCCTTGACACTGCTATCGCCTCATCGAGCGACGAAACACCGAGAACGCCCTCAGGCAATGCAAGGCCACTCACATTTCGCGAAACCACAACGTTTCGACGATTCGGTAACGGTCGAAATTTGGCCGGCAGGGAATCCCACGTCTTACGGCCCATGATCACGATATGACCCGTAGTGAGCTTTTTAAAATGAGCGAGATCCTCAGGAAGGTGCCACGGCAGTGACCCCTCCCTTCCAATGACGCGCGCGTCGTCCATCGCCACTATCGCTGCTACGGTTGGTATCGACATAAGCGCTACACAGCGATATCGAACTTAATCCGCTCGTGAGGGTTGTAACCTTCAAGCTTAAAATCCTCGTACGAAAACCCGAAGAGGTCTTGAACCGCAGGATTAATGACCATCGTTGGAAGCGGACGCGGCTCTCGCTCAAGTTGCAAACGGGCCCCTTCGATGTGATTAGCGTAGATGTGCACATCCCCAAAGGTATGCACGAACTCATGCGGTTTCAGACCCGTAACCTGAGCAACCATCATGAGAAGAAGGGAGTAACTTGCGATGTTAAAAGGGACGCCCAACATGAGATCTGCCGACCTCTGATAGAGTTGCAAGCTCAACTTGTCACCCGACACGTAAAATTGAAAGAGCGTATGACACGCTGGAGGGGCAACATCAGGAAGATCAGCCGGGTTGAACGCTATAACCACGATCCGTCGACTCGAGGGATTACTCTTGATCGTATCAACAGCCCGTTGAATCTGGTCGACTCGACCTCGAGGCCCCTCCCAGGAACGCCACTGCTTCCCGTACACGGGCCCAAGATCGCCATTCGCGTCAGCCCACTCGTCCCAAATCGAGACCTTCTGGTCTTGGAGATACTTAATGTTGGTATCGCCTTTCAGGAACCAAAGGAGCTCGTAGATGATCGATTTAAGATGGACCTTTTTCGTCGTAACGAGCGGAAACCCGTCCGCAAGATTGAACCGCATCTGCCGACCAAATACCGAGTAAGTGCCGACACCCGTTCGATCCGGTCGCACAACGACACCATTTTTATCGACACCCTCTTCGGGCTTTCCGTTCTCAAGGATATCGCGGACGAGGTCTAGGTATTG
>JBIIEK010000082.1:0-12496 GCA_044237895.1 Bdellovibrionota bacterium
CTGCTCACGATCAACTCTATAAAGGATAAGATATCGTTTACCTTCTCCTCTATCACAGGATCATCGGACGCCACGATGGTCGGAAGGAGCGTCAGCAATCCAACTCCCGCGGCGTGCGCTAACGGGAGCTCTCGAATCACCGAATCAAACGACAACGTATCTGCGTCAGTTAAAGAATTAACCGACGCCTCAAATCGCGCGCGAACAGCCTCCACACACAACTGTCGCGTCCTTTCCCGAAGATCTCGATACTCGTCAAAAGGATTATCTCGAAAAAGCGTCTCAAAACCCGCTATCGGGAGAGCGAGATCTGCATCAAAGGTTTTTTCGTTCTTGGCGGCAAGCACACACGCCGTAAGAGCCTCAAACGCAACCTCCTCCCTCAGACGTGGAGAGATCTGCGCAAGAGCGCGGATACGCGCATAGCGAACCAGCGTGCTTGACTGTACTTCAGATGGAATAGACTCAGCTTCATCAAGCATTCGAACGAGAGAGGGCGCTACTTTTCCCGAAAGAGTCTCGTCCTTGAGCGATAACCCGAAAAGCATGGCGCTGCGAGCCCCAACTTCGTGGAGACGGGCGACCGTACTCGCCGCATACCGTCCCTCCTTCGCCTGACACATGGTGACAACCATATCGGAGAGGTGGCACGCCTCCGAGCAAGGAAGCCGTCTGAGCTCTTGAACTAAGTCATCAACACGTCCATCTCCGCGAATAACCGCATCAAGAAGGTGAGCTCCTTGCCGACGAACCTCTATCGCTCTTGTTGAAAATGCTGGGGACACTTTAAAATCTCTCTGGTACGTTGAGTAAATAGACAGACCCCTTCGCCACCGCGATGCTCTCGACACTATATCTTCCGAGCGCGTTCACACCATCTGTGTAAACGCGGATGCGGTTCGTTTTTTTCCGATTACGACACATCCGAACACGATAAAATCCGTGTCGCATCGCGCATCTTACTGACGAGCGAAGCGCCCCTCTATTAATGGGCGGGGAGTGCCCGGCAACCAGCGCTCCGGATTGATATCGATCCCACCGCGACGGGTGTACATGCATCCGACCCACAGCTGCGATGGAGCGCACACATTCAGCAGATCAGTGAAGAGCAACTCGCAACACTCCTCGTGATACCCCTGTTGACTACGATGGGTGAGAAGGTACCCAACAAGAGAGCTGTGCTCCAACCTCTTGCCACGATAGTGAATAGCCACAGTTCCCCAGTCTGGCTGTGCAGTAACGGGACAGAGCGAACGTAGGAGATTAGAGTGAATCGTCTCTTCAACTACCTCATCTCCCGCTCTGAGGCGAAAACTCTCGGTGGTCTCCAACGATATCTTATCCACACAAGCTCCTGGCGGAGGGACAATTTTCATCTCCGACCATTGAGGAGACATCCGCACCGCCACGCCTACCGATTCAGAGCCTATCTTTTTAGAGAGAGCTCGTTGAATTGTTCGCTCTACGTCTTCGACCGAGGCGAACTTTGTAAAGTTTAGGCTTCCAAGGAAGAGCTTCAAACTCTTCGACTCTATGATCATCGGCGAAGCGGCGGCATATTCAATCGACGCTATTCCGACCTCCGGAACACCTAGAGCATCGAGCCACGAAAGCTCAAAGCACGTCCATCGATCGACACCATCAAAGGGTAACGGCTCACGAATACCGATTCGGGTACGCGCCTGACCGCGCTCGATCGGAAAGAGAACGGATTCGTCGACGGTTTCACTAAACGATACGGAACGTCCCAAAGGGTTAGTCATAAAAACAATACTTGGATATGGCTGAAGTGCCTCCCTACCTCATCATTCCATCAACACTCTGGCAAGGTTCAAACCCACTCACAGCTCGAAGTACCCATAGTGCTCTCAAGCCCTATCGGGATACCATAGAGCGTCCGAAGGCATCCACACACGCGCCCCCGAACTAAGGCTTTTTCGCAATTATTTCAGATTGTTACGAAGCCGCTTGATTTTATCCATTAAGTTTTTCATCACATGATACGATACACGATAAGAAGGTTGTTGTTGGCAGGTTAGGGACGGATTTATGCCCATTCGCTCAAACGAATATAGGCAAAGGGGCTCTTTGTACGTGGAAGCGGCGCTCACGCTCCCCCTCTACTTGGGAGTACTGTACGCAAGCATCTACCTCTCGGTTCTCTCCGTTAGACAGTTAGGAATTCAATTCTTAGCAACCGCTATTAGCGACGAAGTTCGACAATGCGTCGCCGTTCAGCGACGCGCAGACGGGACCTGCAATGCGACCGCCCAGAAAAGCACCTGGGAGGCGTCCGCAAAACGATTGGCTCAATCGACGATATTTACTACGCCGAAACTGTATGTGTGCCCCACCACGTGCACCTGTTCTGCCGAGTGTGCCTTGACGACCACAGCTGCTGGAGACCTCTACACGGTATTAGTCACCGCTGATATGCCCCAACTTTTTGGCGGAACTATCCCGTTTCTGCGTTTCGCAGAAACAAATGCTCTGAAGGGAAGCGCGATAGGTGTGTTTGAACGCGGATCTCAAGGAGGTAAGTTGTGAGGCTAGGGAAACTTTTCCGCTACTTAAAAGTCGGGACGTCAGAGCACGGAGGGAGCCTCTTGGAGCTGGCTTTTGTGGCGCCAGTTATGCTGGTGATCTCTGGAGCGACGGTCGACATCGGTCGCTTTCTCAGATATCACCAAATAACCGGGTCCATCAGCCAAGAGGCCGCCAATTATGTGTACCGTCGGTGTTCTGATATCACTTCCTTAACTGAAAATAATGGCCAAACGACCGTAGATGTAACCAAATCGCAGGCGCGAATCCTCGCGTGCGCCCAGCGAGCGCGGGATGAGGCACAAAAAGCTCTCGACAATGCGTTACCCGGCTCGCTCATCTCAATAACTGTGTATCGCCACAATTTAGCAAGCTTCTATGACAAGACGAGTTCCTCGGGCAACAACGGAGCATGCGGGCAAGGAGACACAATCCATGAGGTTTCCGGCCTCCCCTCGGAAGATGAAAAGAATAATTGTGGTGGTCGTAGCGGCCGCCTCCCCAACGGAGCGATCTCAGTGGGAAACAACCTGGGGGAGCGCCAACTTACCGCAAGACAAGGAGCCCTAACATCCGGCAATAAGGTGATCGTGCCGTCAGCACAGGTATGCAACAGAAATAGACTCGTATCTGTTGAAGTTGCCTATGCCTTTCAGCCGATCGTGAAATTTCTGCCAGCCTTTCTCCCCGGATTCGGAATAGATAAAGATGGATTACACCGTGAAACGACGATCCTCTAAAGAGAGCGGATACATGCTCGTCATGTTCGCAATTACGATAGGCCTCCTCCTATCGTTCTCTGCCATGGTGATCGATGTAGGCCAAGGGTACCTATGGAAACAACGGCTCGATAGAGCGGCTCGTGCCGCTGCTCTCGCGGGTCTCGGGTTTCGGGGACTTACAGGGTGGGAGCATTGCAATTCCTCAGCAGGCTCGGCCGAGTTAACGGAAGTCGTTAAGAGCGTGGGAGTGGAGAACTTGTCTTCGTACGGAGACCTCCCCTCTTCCCCCACGATAACCTCTCAGTATACCGGAGCTACAGACACACTGAAGGTTACCATCGCTCTGACTGGCAAATCATTCCTCGCGGGTCGACTTGCGAACGTCGTAGGATTCTCTCTGGGCAATTCTGCTGGAGGTGGTACGACAACAGTGTATGGAACACACTCAGCTCAACTCAATCCGGCATACATCGCGCTACTCCTCGACGTTTCAGGTTCGATGGGGTGCCCTTCAGGCAGCGCGAACCTACCGTGCACGTGTCGCTTAACGGGGAGCTGTACCGGGCCGCTCCGCACCGACGATCTCGCAAGAGGCGTCGACAAATTCCGTAAATTTTTCAACCCGAAGCGCGACGTGGTAGCCGTAATCCCCTTTAATCTCGCGGCACATGTAACCTTTCCGATGACAGTCGGTGGAACGGTCACACCCTTTGAAACTGGGCGAAACGGCACTACTTTTGACGCACAGATCTCTGCAGCCCAACTAAAAAACTTAACAAAGAGCAACACCAATATCTGCGATGCCTTAATTCGAGCCATAGAGCAATTTGATGAACTTGCCGCGGATCCTTCATTTGCCGGCCGCCAGAAGGTAACCATCTCTCCAACCGTAGTTCTCTTTTCTGACGGAGCGCCGAACGCATTCCGAGGAATCTTTACAAACACGAACACAACCAAACTTGCCGCCAACACAGATGCGTATCAGTACTCTCTCGAATGGTACGACGGCTCGAAAACATACCGTGGTCCGGGACCGATCGTACCTCGAACACTCGTTAACGGAGTACCTGCGCTCTTCGGGCATCCCATCGGAAACGGCTCTGTTGCACCTGCAAGCACGACTCCCTGCGGCCCCGTTGTGGCAGACCCTCGATATTTCCAAAGCGTCTTGGACACCTCAGCCACCCCGCCGAGTGGCCAAACAAGCGGCTGCTTAACGAGCCTGAATTTTAAGCTCCCAATCAACTCAGCTACACCGGTGACAATCAGTGGGGTTCCGTTCTCTGATATCGCATCAACATACGTTGACCAAAATTGGTCGGGGATTACACCTCCGGTAAGTGGCACGATAAATTATCAGAACTTCGACCAACTTCCCTATTACTGCTCTATCGCTGCGGCCGATTACATTCGTAGCACCTTCGGCGGTACCCTCTTCACGATCGGCCTAGGCCCTGCCGCACCCATCTGTGATGATCCGATGCAAGACGCAGACGATCACCTTAACCGCAAAGATATTTTTCTCGCTCGCCTTGCGATGGCACAAGAGTCGCTTACGGTCACAACCCAACAGAGCGTTGGAACTAACGAAAAGCATGCTTGGGATCCGATGTATACCTTCTCAGGTGCCCGCCGTTCAATATCGACAAAATCGAATCCGAAATGCACTGACGGCAACCCAGGTACAAATCCCGACCACCGCTTTAAGGACTCTAGCGCTCCTAACCTGATGGTCGGGTACACCAGCACACAAGCAACCGATCCAGAATCTCTCAAGCCCTTTAATCCCGCGTTCCCGGGCAACAACGAGCGAAAATACGACACGAGGGGTGAGTACCTGCGTACAACGAACTCCGTGCAACTTCCGGCACTCTTCGCTACGATCGCAAAACAGATCCTCTTGCGGCTGGCTCCATCAGCATCGAGCTCCAATCCGTAACGATCTTACTCGCGCACGTAATGGCACGTGTAGCCGTTAGGATTCTTTTGAAGGTAGTCCTGATGATATTCCTCTGCCGGATACCACGTTGAGGCCGGGGTTATATCTGTCACTATGGGAGCCTTCCATTTACCCGATGCTTCAACCTCACCTTTGATCTGGCGTGCTACCTCTTCCTGTTGAGGCGAGGCGAAGAAGATGGAGGAGCGATATTGCGTGCCACGATCATTACCCTGACGGTTGAGGGTCGTAGGATCATGAAGCTTAAAGAAATATCGCAAAAGATCTGCATACTGAAGCTTGTTCGGATCAAAGACTATCCGGACGGCTTCCGCATGACCAGTCGTCCCCGAGGTCATGAGAGAATAGGTCGGATTGGGAACATTTCCACCAGTGTATCCAACTTCCGTTGAGACCACCCCCGGGAGCTTTCGAATCAACTCCTCGACGCCCCAGAAGCAGCCGCCCGCAAGCACGGCGACCTCTTCGCGCGGCGCGCCTACCGGCGGTCTCTCCGGCTGACGGCCATATTTATCATCAAAGAGCTCACGATACTCCCCGTATCCCTCGGCCTCTAACCGCTCTACCGGGACGAAGCGCAGAGACGCAGAATTGATGCAATAGCGAAGCCCGTTCGGACCCGGCCCATCAGGAAAAACGTGCCCAAGGTGCGAATCGGCGGTACCCGAGCGAACCTCTACTCGACGCATGCCGTGACTCGTGTCTGACTTCTCAGATATTTTGCCGCCCTTGATCGGCTTCGTAAAGCTCGGCCAGCCAGAGCCTGAATCAAACTTATCGAGAGAACTAAAGAGTGGCTCTCCAGATACGATATCGACATAGATACCATCGGCGTGATTATTCCAATATTCGTTTTGGAAAGGGGGCTCGGTACCACACTGCTGGGTAACATGAAACTGCATCGGATTGAGCTTTTTCTTGAGCTCCTCACTGTTGGTATCTTTCTCATCAGCCATAACACACCTCACACTCAACGATACAAGGGCAACGATACACAGCAACCTCGCGACCATACCTTTAACCTCTCCAACAATGAGCCTACTTCCCACCGCACCAGAAAGAACCGGGCTTACTCTATCTTTGCTTTTGGAACGATAAGGAGCGGAACGCTTCCACTATCATCGGAATCTGTTCCTTGTGAGTGACGCTCCATGAGAGCTGTTAATTCATGAGATATCTTCTGTGTAATAGCATGCGCAAGCTCCCGGGCGGTCTCTCCCTGCGTATCCGAGGACTTAGCGAGATGACGGAACACCTCCTGCTCGCAGATAACCCTCACTTTTTCGCGCAGGTCTACGATCTCCGGCTGCGCGGCACGCTTTAATCGCCAACGTTCAAACTGAACTAATCCGTATTCAATAATGAGCTCCGCTTCGTGAGCGGCAGCCTCACGAAGCGCTTTATTTTCGTCGGCTATATGGGCGAGATCATCGATATTATAGAGGTACACACTATCCATCTCTCCGAGATCGGTCGCGAAATTTCGGGGAAGTCCAAGGTCGATTAAGAATATCGGCCTCCCGCCGTCACGGCTGCGAAGGACAGAACGATTGAGAATGGGTCGATCTATCGAGATAGATCCGATAACGATATCCGCTTGGTCAAGCACTCGATCAACATCACCCAAAGAGACTGCGGAGCCCCCGAACCGCTCAGCCAACTCAGCCGCCCTTTCTACCGTACGATTGGCTACGATTATCTTACGACACCCCTTTGAACAGAGGTGAAGTGCCGCAAGCTCAGCCATCTCACCACTACCAAGAATCAGCACAGTGGTATCGGCGAGATCAGAGAATATCTGCTCTGCAAGTCGAACAGCTACATAGCTGACAGATACTCCGTGCTGAGAGACCTCAGTATGAGCGCGCACCTTCTTCGCCACACTAAATGCACTCTGAAAAAGGTGATGCAGGTGGGCACCCACACTTCCGATCTCGATCGCACGCTGATAAGCTTTTTTCACCTGCCCTAGTATCTGGGCCTCCCCGAGCACCATCGAGTCGAGGCTGGCAGAAACTCGGTAAAGATGGCGAACGGCGGAATCATCGATGTGTTGATAGAGAACATCAGCTGGATTAGTACAGGAGCTCAGGAGCGACTCGAAGAACTGGCGAATGCCGCCTCCCTCTCCACCAACAGAAACTATCTCAAACCGGTTGCAGGTGGAGATCACTGCTGCTTCTGAGGCCAATCCCTCCCGTACAAGTCGTTCAGCGAGCTTTTCAGGTTCCGGGATAAGTCGCGCCAAACTCTCCCGGCCATCGACGTTGAGCGTTTTGTAACTTACTCCTGTAAGCACAACCCGCGGTGAGTATACCCCCTCTACTCGTCCCAGGAATGCTAGACTCGCCGCCCGCATCTTACGACCACAGCTCCGCATGGGTGAGCCGTCCCGCAAAAGCGAGAACGACAAAGACCGTAATAAAAAATGAGCCCGTCACCAAAACGGTGAGGCGCGATACCTGTTTAGGAGACCACCGTAGAACGAGTCTTACATGAAGGATGCACGCGAGGAGAACCCAGACCACCAACCCGGAGATGACAGAGGTGTCGGCTGAAAATACCGGCTTCCGTTCACTCACAGCCCATAACCCTCCGCTCAAGACAACGAGAGAGATCGCAACGAATCCGATCTGAACGAGGTTCTTGTTAAGCTTGTCTAAGAGCTGAAGATTCGGTCCAGACAGGGTCAGAGCATTTCCCTTTCGGCGTTTGAGCCTCCTCTCAACTATGAGGAAGACGATGCTCACCACTAACGCAAGAGCGAGGCTCACAACCGAAACCAAAGCCGGCACTGCATGGAGCATTGAAAGTATGACATCTTGCCGTGGGGGAATGTCCGTCCCCAAAACTGAGACGGTGTCCTTATGAAGAAGGTACGAGGAGCTCCCCATGAAGACGACGATAGCGGGAATGACGAACGCCCCTATGATCGGGTATTGAACACGCCGCTGAATGTACGCAAAGGCGCACGCGAGCGCCCACGACACCCAGAGAAAATAATCGGCTCCATTGTCGAGGAGTACTAATTTTGGATCTTGGATGACACAACCCATCGTAAGGGTGTGCAGCATGAGGGCTCCGATGAAAGCGATTCGGGGAGCCATCCATGAGGCACCACTTTCGTGCGAACGCCATAGCTGCACGAACAACATCAGAGCCGACGTTGCGTAAAGAACTATGGATACGATCGCAAGGAGGTGTGTCATCGCCTATATCCCTTCACCAATTCGATTAAGCGCTGTACGTTTTCTACCGGCGTATGCTGCAAGACCCCGTGTCCAAGATTAAAGATGTGTGCGGGGAGCTCTCGTCCTTGATCAAGAACAGCTCGCGCGGCTCCCTCGATATATTCCCAAGGAGCAGCGAGTATCTGCGGGTCTAAATTTCCTTGTAGAGGAACAGAACGACCGATAGCCGCAGCCGCTTCAGGAAGAGAGATCCTCCAATCAACACCAAACGCGTCAGCCGGAAGCTTGCCCAGTCGAGGGAAGAGAGCGCTCACTCCTGTCGCGAAGAACACGACAGGTACATCGACGCGAGCCTTTACCTGAGTGATGAGCTTCATAAGATAGGGAGCCACGAAGGTGTCGTATTCGCGTGGACCGACGTAGCCAAGCCACGAGTCAAAAATCTGAAGCGACTCACAACCGGCTTCAGCCTGCGCAACAAGATATTCAACACATAACGTTACAAGCTTCTCTTGAAGCTCATGCCACACCTCTGATTCGCCGACCATCATCCCCTTCGTGTGAAGAAGATCGCCCGGACTCTGCCCCTCAATCAGGTACGATGAGAGGGTAAACGGAGCGCCAGAGAACCCGATCAATGGAGTCTTACCGTTAAGCTCCTTAACGACAAGTTTAATAGCGTCGAGTGTGTATCCAACGTTCTCCTCTGGTGCTGGAACAGCGAGAGCTCGGACATCAGATGCCGTCCGAACAGGATTATCGATTACTGGCCCTTCCCCCTTCTTAAACTCGAGGTTAAGCCCCATGCCAATCAGTGGCGTCAGAATATCAGCGAATATAATCGCTGCGTCGAGGGGAAACCTCCGTAGCGGCTGCAGAGTTACCTCTGCTGCAAGCTCTGGGGTCTGTACCATCTCCAGCATCGAGGATCTCTCTCGGAGCTTACGATACTCAGGGAGGTAACGACCAGCTTGACGCATCAACCAAACTGGGACCTCATGAGTGGCTTTACCACGAAGGGTATTTATAAAAAGAGACACCGACACCTCCCCTAATTCTTAACGTCGAGTAGTAATCGCGTCCTGACCGCCCATAAACGGACGGAGCGCTTTCGGAATCGTAACTGAGCCATCCGAGTTCTGGTGATTCTCAAGGAGCGGAATAAGCACTCGCGGTGACGCGATACAGGTGTTGTTCAACGTGAAGCAGAACACATTCTTTCCACTCGAATCTTTATATCGAGTGTTAAGTCGTCGAGCTTGGAAATCATAGAACGAGGAGCAGCTGTGCGTCTCTCCATATGACTTACGCGAGGGCATCCATGCCTCAATATCGTTCTTGTAGATCTGCCCCTGCCCCATATCTCCAGTGCAAACATCGACCACGCGATATGGAATCTCTAAGAGCTGCATCACCTTCTCCGCGTTTCCGAGGAGCTCTTTATGGAACCTCATACTCTCTTCAGCATCCGCCCTACAGAGCACAACCTGTTCTACTTTGTAGAACTGGTGAACGCGATAGAGTCCGTGAGTATCCTTCCCGTAGGCACCGGCCTCACGCCGATAACAGGGGGAGTAGCCCGCATAACGCTTAGGTAACTCATCGACCGCTAAGATCTCGTCAGCATGAAACGAGGCAACAGGAACCTCGGAGGTACCGATAAGGTGGAATCCCTCATCTCGCTCATCGAGGTGATACGCCATCTCCTCGCCACCCGGGAAATATCCAGTACCCATCATCGCCCCATAGGTTACGATGTGTGGTGGATCCATGAGAGTGTACCCACACTTGTGAAGCACATCCATCGCGAGGCTCATGACGGCGTGTTGTAGCCGCATGCCGTCGCCTTTCAGGAAGTAGCTGCGAGCGCCGGCGATCTTAACACCGCGCTCGATATCGAAGAGATCAAGCTCCTTGCCGAGCTGCACGTGATCACGGATCTCAAAACTAGGCTTTGGAACATCTCCCCATGAACGCAACGGAACATTCTCCGTGTCATCCTTACCAACCGGAACTACATCGAGAGGTATCGAAGGGATGAGGAGCTGCTCTTTATTCCACCTCTCCTCAAGCTCCTTTAAGAGGGCGCCCCCTTCTTTGACCCGCTCTGCCAATCCCTTCATCTCAGCAAGCTTCGCGTCTTTATCGGCACCCGACAGCTTCGGAATCTCCTTGCTGACCGCATTCTGCTGGGCACGCATCGATTCGAACTCCCCACGCATACGGCGATAGTCAGCATCCAACTCAAGGAACGCTTTTACATCAAATTTAACGCGCTTTTTCTCGCACGCTTGTTGGTAGGCATCTGGCCTTTCGCGTAGGTCGTGAAGATCAATCATGGAATGCTCCGAAACACGGGATAGAACGGAGACGAATCTAGCGAAATAACTGAACTTTTTCAAGCAAACGACTGCCGGCGAGGCTAAGTAGCCGATACATTAAGCTCCGACGAGCACATCGGTAAAAAAGGCTCCTGCGTGAGCCTTTTTGCACCGCCCGACCCAGCTACACCTCACCCTGAGCGGCGACGCACCTACGCAGAGCCCCAATCACTCCCTCTTCAGAGTGACCAGTGGCCTCGACCGTAACACGTAGGCCGACACCCCGAATCGCCTCAGAGGTAGAGGGGCCAATCGAGATCACCCGCAATCTTCTCAGGCTCTCCGAATCGGAGCACGTTTCAATGGTCGCTCGTACCGCTGAGGGGCTCATGAAGACGATACATCCGTTGACCGCAGCCGCGTGTGCAATGACTCGCTGTTCGTCCTGTTCAGGACACGCGGTCACTAAACTGTACGCAGCGACTTCACAGACACTCACCCCGCCGGCTCTGAGAAGGGGAGCCAAGGCTTCACGTCCGATTGAGGATTGAGGAATGAAGACCTCTGTTGGGCGTGCGGGGAGCTTCAAAAACTCCTCCGCGAATCCCTCTGCGGTAGAGAGAGTCGCCTCGAAAAAAGGCTTGTGTCTGAAACACTCCTCAATCGCCCTACTCGTCCCCGCCCCCTGAGACGCGAAGCGAATGTCAGGCATGGGCCGATCATTAAAAAGTTTTTGCACTATCTCCTGAAAAGCAAATACCGATGTTGGGCTTAAGAGAGCTATGCATGGAGACCGCGCTGAAAGCACTTCGACGACTCGCCTCTCCTCATCGTGAGAGAGCGGAAGAAAACAAACCGTCTGAGGAGAGAATACAACGGGAGAAAAGCCTTCTTGTCGAAGCCTCGCAACAAACTCTTCGCGCCCACCAGTTGGGCCACGCGGCCTTGTTACAACTACCGTGGGTGCTTGCATAGAGAGACCCTACCAACCGCGACTACGCGGCACAAAGCGATTTAAAGCCTTTTTCTAGCGCTTTTTTAGCCATCTCCTCACCAAGATGCACCGCACGATCGAGCGAATCCTCTCCGCGGACCTCAAGGCACTGCCTACCATCCGGAGAGAGGCATCGACCAACAAAGAGGATGCGTTCAGCCCCGCGGGATGCCGAAATGGTCGCTCGCGCAGCAACCGGCGTGTTACATCCAGCACCGAGCATATGTAAGAACGCACGCTCCGCCGTAACCTCTCCTGCTGTCCTTCGGTCATGAAGACGAGAGAGGATTTGCAACAGATCGCGATCGTCAGCCCTACATTCAATTCCGAGAGCACCTTGTCCTGGAGCTGGAAGCATCTCCTCTTCGGACAAAATCTGCGTTATCTCGCCCTCAAGCCCTAGGCGAGAGAGCCCAGCCATTGCAAGCACGATTGCGTCGTACTCACCACCATCGGCCCGAAGCTTCTTCAAGCGAGTGTCGACGTTACCTCGAATCATCGCGATTTTGAGATCGGCACGTAACTTCAAAAGCTGCGAAGAACGCCGAACACTTGAGGTGCCGATAGTCGCGCCGACCGGAAGGTCTTGAACTTTCTTCCCCGAACGTGACACGACAACATCCTCCACGAAGCTTCGCGGAGGGACAGCACCAACTACGAACCGGGGGTCAACAACCGTGGGGAGATCTTTGAGTGAGTGAACAGCGAGATCAATCTCCCCTTTCAGCAAGCACTCCTCTAGCTCTGCGGTGAAAAGCCCTTTA
>JBIIEK010000016.1:0-29285 GCA_044237895.1 Bdellovibrionota bacterium
AGAGATTCAAGAATACTACCGCCAGTGCACAGTTACCTCGGACCTCCTTGAGCTTCGAAACTTGAGCCTCGTCGCAGAACTCGTCGTGCGTTCAGCGTTAGCCCGCAAAGAGAGCAGGGGGCTTCACTACACCCTGGATTATCCGGATACGCAGCCTGTGGGTGTTGATACGGTATTGTCGCGATCCGCGTGACCCTCACAATTATCGCGTGAACGATTGGAGGGCCGGCGACATGCATACGACTCTCCCGACCCGGCGACGATTGTCCCTGGAGGGCCGGCGGCCTCGCCGGCCGCAGGTACAGATGTAACGTGATAATCAATTGGACGGGGCCCGGCCGCGATACCCAGGTGCCCTCCAACGAACCTGCGACATGCATACGACTCTCTCGACCAGGCGACGATTGTCCCTGGAGGGCCGGCGGCCTCGCCGGCCGCAGGTACAGATGTAACGTGAGATTCCATTCGAGGGCCGGCCAGCCGTCTCGCCAGAGGCCACCTGAGGCGGGGCCTCGCCGATCAAGGATACAAATCAAAAAATGATTGAATCACATGAAATCTCAATCTAATCTCCCGTCATTCAATTCTTCCGGAGTCCTCACGTGGCTAAACTCTATTTCCGACACGGTACCGTTAGTAGCGCTAAGACGCTCAACCTTCTGGCTGTTGCGCATAACTATCGTACACAGGGAAAGCAGGTGGTGTTAATAAAGCCCGCCCTTGATGACCGCTTCGGTTCGGAGATGATCCGCTCTCGAGCAGGGATCGAACAAGCTGCCGATATAAAAGTTTTGGCGGATTCGCGTATAGAGCGAAGGGAGTTCGCAGGAGTGAGTTGTATCCTCGTTGATGAGGCTCAGTTTTTAAGCGCTGCTGTGGTTGAGCAACTCCGAGATATAGCGGTGGATATGAACATCCCGGTAATCTGCTACGGGCTTCGTGCGGATTTTCGTACCAAGCTCTTTGAGGGGGCAGCGCGGCTCTTTGAATTAGCTGATTCCATCGAAGAGATTAAGACCACCTGCGCGTTCTGTAATCGTAAGGCGGTTACGAACCTGAAGCACCTTAATGGTGTGGCGACCCTCTCAGGGCCAGCTATCGATCTGGGAGCTGAGGAGAAATACTTCCCGGCGTGTTACGCCTGTTATAAAGAGCAACACGCCGCGGCTACCGTATCTAAAGCCGCGTAGTTATTCGTTCTCGGCGATGCCTGTCTCGGAGGGCATCCATTGAATAACGATCGGGTGCGTGATAGGGTCTGCTTCGAAATCAAGAGTGTGCCCAGGGTTCTGGCCTGTTTAAGCACACAGCAACCGATGAGCGTTCCCAACGAACACACGGTGCTTCCCAGACAAAGGATTGGTCTTAGGATGGGAAACCGCCCTTAGAAAAACCTCCTCGAACTATAAAAATTGTTGTTTGTGATGGCGTTGTATGCGTGATTGCTCGCGTGTCGTTCGCGTCGGTGAAGATATTGATCTCACCGCTGCGGCGTTTCAGATTGAAGACTCTTCAGCTCGTTTTGTTGGCAGTGAAGTTCTTAAGTGCTCCTCGTTACAAGAGATGGAGGCATTCATCGCGGCTCGAGACTCATTGCCCTCACGTTTGCACGGATTCGTTGTGCCGTATTCGTTGGAGGATTATCTTTGCAAGCGCGCTCAGTTGTTTCTCACCGCGGATGAGCGGGGAGGTTTTGCGGTAATAAATGGAGAGTTGGCGTCGCTCTTCAGCTTGCCGGGCGCGCATTACGGCGATGTGCTCGTAGCCGCTTCTATCCAGAACGGAGCTGAGAGGCTCAGTTGCTATGATAATCACGGAAAGTTGTTCAAGTTGTACTCCCGTCATGGATTCCGTGAGACCCTTCGGGTGTCGTGGAACGACGGGTTTGCCCCGCATGACTGGGACTATGATGCCTGGGGCAGACCCGATTATGTGGAGATGAGGCAATGAAGCTCTCTGTTTTAAATCCAGAATCGAGCATCGCGGTGGTAGCTAATATACCCCATAGTTCAGGGTTTATTCCCGCGCATATTCGAGATCAGTTCACTATCTCAGATGAGGAGCTTCGAGAGGAGAATCGTCAGCTCGTTGATTGGTTCACTGATGAGTTATATGCGCCCATCGTTCACAGTGGTGGAAGTGCGCTTCAGCACAATGTCAGTCGATTTGTGTTGGATCCGGAACGATTCGAAGACGATTCTCTTGAGTGCATGGCAGCTCGCGGCATGGGCGCTATCTATACGCATGGATGCTCTCGCCAACGCATACGCCGGGATCTCACCTCGCAAGAGCGCGAGCTTGTTCTTAATGAGTTCTACAGGCCCTACCATGCTGAGATGTTGTCTTTAGTCACCAAGGCGATTGAGAAATTTGGCCACTGTGTGCTTATCGATTGTCACTCGTATCCCGATAAACCACTTCCGTATGAGATAGATGGAGAGTCGGACCGTCCAGATTTCGTCCTTGGCACCGATCCTCATCACACTCCGGAGTGGATCGCTGACACGATAGGCCTGTTGGCTCGCGAGGCCGGGTACTCGTTTGGATTAAATCGACCATTTGCTGGGACGATCGTGCCACTTCCTCTTTATAAAGACCCCCGTGTTACCTCATTCATGGTCGAGATAAACAGAAAGACCTATATGAATGAAGACACCACCACTCGTACGGCAGGATTCTCCAAGATGCAGGACTTGATCGGCGAGATAGTAGGCGCTGTACACCAGAGCGGTTCACGTCCTGCTACATCTGTACTGAGAGGTACTTGAGAACGAGATACTCATCGACTCCGTACTTGCTCCCTTCGCGTCCGAATCCTGACTCCTTAATTCCACCAAACGGCGCTTGAACTGATGAGATCGCGGTATCGTTGATACCAACCATTCCAAACTCAAGTCGTTCGCTCATCTCCATCGCGCGCGCTAGATCCCTTGAGTAGATGTAAGCAGCCAGTCCGTAAGGTGTCTTGTTGGCGAGGGCGATAGCCTCTTCGTCACTAGAAAATGTGGCGATTGCGCACACGGGCCCAAAGATCTCTTCATTCCATATCTGCATGTCGGGCATCACGTTTGTTACGATGGTCGGACGGAAAAACGTCGAACCGGTTGGAACGTTGCATGACGATAGTATAATTGAAGCGCCACTGTTCTTAGCCATCTCGATGAGGCGTGATACTTTCGCGTACGCCTCTTCGGATATGAGAGGTCCGACCTCTGAATCAGAGCTCAATCCGCTGCCAACCACGAGCTTGTCCATGCGCGTGCGTAATCCGCCAGTGAAATTTTCGGCGACATTTTTGTGAACGAGGAATCTATTCACGCAGATGCAAGTTTGTCCTGCGTTGCGGAATTTTCCGTAGATCGCGCCCTCGATCGCTCGTTCAAGGTCCGCGTCCTCCCTCACTATAAAAGGCGCATTTCCCCCAAGTTCCAGAGTAAGTTTCTTTACTGTTTCCGCCGAATTTTTGATTAAAATTTTTCCGACTTCGGTTGATCCGGTGAATGTTACCTTCTTAACGAGCGGCGATCTCATGAAGATCTCTCCGATCATTTCAGCATCGCCCGTAACGACGTTAAAAACTCCCGCAGGAAGCCCTGCATCAAGCGCGAGCCCCCCGAGCGCGAGGGCGGTGAGTGGAGTTTCTGGAGCTGGTTTGGCGATAAACGAGCAGCCCGCAGCGAGGGCCGCAGCTAATTTTCGCGCCAGCATCGCGAGGGGGAAATTCCACGGCGTAATCGCCGCCACGAGACCGATCGGTTGTTTGAGAACTAGAATGCGCTTGGTTGGAGAATCGGCTGGAATTATATCCCCATTAATTCTGACAGCTTCCTCAGAGAACCAACGGAAATAATTCGCCGCATACGTTACCTCTGCGCGCGCCTCTGCAAGCGGTTTTCCCTGTTCGCTCGTTATCATCGAGGCGAATTGCTCGATGCGCTCAAGGAGAAGATGAGCCATCGAGAGGAGGACGTCTGAACGTGTTCGAGCGATCGTATTTCTCCACGTTTCAAAAGCCTTAGCTGAGTTATCAACAGCCATGGAGACGTCAAGTGATGTGAGGGAAGGGATGCTTCCAAGAGAGGCTTGGTTTGCGGGATTGGTAACCTCGAAAGTTTCTCCGTTTGAGGCATGTATCCAGGAGCCGTTTACCAGACAGAGCGATGGATAGTTTTTCATAGGTCACCTTCTCAAAGCAGATGCGAACAGATTTTGCCCAAACAGCGTTACTTTGTATTGGGATATTTCCTTATTTCCCGTTTCGATATAAATCTTACCGCGAAGAATTTCCTTAGGTTACGGAAAGATACAGCTGGTACGACGTTTGTCAAAGTTTTTAAGTCCTTAGGCTTACAAACAACCCGTCGGAGTAGTACCTCAAAGTCCTGGGAAGTGGCTTCACCTTTTTTGTATTGCAGGTGCGCATTCGTAAAAGTGGTTTGAAGTGAGTCGCTTCAACGCGTTTTTTGAAGAGCACCTTGTATCTGCACATCCATGATAAACAAAATCAGATTCGCATTCCTGGGGGCACTGGTAGTAACAGCCGCAGCCCTCATCCTCGGGGCGCAGGGTGGAAGTTTCAGTACCCAAGCCGTAGCTCAAAGCGCAAACTCCTCAGAGTATCCACAGGTCGGAATTCGCACCGGTGTGTTTAATGACGGAAAGGCTGCGTTGTGGGACCTGAACATCTGGGACCACTTCAACTACTTCGGTCCGGAGCAGCGGCAGCGAGGATACAAGCCAGAGCAGCCGATAAATTTCAGTCACGTCATCCACGTTCAGCAGAACAAGATGGAGTGTCAGTATTGTCACTGGTCCGTCGCTAAGGCTTCGTACGCAGCGATACCGGAGGTTGAAACCTGCATGGGTTGCCACAGCGCTCTGGTTGCCGGAAAGAGTGAGCAGGGTAAGAAGGATATCGAGAAGCTCAAAGAGTACTACAAGAACGGCGAGCCTATTCCGTGGGTCAAGGTTCACGTGATGCCGGACTATCTTAAGTTCAATCACAAACGCCACGTGAAGGCGGGAGTTTCTTGTCAGGAGTGTCACGGACAGATTCCAGAGATGGCTAAGGTAGAGCGAGTAACTACGATGAAGATGGGTTGGTGTATCGATTGCCACCGTCAGCGTGGAGCGAGCATCGATTGTTTAGTCTGCCACGGTCACAAATAAGGTCTGCGCAACAGGTCACACGTTTTATTGAGGTCGAAAATGAAAGGCGAATTGGTTCAGCTTAATGAGAACCGCACCCAGGTAGGGGCTGAGAGCGGAGAGGGGTTGGTTCAGATCTCTCGTCGCCGCTTCTTGCAAGTTCTCGGTGCGACGTCTGCGGTGGGAGCGGCTGCGTGCGCCAATCCGGCGAAGCAGGAGATCCTTCCTTACGTAAAGCCCGATCCGGAGCAGATTCCAGGTGTGGCAGTGTGGTATAGCTCAACGTGTACTGAGTGTACTGCAGGGTGTGGAGTTCGAGTTCGTACTCGAGAAGGCCGCGCCGTAAAGGTTGAAGGAAATCCGAACAGTCCTGTTAACAAGGGCAGCCTCTGTGCTCTCGGTCAGTCCTCTCTTCAGTCCTTGTACGATTCAGATCGCATTCGCCAGCCACTCAAGCGGAAGCGCAACACTCCAAAGGGCCCAGAGTTCGAGGTAGCCACCTGGGACGAGGTGTACGGAAAGATACAAGAAGCACTTGCGGCGGCGACAAATAAGAAGGTGCTGATCACTGGGGAGCTCCAAGCTGCTCATGCAGATCTCCTCCAGCCTTGGACGACGCAGCTCGGATTCTCGCACGTTGTGTGGGATCCGATGCAGCCAGTGGGTATAGCTAAGGCCTCGGAGATAGTCTTCGGAACTTATGGAGTTCCCACATACGCTATCGACAAGGCTGAGGTTGTTGTTAACTTTGGCGCTGATTTCCTTGAGACGTTTGTTAACCCTGTAGGGTACGCGCGTCAGTGGGCTGATTCCCGTCGTTCCGAGAAGCCTCTCAGGTTCGTGCACATTGAACCCCGCCTCTCGCTGACCGGCGCGAATGCCGATATGTGGCTCAAGTCGAACCCAGGCTCTGAGGTTCGTGTTGCCCTGTTCTTGATCGGACAGCTTCTTCAGCGTGGAAAGGGCCAGGGGCTCTCTTCCGATGTTCTCTCAAACTTAAAACAGCTTACGAAGGGAGTATCTGCCGAGGCTGTAGAAGAGGAGACGGGTATCTCGAAGGAGAAGCTCCTTCTTGTAGCTGAATATTTGGCTGATGCTGATGTTTCTCTCGTGCTTGCGGGCGGCCCTGCCGCTAACACAGCGAACCCTCTTCCGCTTCAAGTAGCGGTGAATTTGCTCAATCTCATGCTCGGTAATGTCGGAAAGACAGTTATCCTTGCGTCGATGGCAAAGCCACAGTCGTCCGCGAAGGAACTTGCTGCGGCGATCGAAGATATGGCTGCGGAGAAGGTTGACGTACTTATTACCTACGGCACGAACCCAGCGTTTTCCTTCCCGGATAGCTTCGGTTACGAGTTTGCGGTTAACAAGGTTGGCCTCAAGGGTGGGAACACCTCCAAGAAGGCTGGCCTCGTCGTTGCCCTTTCAAGCCATCTTGATGAGACAGCGCAAAAGGCTGATTACATCCTTCCTCTTCATACGACACTTGAGGATTGGGGATATGTTCGTCCGACCGGTGGCTCAATTAGCTTGATCCAGCCGTCCATGCGTCCGATCTTCGACACGCAGAGTGTAGGAGATGTTCTCCTGACGATCGCTGCCAATGCTGAGAAAAACGTAGCTCCATCAGGTGTAACGACCTTTGATGCGTTTGTTAAGAACAACTATCTCGCGGCAACTTCAAGTCAGGCTGGTTCTGACACGGCGAAGTTTTGGATGTCGAGTCTTGAGAAGGGTGGATACTTCCCAGAAGGTGGAGATGTGGCTGGCAGCCGTGGGTCCGTAAACCCCGCAGCCTTCTCGCTCTCATTCGGGATTGCTCCCGCTCACTTAAAAGATGGAGAGCTTGCTCTTTATCCTTATCCTTCAGTGAAGACCTTTGATGGTCGCGCAGCGAATCGTCCCTGGATGCAAGAGCTCGCGGATCCTATTACTCAGGCGGTTTGGGGTGCATGGGCAGAGCTACATCCTGACACCGCTAAGAAGATCGGTGTAAAGCAGGGCGATGCAGTCATCCTTCGAACCGATGATGGTGAGGTTCACGTTCCAGCGTACGTGACACAACACGTCCATCCTGGAATCGTAGCGCTCCCTCTCGGACAGGGGCATTCGGCGTATGGTCGATATGCGGCGAGCGCCGGAACTGGAAGTGCATATGCGCTTCTTCCAAAAGTGATTGCTTCTGGTGTTGAGGCGCTCGCGCTCACCGGAGTTCCTGTGGAAGTGGTGCGTGGACTCGGAAGTGGCGATCTAGTCACCGTTCAGGATTTCAGCTCTCAAGAGGGTAGAGATCTGGCTCAGACGACCTTTATCACAGGCGCAGCGGCGGCCCATGCTCATGGTGAAGGCCATCACGGTGGAGCTCACGGTGACGCTTACGGTGGCGGACACGAAGGTCACCACGAGCCGAAGCAGATGTATGAGCAGCGAGAGCACCCGCTCTACGAGTGGGGAATGACGGTCGATCTCGCGGCATGCACAGGGTGTTCTGCGTGTGTGGTCGCGTGCTCGGCTGAGAACAATATTCCAGTTGTAGGAAAGAAGATCGTTGCTCAAGGTCGAGAGATGGCTTGGATTCGCATCGAGCGCTACTACGACTCAGTAAAAACTGAGGATGGTGGCGAAGAGCTCAAGGTGAGCTTCCTTCCGATGATGTGTCAGCACTGTCAAAACGCTCCTTGTGAGCCGGTTTGCCCAGTGTACGCAACCTACCACAACGAAGAGGGCATGAACGCGATGGTTTACAATCGTTGCGTCGGTACACGGTACTGCTCGAATAACTGTTCGTACAAAGTTCGTCGCTTCAACTGGTTCCAATACGAGTGGCCAGAGCTGCTTGATTGGCAGGTTAACCCTGACGTTACAAAACGAACTGTAGGTGTGATGGAGAAGTGTACGTTCTGTGTTCAGCGTATCGCTGAGGCTAAGGATGTAGCTAAGGACCTTGGTCGCTTGGTTGAAGATGGAGAGATTAAGCCAGCATGTGTGCAGACCTGTCCAACACAGGCCCTCACGTTTGGTAACTTGAAGGATCCAAAGAGCAAGGTTAGCAAGAATGCTGCGAGCGAGCGTGCGTACAAGGTGCTCGATCACCACTTGAACACGCAGCCTGCGGTTAGCTACCTCTCCGATATTCGTTACAAGGCTTAAGTATTTGAGAACTTCTTGGTATGGAAAAACATAACGAAATTAGCCGAGATCAAGACCCACCAGTCACCTATGCTGAGGTGAACGACACAGTGCTGCGCATGATGGAGCCCCCAGGAACTGGTTGGTTCTTATTGCTCTTCACCTGTATCTTCTTTCTAGCGATCGGGGCGAGCTGCTGGTTCTACCAGATGTGGAGTGGATTCGGAGAGTCTGGAAAAAGCCATCCGATCGGATGGGGTACCTACATTACGAATTTCGTATTCTGGGTAGGTATCGCGCACTCGGGCACGCTCATTTCGGCAGTCCTCTATCTCTTCCGTGCTCACTTCCGGCAACCGATCTACCGTTTGGCTGAGGCTATGACGGTATTCGCGGTTATGACCGCGGGGCTCTTCCCGATTATCCACCTTGGTCGTCCATGGTATGCTTTGTGGCTCATGCCATATCCCAATGAGCGAGCTTTGTGGCCTAACTTCCGCTCGCCGCTCCTCTGGGACGTGTTCGCGGTATCAACATACTTCACGATCTCGGCAACGTTCTTCTTCGTTGGTCTCATCCCGGACATCGCTTCTGCGCGTGACCGAGCGACCACTAAGTTTCGTAAGCTTCTCTACGGCGTGACCTCGCTTGGTTGGCGCGGAAGCCACATCCAGTGGAAGCACTACACAGCGGCCTACCTTATCTTTGCGGCCTTCGCGACCCCACTCGTAGTCTCCGTTCACTCGGTGGTATCTTGGGACTTCGCGATGAGTATCGTTCCCGGATGGCACGCGACAATATTCCCACCGTACTTCGTAGCAGGAGCGATCTTCTCTGGAGTAGCGATGGTAATAACGCTCATCATTCCGTTGAGAGCAGCGTTTGGGTTGCATCGTCTGATCACGCCTTTCCACTTTGACGCTATGAGCAAGTTGATTCTCGTGACGTCGGGCATCGTCAGCTACTCGTACATTACTGAGTTCTACACCGCGTGGTTCAGTAATAACCAGTTTGAGCGATTTCAGTTCTGGTTCCGCCCTTTCGGTGAATTCTGGATAGCCTTCTGGGGAATGACGTTCTGTAACTGTATCTTCCCGCAGCTTCTCTGGTTCAGAAAGCTACGAGTGAACATACCGTTCCTATTCGTGCTCTCCATCTTTATTAACATCGGAATGTGGCTCGAGCGATTTAACATCATCTTCCAATCTCTTACCCGTGAGTTTATCCCTGCCGCTTGGGGTGGATACAACTTCTCATGGGTTGAAGTTGGTATAACCGTCGGAGCATTTGGTTGGTTCGGAATGTGGATGACCTTGTTCATCAAGTACTTCCCCTCGGTAGCGATTGCCGAGATTAAGGAGGTAATCCCACCGCCAATGCGACATCCACAACACGGTCACGGTCACTAGGAGGAGAACAGATGGTAGAGTCATCATCCAGAGCAGTAGTTGGTATCTTCACGTATCTCGACGATGCCCTTGAGGCGGTTAAGAAGGTGAAGTCGGCTAATTTCGATTACCGTCTTTACTCGCCGGTGCCTCGGCACGAGATTGAGGAGGTCACCTATCCGCAGAAGAGCCCGGTTCGAACGGTCTCGTTGATCTCGGCAATCACAGGGTGTACCTGCGGTTGGACCCTCGCGATCATGTGTTCTCTCGATTGGCCGATGCGTACGAGCGCGAAAAACATCGCCTCGATCCCAGCCTTCTTCGTGCCCGGCTACGAGTGGACCATCCTTTTCGGAGGACTCGGTACGCTCATGGCTATCTTTGTATTCTGCAAGATCCCTTCGGTTCTTCGCACTGCTGGATACGACCCACGATTCTCGCACGATAAGTTCGGAGTGGTCGTCGCATGCGCGGGCAAAGAGGTTGATGATGTGAAGAAGCGCATGATGGATTCAGGCGCTGATGAGGTTGACGTTAGAGAGAGTTTGTAAACGAATTAAGAGGGGCTCATGAAGTTAGCTCAGGTAGATATGATGAAAGCGTTATTTGTAGGTTCGCTCGCTGGTCTGATGGCGGTAGGGACTGCGCACGCGCTTCCATTCAACGATGACATGGTAAATGTTCAGAAGCGGACAGGGACCATCATGCGACAGAAGGCCCCTGGCACCGTCGCGGTGGGATCGTCTGAGTATTATGTGCCGCCGCGTGAGGAGGCTGAGAAGCTCACCAACCCCATAAAGGGAGACGCGACCTCGACTGCAAATGGAAAGAGGCTGTTTGCGGTGAACTGTCTCCCGTGTCACGGTGATATCAGCAAGAAGCCGTATGCTCCGGGCGCCGTGGGTGCAAAGGCCCTCCAGGTTCCGCCTGATCTTACATCAGATATGTACAAGACCAGAACTGACGGGAGCATATTTGCGACCATCCACTACGGTATTCGTTTGATGCCGGGACATGGTTGGAAGCTCTCAACGACAGAGCACTGGGATCTCGTAAATTACGTTCGTAGTAGCCAAGGTATTAAGTAAGAAGGGGAAATAAGATGTCGCACGTTGAAGTTGTTCCGGTGAACATCGACAGTGTTATCGAAGCTGGTCCGTTAAAGACCAGCTCAAGCACCTACACAAAATTGTGGCTCATGGTGTTTGTAGGGATATTTGTGTTTTCTGCCAACCTCCTCTTCGGGGACCCGGCAACAACATGGGGCGCGTTCTACGTGAACGCGGTGTACTTCCAGGGGCTCGCCCTCGGTGGTGTCATGACTACGGTAATCATGCAGATCGTTCGGGCGAAGTGGGGAGCACCGGTTCGCCGTATCGCTGAAGCTAACGTTGCGTACCTCCCGGTCGCGTTCGTAGCGTTTCTTACGACCTACTTTGGACGTGAGTATCTGTTTTTCTGGGGCCGCAACCCAATGCCAGGACGGGAATTGTGGATGGATCCATTCTTCGTCTATGTCAGATTCTCCGCTCTCTTCTTCGTTCTGTATCTGCTCATGACTCGATTCGTATTCCTTTCGCTTCGAGGAGACGTAGGTCTTGCGCACGATCGCGCTAAGGACAAGACGAAGTGGACCCTTCCTATTCACAAGTACTTGTTGCGTGGATGGCAGGGTGCTGAGCGTGAGGTTATCCCGCTTCAACGAAAGATGTCGTGCTCTGCCCCAGTTGTGGCGATGTTCTACATCGTAGTGGTCTCACTCTTCGCATTTGAGATGATCATGGGAATGAATCCAACATGGTATTCAAACCTGTTCGGAGCCTTCATCTTCGTGAGCCAGATATACATCGCATGGGCTGGGCTAGCTTTGATGACCATGTTCTTCTCCAAGAAGTATCCTCAGTTCGGTGCTCAGATTGCAGGGCAGCAGTTCTGGGATCTTGGGAAGCTCAACTTCGGCTTCTGTATGTTGTGGGGCTATATGTTCTGGTCTCAGTTCCTCACGCAGTGGTACGGGAACCTTCCTGAGGAGACTCAGTGGTTGATCCTTCGTACCCGAGAGTTCCCCTGGAAGGGCTTGGCTTGGGTAGTGTTCCCGATGGCTTTCGTCATCCCTTTCATCACCCTCTTAAGTCGTGACCTCAAGAAGACCCCGGTTACCTATGCTATCGTGTGCCTTGTGCTCATGACGGGCGTTTGGCTCGACCGGTACCTGATTATTATGCCTGAAGTTAGCCCGCACCATATTCCGCTCGGTATTACCGAGGTGGGGATTTTCGTAGGCTTTTTAGGTGCTTACCTCCTCTGCATTCGGAGTTTCTTAAGCAAATATCCGTTCGTTCAGGTATCTCATCCACTAAGTCACGGAAGTAGGGACTGGTAGGGTTGAGTTCCCCTGGGGAAGCGTGATAAAACTCTCGCTCCCCAGGGATAGATAATCGATTTTTGGTTGTGATTTATGGCAGTTCCTAAGAAACGAACCTCGCGCTCAAAGCGAAACATGAGACGCTCTCACCACGCTCTTACACGGACCTACGCTATCGTTTGTCCGAAGTGTGCTGAGCCAGTGCTCCCACATCGTGCATGTCCTTCATGCGGCACCTATCGCGGTAAAGAGGTTGCTGCCGGTAAAGTAGCTGCTTAACTGGTGACTTCGATAAAGTGAGTTCCCAATCCGAGACTCCGCGTTCCGAAGACGAGAGGCAGGGCAGTAGTGCTCTTCCTATCGCGGTAGACGCGATGGGAGGGGACCATGGTCCTAAGGTTGTCGTCGAGGGGGCTGTCATGGCAGCTCGACGCAACGGCATCTCCTCTATCTTAGTTGGTAATAGAGAGCAGCTCGATCCGCTCCTCGCTAAATATTCAGAGAGCGATCGTCGCCTTATCTCCGTTCATCACGCCTCCCAATTCATCCAGATGGATGAGTCGCCGGGATTGGCCATACGTGGAAAACCTGATTCATCAATTCGTGTCGCCTTTGAACTAGTGGGTGAGGGGAAAGCCTCGGCCGTTGTGAGTTCTGGCAACACCGGGGCTATTATGGCCGCTGGTGTGTTCGTCGGCGGAACTCTGCCGGGTATCGCTCGCCCCGCGATCGCGTCGCTTATTCCGAAAGGTGTTGGAGCTACCCCGACGGTGCTTCTAGATTCCGGAGCAAACACGGGGTGCCAAGCGTTTCAGCTGGTTCAGTTCGCGTTGATGGGGAACCAGTACGCAAAGTCAGCGCTTGGTATCGAAAGCCCACGAGTAGCGCTCCTCTCAAATGGGACAGAAGTTTCGAAAGGTAACGATATTATCCGGTCTGCCGCGATGATGCTCTCTGAGTTAGAGGGTATTAACTTCCAAGGCTACGTTGAGGGTCGAGACATCGCTCGTGATGTGGTTGACGTTGTGGTGTGTGACGGCTTTGTTGGAAACATCGTCCTCAAGGCGATGGAGGGAAGTGTGGGCCTCGTCGTTGATTCGATGAAGGCAGCGATGGAAAAGAGCCTGCGAGCAAAGTTTGGTCTCTGGCTTGCTAAGCCGATCTTGAAGAGTGTTTTTAAAGATAAGCTCGATCCGTCAGCATATGGTGGAGCTCCATTGCTTGGTTTGGGTCAAATCGCGATTAAGTGCCACGGCTCGTCAAAGAGTCGCGCCGTTATGAATGGTATTCGCGTAGCGCAAAAATTTGTTGATGAAGCTGTGTTAGAACATCTCAACACGGCTTTGGGACATCTCGATTCAAAGATCGGGCCTGTTGATCACGAGGGTGGTGGAAACGGGTGGTCGCGCGTTTTCGAGAAGCGTGCTGGTCGAGCAAAGAAAGGTGGACGGGTAGCTGAGGAATCAAACGGAGGGAATCATGAGTGAGACGAAGAGAAAAATCGCGTTGGTAACGGGAGCTTCACGTGGGATAGGCCGAGCTATCGCGATTGAGTTGGCTAAAACCGGCGCCTTTATTATCGTAAATTACTCCTCGTCTCCTGAGGCCGCTCAAGAGACTCTGAACGCTATTCGCGAAGTTGGTGGTGACGGAGAGCTCCTTAAGTTCTCTGTGCAAGATAGCCAGGCGGTTGAGAACGCATTCGATGGAATTAAATCTCGCCACGGGCAGCTTGATATACTCGTGAACAACGCTGGAATATCCAAAGATGGTCTCGTTCTTCGTATGAAGGATGAGGAGTGGCTTACAACGCTTGCTGTTAACCTTAATGGGTCCTTCTTCTGCTCGCGAGCCGCAGCTCGTCTGATGTTGAAATCGAAGTGGGGACGTATCGTGAACATTAGCTCCGTGGTTGGAGAGATGGGTAATGCAGGGCAGGTACCGTACGTCTCCTCAAAGTCCGGTGTTATCGGAATGACCAAGGCGCTTGCTCGTGAGCTTGCGTCCCGCAATGTTACGGTGAACGCGGTTACACCGGGTTTCATTGAGACGGATATGACTGCAGCGCTTGACGAGAAGCTTCGCGCTGAACACATGAGGACTATCCCGCTTGGTCGTTACGGACAGGGCGAGGAGGTCGCGAAGCTCGTTGCTTTCCTCGCGTCTGATAGCGCCGCCTACATTACTGGTCAAGTGATCGGCATCAACGGCGGAATGTACATGTAGAATTGTACTGCATGCGGTGAATACGAACGGCTCCGGTGACGGGGCCGTTTTTTTTTTGGGGTGTCGCCCGGGGAGGCTCCGCCTCGGCTAGCCTCCGGCGAGACGGGCCGCGGGCCCCTAGGGACGATCGTCGAGGGGGGCGGTACATCGCATTATTATCACGGGTTCGTTGGAGTGTCGGCGGCCTCGCCGACCGTGGGTGCGCATGTTTAATGTGTCTGCGTGCCGCTGAATCTATCGAGAAGCTCGTTAAGTTTTCTGTTTTGGAGCTGGTGAAGTTGGCGCTCTAGCCTCGTAATCGGTCCTCTTTCGATGTCTGGGTGGAGATGGCGCGCTCGAATTAAGCCTCTATTTTTCTCAAAATCAGAGCGAGCAACATCGAGTGCTCGTAACAGCGCTATTCCCGCGGGAGTTCGAGGCAGTTTTCCGTTGGTATGTTTCTGGACCTCTCGATGCAGGTAAATGGAGGAGAGATCAAAGAGAGAGGCGTTCTGCTTTGTTGTTGAAGGGAGTTGCGGCTCCCATCCACGCCCCTCTCTCCACTGCCAGACCATGTTGAAAGGGGAGAGAAGCGAGTCGGAAGGCCTCTGCTCCTTGGTTGTGCGGTCTATCTGTGATGGGCGGAGTACTTTTCTGGCAAGCTCAGATAATACTCTATGTTCCTCTGGTAAGAGGAGAGTCCACTGGGTGCCGTCTAAGTCGTTCACGATCCTGAGTTGACGAACCACGCCGCGTATCAGGGCGCCATCGGGACCATTCGCAGTCTCGGAACGTTTGGCGGCTGCCAAAAGTTCATCTGCCTTTTGGCGCAGAGTGAGCGCAACGCCCGGATCTATGGCCGTCAAGCGGGACTCAGCCAGCTCTCTTGAGAGGCTTGCGACCCCGTCTATGATCTTTTCCAGCTGCGCTGGCGAGCACACTCGCATTGAGATCTCTCTGTGGAGAGCTCGTGGTTGTGGAAGTTCGAGAGAACGAGCTAGTTCGTTCCATCGAGGATCTATGTGATCGTAGTGGCCGTGTCGGAGCTTTGCGCTACCTGGGATCTCCAATCCTTGAGCCAGTGTATATGGAGCATCGCCCGGAATACCAAAACGGATGATACACTGACGGCATAGGTCAAAAAGCTTAGTCTCGAGCAGCGTTGTTTCTTGAGCCGAGCATCCAAGAGCTGCCGCGAGCACGCTCCCGGGATACCTAAGATTCGATCCGTAAGGCCCCTGGTAGTCTTTTGCCTCAGGCCCTATCGTCTGCGGCTTTGGTAGTGCGTGATTGGCGCCTGGGTTCATCATGGTGAGAGCCTCCACGGGGGGTATGATTGTAAAGTATCAGGGTGTTGCTCAAAAGGATTGAGGAAGGGGGTGTGGCTACCTGGACGGCTATAAAAACTCCCCTCACAGCGCACTTTTATAACCAACCCCACCAAAACTGACAGCCTAACTACATGGTTTTAGGTAGGAGAGGGGGGAGTTATAGTCCAACCTCTTGACTATTGGTGCAGGGTCTAATTAGATCCCCCCTGTTGTAAGAGTCGAAAGTCAGAGCCCGATTGAAGAGGCTCTTGTGAGGACGACGACAGCGTATCAACTCGCCGTCATCCCCCTCAGAAGAGAAAAGGTTGGGCTCCTGCTAGTCGCTTAAAATGGCTGGCTGTGTCACAGAGCATCATCTTCGCTCAACCAGGACGCACCCGACTGTCGGTAATTTTTTATTTGGACCATTTAGGAGAAGTGTCACATGGCAACACCTGAGGAGATCACAGAGCGAGTTAAGGCGATTATCGTAGAGCAGCTTGGTGTGAGCTTGGAGGACGTAAAACCTGCGGCTTCGTTCATCGAAGACCTCGGTGCAGATTCCCTCGACATCGTAGAGCTCATCATGGCTCTTGAGGAAGAATATGACCTTGAGATTCCAGATGAGGATGCAGAGAAGATCCAAACTGTGGACGATGTAACTAAGTACATCCAAAACAAGCAGTCGTAATCAAAAGCGTACAAAATATTACCCACTAGGGTAGTAGTTCTGGTACGCTCAGAGGGCCCTTTCAAGGGCCCTTTTTTGTCATATTTTTCGGAGTCCGAAATGTCAGTCACCACCCCGTCGTACGAGGCCCGCAGTAAATCGCTGAAGGATTTTGACCCTGAGGTTTTCGACCTCATTCAGAAAGAGACGGAGAGGCAAGAATACGGGTTGGAGATGATTCCAAGCGAGAACTTCGTCAGCGAGGCGATTCTTCAGGCGATGGGATCCACGCTCACAAACAAATACGCTGAAGGACAACCTGGTAAGCGCTATTACGGTGGATGCCACGTCGTTGATGATGTCGAGAATCTCGCCAGCGCGCGTGTGTGTGAGCTGTTCGGGGCCGAGTTTGCTAACCTTCAACCACATTCAGGTGTACAAGCGAATCAGGCCGTTTTCGAGGCCTTCTTGAAACCAGGCGATACCTTCATGGGGCTCCGCCTCGATCAAGGTGGGCATCTTTCTCACGGTAGCCCTGTAAACTTCTCTGGTATGCACTATAAGGTGGTCGCTTACGGCGTGCGCGAATCAGATAACCTTATCGATCCCGATCAGGTGCGTTCGCTTGCCAAGGAACACAAGCCTAAGTTGATCATCGCTGGGGCGAGTGCGTATTCACGACAGATCGATTGGAAGCTCTTCCGTGAAGTTGCTGATGAGATCGGCGCCATCTTCATGGCCGACATCGCACACTACGCGGGACTGGTCGCTGGTGGTTCGTATGAGTCTCCACTACCCTATGCCGACATCGTTACGACAACGACACATAAAACTCTTCGTGGCCCTCGCTCGGGAATGGTGATGGGGAAGGAGAAGCACCGGAAGGCTATTAATAAAGCTATTTTCCCCGGACTCCAAGGTGGGCCGCACATGCACACGATCGCGGCGAAAGCTGTAATGGCTAAGGAAGCGTTGACGCCTGATTTCAAGGCCTATGCGGCCGCTGTAGTCGCAAATGCGAAAGCTCTCTCTGAAGGGCTTGTAAAGCGTGGACTTAAGATCGTGTCCGGTGGAACTGATAGCCATCTTCTTCTTGTTGATCTCCGTCCGATCGGAGTTTCTGGCAAGATAGGAGAGGAGGTTCTCGATAAGGTGGGTGTTACTGTGAACAAGAACACCGTGCCGTTTGACCCGCAACCGCCGTCCATTTGCAGCGGTGTCCGTTTGGGCACTCCTGCTCTTACGACTCGCGGAATGGGAGTAGTTGAGATGGGGCAGGTCGCTGACTTCATCTTCGAGGCCCTTACGAACGTTGAGAATGAGAGCAAGCTGAGATCCGTTGCTGATAATGTTCGTGAATTGAGTAAGAAGTTCCCGCTCTATAGGCACCGATTGGTTCGATAGGAGGAGTCGCGCGCTCGTTATGTTTTGCCCAAAGTGTAACTCGGATAAGACATCGGTAACTGACTCGCGTAGTGACGGCGGAGCGATTCGTCGTAGACGTGAATGTCAGGAGTGTGGCTATCGATTTACGACGTACGAGCGAGTCGAGTTAGTTCTTCCTGCTGTCATCAAGAAGGATGGGCGTCGAGAGGTGTTCGATCGCGAGAAGATTCGTGGCGGATTACGTCGAGCGTGTGAAAAACGTCCGGTGAGTACAGAGACGATTGACGCGGCCGTGGAAACGATAGAGCGAAAGCTTCAGGAGATGTGTCTTCGAGAAGTGGATAGCCGAATCGTCGGTGAGGCTGTTATCGAGGAGTTGCGAAAAATGGACAAGATCGCGTACGTGCGCTTCGCGTCCGTATACCGCGAGTTCTCCGATGTGAGTCAGTTCGTGGATGCTCTTGAAAGTCTTAGAACCTCAGCGCAAGCACAACCTCTCAAGAAAGCAGAGCCTGAATAGGTCGTCATGGCTGTGCGATCGACCGAATCCGTCCTGCGAATGGCTCCCTTGGAGGAGATCTTTCACGACCTTCGAGAGGGGCGGGCGGTCTTGGTCGTTGATAGCTCAGATCGAGAGAACGAGGGAGATATCGTTGTTGCGACAGAAACGGTGACCTCTGAAGCAGTAGCGTTCATGATGAACCACGCCCGGGGACTTATCTGTGTGAGCGTCTCCGCCGAGGTGGCGGGACGGCTGAAGCTTCCACTTCAGGTGCTTAATAATAACTCCCCCTTTCAAACTCCCTTCGCGATAAGTGTTGATTTGAAAGAGGTGGTCCCTCGGGGAGTCACGGCTGACGCTCGCGCAAGAACGATGCGCGCGCTCATCGACCCGTCTCGGGTTGCAGAGGACTTCGTAAGCCCTGGGCACGTGTTCCCCCTTATCGCCAACGATGCCGGTGTTATGGCGCGGCCTGGACACACAGAAGGGGTCTTTGATCTGGCCAAGCTCGCGGGCTTAGCCCCTTCGGGGATTCTGTGTGAAGTGCTCAATACAGACGGGACGATGGCACGGGGAGCGGACCTCGCGCGGTTTGCGGAAATACATAATCTTAAGACAACGAGCATCGAGGCGATTAAAGAGTACCGCCTCCTTAACGAAATAGCCGTTCGGCCCCTCAATACAAGCGAAGTCGACACCGATTTCGGAGCGTTTAAGGCCACAGTGTTCGCGGAGGACGTCGGCGGAAAGGAGCATGTGGCGCTCGTGAGAGGAGATCTCGCCGCGATGCCAACGTCGTATGCGCCCTTGGTACGGCTTCACTCCGAGTGTTTAACAGGAGATGTCTTCGGAAGTCGTCGTTGTGACTGCGGTCGTCAGCTTGATGGGGCGATGAAGCTTCTGGTGAGTGAAGGAGCTGGGGTCATTCTCTATCTGAGACAAGAGGGGCGAGGAATTGGATTGGAAAATAAGATCCGCGCGTATGAGTTGCAGGATCAGGGGCTCGATACCGTTGATGCCAATGTCCATCTTGGATTCGAGCCAGATGAACGAGATTTTGCGGTGGGCGCGCACATCCTCCTCTCAATGGGAATCCGTGCCATTCGTCTGATTACGAATAATCCAGCCAAAGGTGAGGCACTCGCTCGATTCGGTATTACCATTGTTGAGCGTATTCCGATGGTCGTTGATACCGATCCTTTAAGCGCCGGATATCTGCGCACAAAGCGCGAGAAGATGGGGCACCTTTTGTAGCCGACGGGCGATTCGAAATGGCTCTAACCAATTGACACTATGCACTATTGACCTCGATTCCCCCGACGAGGTTAAAAACGTAGTCCGCACCATTCGGTAGCCTTGGGAATAAAGGTAACATGAGACCCAATACGCTCCATAACGAGGGGTGCCTCAAGAGCTTTTGATAAAAGTTCCATACCATTGAGGATCGAGCGGGGAGTTTAGAACTTGAAATCGAGACGGCGGAGTAGAGAATCCGCGCTGCAAGCACTCTATCATTGTGATTCGCTCGGCGATTTCTCTCCGGCTGCGCGCGAATCTTTTACGAACCATTTCGAAGCTCAGGGGGAATTAGGGGAGGGAGACGATACCTCTTGCATAAGCGCTGATTCATTCTTCAATGCTATCGTGGTCGGCGTGACCGAAAATCTTGAGCGTATCGATGACACAATAGGAATGGCCTCTACGCACTGGAGTATCTCCCGAATGTCGATGGTGGATCGCAACATCTTACGCATCGCTACCTATGAGTTGATGCTAAGAGATGATGTGCCTCCCAAGGTAGCAATTAACGAAGCGATTGAGATTGCGAAGTGTTTCGCGGCGCCGGACGCGACCATGTTCATTAATGGAGTGCTCGATAAGATAGCGGAGCACTTAAGCCTCAAGACCGAAGCCGGTTTTGTAGAGAGAGCTACGAAAGAAGGATAGATCAATTCGCTTCAGGTACCTGAGCGGCGGTAGGGGCTTAGAGGAAGCGCTCTGGATGCGCCGAATGAGTGATCCCCTATCGGATGCTGCTCGCTGCCGAAGGGTTGGTTGTCCACCCTCCATTCTCCGGTACACCTTACTTCATCCAATCCGCCTCGAGTACCTGAGTGCCGCAAGGTAGAGCAGAAATGGTTTCAGCTACCCTGCGATATGAAAAACTTCGCCTGTTTTTGAAAAGTAGGGTGTGCCAGAAGGAGGTCCCTCCGCAGGGATCGCTCAGAAGAGTCAAGAGCAAGAAAAGCAAGTGACATTCTAGCCGAGCTATAGAGATGAATAATTTCTAAAAGCCTCCAGGATCTTCACAGCAGCTTGGTTGAGTGCAACCCGTTGTGCTTGAGACGCTACGCTGCGCGCAAAAGCATGCTGTTCGGCCAGCGGAAGAATTACTCCGGCAGAGAATCGTTTGTCTTGGCTGATAAAGGTTCCTTCAGCGGGGAATGCGGCGACAAGGGCTCCAGTACGTCCATCGAGTACGGTAACGTCCATGACGACAACTCCTTGTAATTCTGAATATTTGCTTGATATGACGCCTGGGACAAAGATGCGGCTTTGTCTTCCCTCGACTTCATGCACCTCCTCCGTAACAAGGGCTTTGACAATGAATGGACCAACTGCACCATTTGGGACGCGGGCTTGGTATATTCCGTCTCCGACCGGTTTCGCTGCTGCTGGACTTAGTAGTACGAAGTTTTGTACTCCGGCGAGAGATGACGTGAATTGTGCAGCGATATCAATGTCACGACGAGACACTTGCCAGGTGCGCTGTGTGACATCTATGGCACCATCAGTGTGCTGGGAAAGATCCTGGCGCCGGCTGTGTTTGATGGTACCGCGGCCTGAAAGTTCGCTTTGGATCTCTCTACTGTAGTTTTGATCTCGCTGTCCTGCGATGTTCCCTTGGCTACGAGCCGCCGCTATCGGCTGAATCGTGTCTTCGGAGGAAAGGCTTGCGTCGCTGACCATGGGATGACGGGCGCTATCTGGCGTCTCCGGAGCCTTACCCATGGCCAAAGCCTTGTTCTGTGACTCGGCGGACCATTTTTCTCGGTCTCGCACCGTGTCCTGGATCGTTCCGGTGGCGGATCCTTTGGATTCGGTGGTTCCGAACTGTTTACCGTGCTGCTCAGAAAATTGGTGTGTGCGTACCTTAGTTTCGCTGACAGGTCCCTCTGCAACGAAAGTTTCAACTACTAATGCATACCTAGGGAGCGTTGCATCGTAAGGAATTTCGAGTCTCTCGACGCGAGCCGACTCAGGTGCGCCAGCGCGAGCGCGCACGTGCGATGAGTCGATGCTCGCGCAGCCTATAGCACCGAGCGCTACTAGATTGATCGCCATTCGACGTGAAATCATGCTTAATCCTCCGAACCAGCAAGTTTTTGGTAAAGTTGTTCGACTGCCTCGTTTAAAGCTACTCGGCTTGCGCCAGAAAAAGTACTACGAGCTTCTGTTTTTACATAAGCCCCGAAGAGGGGATTTCCGACCTGTCGCGACGCTTCCATATGAGTTCCATGCACTGGAAATGAAGTCACGATCTTGTTGGTTTTCATGTCGATCGCTTCGACGTCGATGCCGACAACTCCTTCGATCTCAGTTGTAAGGTAGACACTGGGTAGTCCAGTGAGCACACTGACCCAAAAGCCGAGGATTGTTATGGGCGGTTTCCAGAGATAATCGATACTCGAGTCGTAGCGCCAAGGATCAAATCCTGAATCTTTGATCGTCGAAAAGGGATCAATCTCGGTCAGTATCACGCGCACTTGAAAAGGGCCGCTCTGGCCCTTTTCAGGTAGGATGGTGGTGCGAGTTAGTAAGGGGTCGATGAGACGGATATTGCCGTGTCGACCCAGAGCAGAGACGAGCATCGCCGTAAGAAACTCCTCGGACGTTATAATCTCCTGGGAGCTGCCGGACGAGAGGCGCCATGATACCCGTTGAGGCACGACTAGCACGACGGGCAGATTCGGCGAATGCGGTATTCGAGCGAGCTCGGATTCCGAAACGCCAGCATAACCCCGCTGGCCACCAAGACTCTGACATCCGATAATCCAGAGGGAGAGTAGTGCCATCAGAGTTCGCGTGATTGGTGCTCGATGGGTTGGTGCAAGGGTGCTCATCGTCTGATCACCCCAGCATTCTCAGATAGTCGTTGCGCTAGCCGTAGTGTCGCATCCTGAAAAGCCATACGGAGGGCAGATCTGAGCATGTGAGCGCCGTATCCCTGGGGAATATCTGAGGCGAAAACGAAAAGCCCATCAGAGAGATACTCACTGCGGTATGTTCCCGCGGCGGGGAACGCTGCGAGTATCTCCCCCGTTTTTATGTCGACTAATGATACATCGATGCGCGCGTAGCCGAGGGTACTGACGAGTCGCTGGGGATCGACGTTGATCATTAGAAGATTGCCTGCCACGGTTGAGCCCATCCCCCCAGCCGTTGTCTCTCCATCCCAAACAGCCTCTGTTACCATTGTTCGAATGACGAGATCTCGTGCGATTGATTCTCGCTGGGCTGCTGTAGGTTGCAAGGCTATCGTTTCGATATTTTGATATCTCTTAAGGACGCCCGCAAAGTCCTCAGCTAATGCGCTTGCAGATAACCCCGGATATCTTTGTGGGCCAACCTGTAAGTATTCCGTGTATCCATTCTGATCTCCGATCTGCGGAACCTCGTACGCCGCTGGTCTGCCACCGCATTGGGTGTTCGCGTCAGCGCAAAGATTTTGAACGAGGTCACTGCTAATAGTTGCCACGAATTGAACCGGCTCGACGACAATATCAAACTTTCCGACCCGAGAATCGAAATAGATCATAGGCAGTTCTGGCAATGGTGGTGTTCGCGAGACAAAGCAGCTCGACAAGAGGAGTGGAATAAAAACAAGTATGCTTCGCATGTAAACGCCCTTCCGATGCTTGTATCGGCGTTCGCCTGATAGAGGTCAAGGAAAAATCCAGCATTTCTCCTTCTCTTGGACACTGGAAGGCAAGCTAAGTAGTAGTCGTCGTAGGGGAAGATCTGCGGCCCTGACGCTTTATCTCGGGCACTGCCAAAATAGAACAACACCCCTTCTTGGTAGGCTTTCTTGGTCCTTTCTTGGTACACCCTACTTTACAAAGCCGCCCGGGTTCTCCACAGCCGCAACGTAAATCGGAAAGTGGCTCGGCTATCCTGCCATATGCACTACTTCAGCTACTTTTGAAAAGTAGGGTGTACCAAGGGGTTAGGGCTAGGAGGTGCTCTATCTATCGCTCACCGCTTTTTGTAACCGCGCAATATTCGCTTGTATGCGTGCATCTTGTGGATCGAGTGCGTGCGCTCTCTGAAGATACTGGAGTGCTTCCTCATTGCGCCCTTTGACTACAAGATAACCGGCGAAGCTCTCATATACCTGAGGAGTGGAGGGATCCAACAGCCAGGCTTGATTGAAGCGGCGGATCGCTCTGTCGTAATCGCGGGCATGCATGGCAGCTACCCCGTTCTTGAGAGCGTCATTGGCCGCCATCCGCATATCTCCGTGGAAGACCTCGCGGGCTTTATCAATCAGGAAGCGATCGGCTTCTAATTGCTTTGCTGTTTTCTGTTGATTGCCATACATCGGCTCAAGGGAAAGGTCGTTCTCAGCTAGTCTATAAGGGGTGCAAGCTGTCGTGATACAGGTTGCAACGAGTAGAAGCAGTTTCGTTATATATCGTTTCGCCAGGCGATAAGGTTGTGCGTCCATAGGTTTACCCTCCCTCTCAAGGTTAGCCGAATAGCCCGAATGCCGTCTATTAAATAGTGAACGAGGTGCTTAGTGATTTTTCTTAGGGAAAACCCCTGTCAGTCATGACTTTCCCGACTTTTTCAATGGCTCCTGGTGCAACCTACTTTATGCAAGCCGCCCGAGCGGCTCAGGGCCGTGACGCCTTTCAGAAATAGTTTCAGCCGGTCTGCGATATGAACTATTTCACCTACTTTTGAAAAGTAGGATGTCCACTCCTGCTGGGGACACCCCAGTTTACAAAGCCGCCCGGGTTCTCCAGAGCCGCTACGTAAATCGGAAAATGGCTCAGCTATCCTACCACATGGACTACTTCAGCTACTTTTGAAAAGTAGGGTGTACCAGGGGGATGCACCTCATCCAATCCGCCTCGAGCGCCTGAATGCCGCAAGGTAGAGCAGAAATGGTTTCAGCTACCCTGCGATATGAAAAACTTCGTCTGTTTTTGAAAAGTAGGGTGTATCAGAAGGAGGGGATTTCGGTCCCTCCGGGGGCTACCGCTTCCCGCTCGGGCTCTCACAGCCCTCATTATCAGGAGTATGAGGGCACGCCTCCTCCGATCGGAGGATGTTTTGTTTTAGGCATTATCGTATACTCCAGTCCATATAAGACCCCTTTAAAAGTGAGATAGTATGCGACACGCGACCTCTTTCATCTTCTGCGCTCTCTTAGCCTGCATACTCTCAGGGTGCGCAGTTTCGATCGATCAGTACAAAGATGAGAAGCCCGCGCTGGTCGTCGAGGATTTTTTCTCGGGGAACCTGCAAGCCTTTGGTGTTGTGGCCGAGCGCGGCGGCAAAGTAGTCAAACGGTTTTCATGTGACATGCGTGGGACCTGGGATGGGACGGTGCTTGTTCTTGACGAAGACTTTCTTTGGTCTGATGGCACGAAGCAGAAGCGGGTGTGGCGATTCACAAAGAAGGCAGATGGCTCGTTTTCGGGAACGGCTGATGACGTCGTCGGGATCGCCTTCGGAGAGGTTTCAGGCAATGCAATGCACCTAGTATACGACCTCTCGGTGCCAGTAGACGGGTCAACGACGACACTTCACGTCGATGATTGGCTGTACTTGGTCACCAATTCAGTGATCATGAATCGCTCAAGTCTTACGAAATTCGGTCTAGATGCGGCTGAGGTGTTTCTTACCATCCAAAAGAAAAACCCCTGTCAGTCATGACTTTCCCGACTTTTTCAATGGCCCATGGTGCACCCTACTTTATGCAATGCGCCCGAGCCCCTCGGGGCCGCGACGCTGTTCAGAAATAGTTTCAGCCGGCCTGCGTATGAACTACTTCACCTACGTTTGAAAAGTAGGGTATCCCAGGGGGATAGGGGCTTTCGATCAGACCTCATGGAGATATGAGAGCTTTCATCGTGTGAGCTACTGCTCGCGTTGAGAGCATGTTTTGCACCTCCTTATACACTTTTTGTTCTTGCTTTCTTAATAGTGCAGCTACACGACCAAAAAGAAGAGGCGTTCCACTACTCGATACAATCCCACGGCATTTCTTCTTAAATATTTCGATGTCGTGGAGCTTACCGAGCGATGTTTGCAGCTTTTCGAGTGCCACATGAGCTTTGCATAGTCTTGCAGAGCCCCTTCTAAATGGAGCTATTACATAGCGAAGCTCCTTGACTCTGATCCGTGCGGTGTGGAGATCTTCTATCCGTGTAGAGCGTTCAATTCGTTGAAGAGAGCTGCGGAGGCGTCTCGCTCTTTTTTTTAGGACGCGTCTAAAAGCTTCTTTAAAAAGCCTGTCCTTTGGGCGCGGCACACTCATTACTAAGCGACACCGGAGCCTCTTCGTTGCGATTTTACATTTTGGGATCCATATACGTCGCAACAAAGCCAATTCGGAAACGCGCTCGGCGTCAATTAATCGTATGAGGTTTTCGATCTCTTTACATTGCATTAACCTCCTCCCGTTTCTATTTTTTATGAGCCAGGTTTTCTGCACCTCTGCATCACGCAGCCGGTCCGTGCCTCTGGCGAGCGACGCGAAGCTCTCCTCTGCTCTCAAAGACCAAGGACCCAGATACTTTCGATACATTTTGAGAACACTTCGAATCTTTCTTATTGCGACCCTACTATCGTGAACTGACGCCTCTCGACGCCTGAGGTGAGATAGACCTACCGCTAATTCGTCTACTATGCTGAGGAGAAGGTCTTGGACGACCTCGGACGCTGCTCTATTTGACGTGCGCTTGCTCATCTACTGTAGCGATGAAGGTAGTGTCGTTCGCGTTAATCTGCGCGTCGAAGGGGACGCAAACAGGATCAGGTATCATAAACCAGACAACGGAGCCATGACGGCATACACTACTCGCGCAGGATTCGCCTCTTCCACTGGTAATAGAATGCCCGCCCCCTTTGGTCCCTCCTTGGTATACCCTACTTTACAAAGCCGCCCGAGCTCTTCAGAGCCGCAACGTACATCGGAAATGTGTTCAGCTATCCTGCCATATCAACTACTTCAGCTGCTTTTGAAAAGTAGGGTGTACTAGGGAAATACTAGGGGGTAGGGACCGGGGGCATCCCGCTGCCGCCAACGCATGGTCCATGAAGATGAGGACGCGCTATTTGCACACGACTCTCCCTCCATTCAACGTTGGAGTGCCCACTACGACTAGTCGATCGCCAACCACTCTTATGTGTCCCCCCGTTTGAGCGCTCTGAGTATAGGTTCCATGCGCCTCGGACATTTTAGCTACTGTGCTGGGGGAAGCTTGGCGGGCAGCTGCCGCAACTTCAGCTGTTAACTTCGCAACTAAATCTTGATCTTGGGGGGATAGCTTTTTGAATAAGTCGACAACTTCTCTGACTTGATTTGATAACCTGGGCATACAGTTCTCCTCTCTCTATCCTCTTTTGCGATCAACAGCAGCTTCTGTAAGATCTCTATTTTCTGCTCTTCTGATATATCATCCATGAGAAGCATCTCCTCTATTCGACGAATCAGACTCTCTGCGTCAATAACTTTCCTATCCTCGCTCTGCATAGGGGACCCCTCTTAGTTCGCGACACTACCAAACCCAAGAAGCTACGCCAACAATGCTGCGAGCAGGGTTAGCACCGATATCGGTCTAAGTCCTACTCAGCTGGCACACGGTACTTCCTTTACCGACAGATACCCCCTGCAGCGGACCGATCCGACTGATCGCTAGCTCCTGTCGGGAAAAATCCCGTCAGCCATGACTTTCCCGACTCTTTCAATGGCCCCTGGTGCAACCTACTTTATGCAAGCCGCCCGAGCTTCTCAGGGCTCCAACGAAGACAATACGCATTCGGGTGGGGCTTGGAGATGATCCGCTTTGCCTACCCCTACAAAGTAGGGTGTACCAGGGGGGCTGAAGCAATAACGGATTCTTCATTCCTTTCCGGTATGGAACGTGCCTTTTGACAGCTCCGAACAATTTTCGACACTTCACGCCCCTGTAGCGACTTATTCCTGCTCAAAATGTGACATTGCTGGCCACACCTGCATAATGGCTATGATGTTTATGTCTTCATGGAGGAGAGATGACTTTATCGACATCTACACCTGGGCCTCGTGACTCGTACTCGTATACCGAATTGTGTCGGGACCCGTCTCTTGAGAAAGTCGCGATTGCGAAGCTTTCGTTTCTCGCACTAACCAAAAACACTGAAGACCTTCGAGCTATCATTCCGGGGCTTGCATCGTACGCTGTTCCGATTCATCCAAGGGACGTGATAGTCGATAGCGACATGTCTCTCTCCGAGGCGTTTAAGAACCTCTCGAAAGATTGTCCGGACGAAATTCTTGTGAGGCAACAACTCCTCAGAGTGTTCTACTTCGGCGCCGACGAGAAGCTTCACCAAGGGCAGGTGGTCGTCCACGAAGAGCTTGCCCAAGACGTGAGTGATCTTTTCAAGATGATAGTGCAGCATCGCCTCCCGATAGGGTCCGTAATTCCGATGTCTGCCCCTCAATTCAGTGTGCGCGAGTACTCCGCTCGGGGCGTTTTTGACACACGATGGGATGACTCCCGTTCAATGGAAGCGGATAATTCGAGTGCGTTTAACTACCGTCGAATCGTTACGCCCTCTGGGGAAAAGAAGACACTCTCTCTGCATGGGCTCGGAATGGCGCTTGATATTAATCCCGCGCACAATCCGTGTTACGGCGATCCTCTCTTTCACGACAAAGTGACCTTTAGCAAGGAGGCAGCGGCTGGATATAGAGGGAAGCTTCCATCAAACGGCATCTACGACCCAGAGGATTCCGCCACTATGACGAGTCGCCATCAGATAGTGCAATTCTTAACGGAGAGGGGTTGGACGTGGGGTGGTAGTTGGGGCGACCCTCTCGATTATCACCACTTTCAAAAGGTGCCGGAGCACCTCAAAGCTGAGGTCGATGCGCTTAGGAAGGCGTAGGATAGGAGTTCTCTCGGAATGTCGAGTAGCGGTCTAGTTAAAGATAAGAACCCTGAGAGGCGCGGATGGGGTGTGAGGTAAGTGCCGATTCCGGTGTGAGGCCCTTCGCCTCGGATCTTCTATTGGCACGACTCGAGTCGCTTGGTTGGATTCTGCTGTTAGCTGCACTCACCATCGAAGCGAGTGTGTATGTCGCCTTGCAGTGGCCGATCAGTGAAAGGTTATTTGCACTACTAATCTTCGCCGGTCAGGGGGCGCTTTCAGCCGGAGGAGCTCTCCTTAACGTGACAGCCTTTCGATTCTCGTCACCATGCACAAATCGGTGGCTCGCGGCTCTCGGAGCCTTAACGTTTTGTGCGCTTCTCACATCGTTTTTGCCGCACGGGAATCACGAAGAGCTTCTCCCTAGTATTGCTGGGGGGGTAATGGTCTGTGCGGTGCTCACGTTCGTCGTAACCATGCTGGTTGTGTTGCTGCTCATGTTCTTAGGTATGGTAATAAGCTTGTGCCGAGCTTCTTATTTGCTGGTACACCGTACTTTGGAAAAGTCGCTTCGGAAAACCCCTGTCAGTCATGACTTTCCCGACTTTTTCAATTAAAACCCGTGTCCAATGGCCCCTGGTGCCAATGGCCCCTGGTGCAACCTACTTTATGCAAGCCGCCCGAGCCCCTCAGGGCCGCGACGCCGTTCAGAAATAATTTCAGCGGGCTTGTGAATTGAACTACTTCACCTACTGTTGAACAGTAGGGTGTGCCACGAGGATACCACGAGGATCCCAGGGGGATAAGCCACGGGGGGCCTCTACCAACACAGTAAAGGAGGATGTTCCAGAGTATTTTGATTACGGTAGCGGACCCTCTAACTTCCCCCGTTAGTTAGCGCCGCACTCCCATGAGTCTGGCTCCTTCCAAGCGCCGTTAGCATCTTTGAGTTTGTAGGACTTATGGTCGTACCCGTCGTGATACCTCTTGGCCCCTTCGGTTTTACTATCGATACAATAAACGCCGGTCAAAA
>JBIIEK010000037.1:0-20413 GCA_044237895.1 Bdellovibrionota bacterium
TTTGGTTTCGATCCGTTTCGTCATCTCGTCTGCGACATCGCCAGTCGTCGACCCACAGTGACTAATGATGAGCTGACTCTCCATCCATATTGACCCTTGAAGCTCAAGACGACCCGATACTGTTGGGCTAAGACCGCAACGATAAGAACTTTCAAAGTGTTGCCAGTGAGCGGAATAAATAGGCACCGTTACATCCGAGGCGCTTAATCGAGTGCGATTGTTGAGAAACAGGATCGTCTGGTAGTAGAAGTAGTCTTCGTCATACGGATTACACTTTAAAAGAGGGATGGCATTAATGGTATAATTTCGGGAGCAAACTGGATACTCAGCGGCGGCTACCATGTCAGACCAGTCGCTCGCCAGAGCCTCTTGCACTTGAGTCAGGCCGGCCAAGTCGTGTATCAGATCTTCGGCTCCCTGACGGAGCGTTGCAAGGCGTTCTTCTCTTGGGAGTTTAAATGGACCGGGATTGCTAAGTGACACCGGATTCGTCGCCTCGAAGGCATCCACGCGAGCCCAGAAACCCTTCCAGAATCCGATGTAGGCGCTTGCTTTCCTAGTCGGGATCTTGAGCATTTGGAAAGTAATATTCCTGTCAGCGTAGAATTGAACCTTGCGAAGTGCTAGTGAGCGTACCTCGGATTTAGTGGCTACTCCGCGCTTTTTTTTATCAGTCAGCGCTTGGTAATCGACTACAAGTTTAGCAAGCTGCTCCCTCGCGTCGGTGTTTGACCCTACCAGCCCCAAAATCTTGTCAGCGGCCGGAGGCGCGTAGATGCTCTCTCCTCGATTGAATTCGTGTTTATCTGAGTCAGGGTCTATAGCTCCAGGAGTTGGGGCTATTTGTTGGCCTTGAGCAGTATTAAGAGCCAGAACAGGGAGGACGAGGGCGAAAAGGATAGCGATGTATCTGTTCATGTTTGCTCCGTCTCAATCCCAGCCCTGAACTACGTCCCGATGTTGATAGCTAAGCCCTACTTTGCGGCCATAGGGGTGAGCGGCAGATTTCGCAGGAGGCTAAAGGCTTTGCCGCTCATTCTTCAAGATTGAGGGCAGGGAGTAACGAGCGTGGTCTTGTGAAAGGTTTCCTTAACTGGGCCTGGCAACCTACGGAAACCGCTCTGTTTTTGTTCAGGGGGCCGAGGCTGCTTTTACGGACGGAGGTCTTTGAGCGGTGTGATTGAGGGGGACATCTCCTTGCGTAGAGGGGGAGGTGATAGTTAGCTCTTGAGCGTCTTTACGAGAGCGTGACAGTGAACATTTTTTATCGCGCCTTTCCCGAAAGTGGATACCTCTCTTATGATCTCATGTAGCTCGTGCGCGTCCTCTAGGATGACCCCCAGTTCAACATCCGAGGTCCCTACTGTTTGGGCGATCCAGGAAACGCGAGGATGTTGTTGCGCATATTCGAAGAAGGCTTCGAACGGCCTGCCGGCAAAACCGTGAGTGCTGATCGATAGGATGACTGATTCGTTACCCAGAAGGCGATCCTCATAGCCAAAGCCGAAGCCGATGATGACACCGTTGGTAGTCATACGTTCTAGACGGTACCCAACGGTGGACGCCGGTATTCCACAGTGCTGACTGATGTCCCTCGTCGTAGCTAGCGGAGTCCTCTGGAGTAGTTTCAGGATCTTTTCATCAACTTCATCTAATCCTGAGAGGGCATCGCATACGTGGTACTTCCAGGACCGGCGTTTACCCGAGCCTCCATGAGCTAACCACGGAACGAAATGACTCATCTGTAAAATTGGAGAGATGCTTCGGTCCACAACAAGTTCGCCAAATTCTTGGTCGAGTGCGCCAAATACCTTCACAACTCCTGGAAGGCCGTTACCCCTTATTCCCATCACATAGTGATATTGACCGATCAGAGAGGCTAACCAAACAACCTCTGGTCGAGCAGTAAGCCTTTCCAGGATACCGTTGATGGTTTTGGTGTTGGCTCGATCTAGTGAGAAGAATACGCGATACGGTGCTTGTCCCCGGAGGTATGGATGGGTCCAGCACATGGGGGTTAAATGAAGAGTCTCTTGAAGGGATCTCATGGCGTGTCGAACGGTATGGGATCGTAACTTGAGACGACGCGCGATCTCCTCAACGGGAGTGCGAGCTTCCCAGGTCATCTCGGCGAGGATTCTTTGCTGGTCAGAGGAGAGTCGTTTCATACTAGGGGCCCATAAAAAATGGGGGCTACTTCTCAAGGATAATACAACAACTCGAACTTTCGTAAGTCTCTGATCAATAAAAGTTGGGGCGCTGTGCAGGGCCAAGGCGTATGGAAATAAGAGCTGGTGCGATCGATAAACGTTGGGCCGCCCCCCAGCGCCTCATGCCGCTCGGAGAGATTTCGGTGGGTAGTCTCTGTTTACAATTCATGTGAGCACGATGCTAATAAGTCCTAGAGCGGTATGTCATCGAGAGCCTGAGAGGTGTCGGAGACCTTGCGAGGAAGGTCCAATTCTAAGAGCAACGACACCCCTTCAGCCGTTATGATCTCTGATGGACGCTAAAGAGGGGGCGGATCCTTTTCAAAAACTCCACGGGCAGCAGCAAAGAGAATGAAAAAACAGGGCCCCCCTTAATCAGCTCAGGATCTTTATCTCCGCGATAGACCAATCGAAGATGGCCGTGCCGGTCTGTTTTATTGAGATACTCTTTAAGAGGCAGGGGGCGGGAAAGATAACCTGTACTTCGTGTTGTCCTGTAAAGTAGAGCGATCCCTTTGGAGTTCGCGTGACGGACCCTTGCCACGATGGGAACGATGCTGAGCACGTCGTGCTATCTTGAGTCGCGTTGGTACTTGTAACCTCTAATCCTCGGGGGAAGTCAGTGGTAAAGTTGCCCGTATCAAGCTCGATCCCTCCGACCATCGTGGGTGTATCAAAGGTTATTTGGACTATCTCTTCTCCGTGCTGGGCGCTTTGGCCTGTTGTCCAACGCGTTGCAGGATCTCCATCCGTGACCGCTGCAAGAGCGCCTTGCAAAGGATTTACGGAGGTCTTAAGAGATGCCGAAAACTTTCCGAGTGATTGCGCTGATGGCGTGAAGCCTTGTAACAGGGGTCTCTTGAGCATCTCTGAAGAGTCTGCGCTGATCGCTTGAGCGATATGCTTCACCACCGCGGCTGAGGGGGAGATCTCGGTGACACTATCATAGCTGTATCTTCGAAGGTCGTATGGGTAGCCTCGTGTCTGGGATGCTTGAGCTACGATGAGAAGAGTTAACACAACGGGGATGGCTACAAGGTGTTTTGACGTAGTGATGACCGTGACTGCGAGGAGCCATGCTCCAAAAGCGACGAGATACGGGGTATACGCGACCGTGTTGCCCCAGGGGATCAATCGACTGAGCGCCCCGATTGGTGAGATTTGCGCTGAGGGCTCCGGCAGTACGGTATCCAGAGCTCCAAGTAGCCCGAGGATGCAGGCAAGCGTGAGGGCACTACTCATGCCGGATACAGCTAGAGCTAACAGAGAAAGAACCACGACCGCAACGCTCAGGAGAGAGAAAGATGACTTAATCATCGCTCGATCCAGTACCTGAATCGGATAATCGATTCCGATGAGGGGACGAACAATACCGGGAAGTCCGTCATCCGGAACGACGTGAGCAAGCTGGGGATAGTCAGGAAAAGGTGCTGCGGGAATATTCGTTACCATCACGAGTGCTGGGAGGATAGCGATGCCGATACCGAGAAGAGAGCTTGGAGAGGCTGGGAGTGCGCCAGCTTCTCCTTGTAGTCGCTGAGCAAAGAGCACCGCACAAAGGGCGGCGACCGGTGCCAGGTGGTTTGCGCTGGTAGCGCAGGTAAGGGAGACCGCTCCCGAAATAGCGATAAGAGGAAGCGCCGCCCGCAGGAGTCCTGCCCTACCTACAAGAAATATCGCCGAGAGGAGGAGCGACAGGAGCGGAACCCACGCAAGGGCTCCCAATAATACCGAGTCAGCTCCGGTTACTCCGAGGGTTATCAGCACAGGAATAACTCCCACTATCCATCCCCATCTCGGGGTCCTTCCTATGGAGGTACACGTAACGCGACATATGAGGCACGTTCCGAAGAGGAGCGTAAGGATACTCATCAGGACGGGCTTGAGAGGCTCTCGAATCGGGAGAAGTGGCGCGAAAAGACGTGAGAGGCCGTCTGAGCGCCACATCAGATACTGGTTTGTTTCAAGGTTAACCGTTGGAGTCCAACCCTGTAAGGGCGAGCCCTGCGATAGCTCAACGGGCGCAAGTCCTCCGAGGTAGCCGAACAACACCAACCCTGAAAAGAGAAAAAGAACTAACGAGAGTAGGCGAGAACTATTCATGGGTGCTAACTCACAAGGCGCTCAAGTGGGTTGATACTCTCAAGAGTCACTGATGTACCCGGGGTACAACCGGAGAGCTCTATGAGGGTCAGATCAGGAGCAGCGGAGAACGGTTTAATAGTGCAGTGAGAGCTGGTCATGAAAGGGAAGTATTTGAAGGAGAGGACTACCCGCTCCGAACGGGGAGTAAGGTGAGCCGAATTCGTATCTTGCCTGAGATCTACTGCCTCTCCCTCTATCACGTAGGAGGGCTTCGCATTGATTCGCGAGAAGAGGATGAACCCCTCCTGCCGACCGATCTCCTTGTACTCTGATGCGCGTTCCATGAAGTATGTACGCCAATGGGGCTCGTGTGCGGTTACTATCGTGACGTTCATGAGATCGAAGAATCTTCGGATCCCCACGTCGCCCTGGTCCATAAAACTCTTGGGAATGGGCTGCTCATACCGCCAAATGTTGTGCGCATAGCTTGACGCTATGAGTGGTGTCTTGGCCCAGAACGGAAGGGGGGCGAGGTGTCCTCCACTTAATTCGTGAAGTACACAGCCACTAAAGAGCGCGCGGCCACCGTTAGCGTTCTGGTCGATAGTCTCGGCTAATGTTTGAACCACTGGGGAAGCGAAAAAATAGTGAACATACGAGCGGTTCATGAGGATTGAGGTAGTTGTGAAAGGGCCTATGACAAGGAAGCTTCCGAGTGATACAGCCGAGGCTTTCATCAGCCTTGAGGTATGAGCCTGTTTGAAGACTGACACGATGAAGCGAGCGACCGGATAGCAGAGCACTACTGTCGCGATTACTACCATCCGGTCGAGCTCTAATTGTGGTTTAAGAGAGACTCCAAAGGTTCCCAAGAAGAGGAGCCATCCAGTGATAAGGGCGTAGGAGAGGCGCAGTGCCGCGGGGAGGGCAGCGAGCGCAGGTAATGCGAGCGCGAAGATGAGGGGATTCATCGAAACTACGTTCTGTTGCCAGTGTTTCTGGATCTTCCTGAATTCCAGGCCGCCCGCGCGGTGTCGATAGTGAGTACCCGACTGTTGCGAGTTTTTCGTCGTGTCAGGTTTATCGCCTGTCGGAGTCGGTGGTGTTGTCTGATGAGCCACCACCGTTGATTCCGATTTAAGAAATTTTCCAACTCCAGAAACCTTCCACATCATCATCATCCAAGGAAGATTCACCGCGACGATGAGAAGTATGGTGAGCAGATGGCGGCGCGAGGAGAGGATCATTTTAAGCCTCGGTAGAGCGATAAGCGCGAGAGGGGCGAGCGCCATTCCTGATGGAGACCAGAGTAGCATAAGCGTTGTTGTGAGGATGAACGCGAGCGCTTCCTTCCAGGGTATGTCGCTCCTTGAAATAAATCGAGTCGCGAGAGTAAAACCTACGGTGCCGTACTGAAGAGCCCAGCGGTACCACAAGAGGGTAGTGCTCATAGAGAGGAGCGCCGCTACCGCGGCTACGCATCGATCCGAGTCAAATTTCCGTGCGGCGAGGTAGCTTGCGAGCGGAACTACTACCCAGAGGAAGAACGCGATGATGAGGTTATAGACATGCTCAACGGGGAACGCATAGACCAAAGGCGCGGAGAGGAAGAATGCATTCAGCGCGCCGGTCGCAAAGAAATCTCGCGCGTCGATGCCCCCGTTCCACAAAGGGAACCAAAATGGAATGAATGGAAAATTCTCCTTTAGGAGCTTCAGGCGGAAGAGGAACATCGTGTGGTCATCCGAAAATAGGAGAGCCCCGTTAGATCTGAGGAAGAAGGACCACGTTGCGAGGAGTGACGCGAGTATCGGGAGTGTGAGCAGCGCGGGCCTCCATCCTCTCTTCAAAAGCCCCTGCACGATAAGTGCGCCGAGCAAGAGCTCTCCGCGAATGTCTGGACCTTGAAAAAGCGAATATGGCCTGGTCAGCCAATCTGAGAAGAAGAGTGCAACGATACCAGCGCACCACACCGTCGGATGAGAGAGTTCGTCCAGCGATATGAGCGGGCGTCTCTTGGTGATTACCTTGTGCCCGATTGAGAGTGCGAGAAGGATGAGTCCGGGGATGATGAGGTATCTTCCCGCCGGGGCTACGGCTAGGTGATGTGCGCTCCACAGATGCCAGGTGCCACCTGAGAGACCGAAGAGGATGAAGAGTGCCGCAATAGGTAGCGCTAATTGCATGAATTTACTTAGTTTTTTTGTTGCCAGCCATGGCTCCGCTAGCATAGTAGAACTGTTGAGGGGATGCGTCAAAAGCTCGGTTTTATCCGGCTTGGTGGTGTAGTGGCTTGGCAAGGTCTAGCCAAAGGATTTGGGCGATGGCGATGAGAGCAGGCCCGACGAAGATCCCCAATAAGCCGAAGGACAATACCCCTCCAATTACTCCGATAAAAACCAGGACGGGGGAGAGGCTGGTGGTCTGACTTATGAAGAGGGACCTCAGTAGATTATCGATGGTGCTTACCACGCACACGCCCCAAACCATCAACCCGATACCGCAGTACCAAGGGAGCGAAGTAAAGACGAGAAGGTACGTAGCGACGGGAATGTAGACAAGGGGAGCGCCCCAAGGGGCAAGAGCGGCTATCATCGTAATCGCTCCTAGGAGCAGGGGAATGGGCGCCCCTGAAAAATAATATCCGATCGCCGCGAGGATTCCTTGAGAAGCAGAGGTTGCGACGACACTATATGCGGCTCCACGTACAGTGGGGTGAATAGTTTCAAGCACCTTTGGAATCTTTTCACCCCCTACATTTCTGAGTGCGCTTTTCAGTTGTGCTAGTAATCGCTCGCCGTGGCGGTAGAGGGCATAACATCCGATAAGTGAGGCGAGTAGATTACCAAAGGAGATAGCGATCCCTTTGGCGGCGCTGCCCGCAAAAGAGAGCATCTTCGCTGGATGTGCCTCAAAGAGGGCTCCGAGTGCGGAAGATTCATGCAGCAAGGGTGTGATTGTCTTTGCCAGTAGGGGGCCAATTATCGGGATCGATCCGAAAGTGTCCTGTATTTGAACGTGATCCAGTTCTTTGAGTCCCTCACCGATCTCCCGTATCTCGGAGGTGAGTTGAAGCGGGAGCGGGAGTGCCACCACAATGAGCACGACTCCTAAGATGAGAGTAGCGATGAGTGGAGCAAGGTATTGAGGGGAGGCGCATCTGGCACGAATACGGAGAAACGCGGGCCATGTTGCCGTGGTAATAACGATCGCCCATAAGAGGGGTGTTACGAAGGGATGAAAAACAAGCCACAACGCCGCGAGGAAGCCGATGAGGAGTAATCCAGACAGTATCTGTAACACCCACCGGGTGGGCCCCCGTACCCCTTCAAAACCTTCCGTCGCGGCGAGGCGCTCCGACGGCGGTTCCGAGGGATCGGGTAGCTCCAGCATAACGGTAGAGAGATGCTGAAGGTTTTATGACTTTCCGACAGAGGTCGCTGGCATCATGTAGCGGTACCCGATGAGAAGAGCCACTGCTCCGATTACAGACATGATAAGGCCCGCGGGTTGTCCGTCGGCATAAAATCCGAGGGCTCGTCCCACGAGCGATCCGATTAAGGCGCCGGAGATGCCAAGCACCGTGGTTATGATGAATCCCGCTGGATCTCTTCCAGGTAATACAGCTCGAGCGATAAGTCCGATGATGAAGCCGATAAAAATTGTCCAGATAATTGTCATTGTGCACCTCATAGCATGATGGTTTCGAAGCGAGAATGCGCCGCACTGCGAACAATCGATATGGGGAGACTCACACTACGCATTTCGGTTCTAGTGTCTCTTGATGAGACCGCTCGCGCCCTCCTGCGAGCGATCATGTCAGAGTCAGTGCTGATTTCTATACTGAGAATCTTTAAAAGAGGGGGAACTATGCAAACTCAAGAGATGGAACACAGTAGGAAAGCTAAAGAGGAGATAAGGTATCCGTTTATAGAGGGGGTGTTTGATCGGGTGGAAGCCGTATCTCCCCGCACATTTGCAACAGCAGCAGCCCTCTCGGTAGGTTCGTCGCTTTTGCTTCGACTCTTAGGACGAAGGCATGATGCGATCTTCGTGGGAGAATGGGCTCCGACCCTTTTGATGATGGGACTCTATACTAAAGCTATGTCAGAAACTCGGCGCGGTTTGAGTGAAGGACAGGCGATAGGGTGCTCTTCCGAGAAGGTGACTCATTAAACAGAGGGAGGCAGCCGATTAGAGCTGCCTCCAGCCCGCCAGGCTTTCCAGTTTTGCACCCTCCAGCTCGGTTCCTATCTGTACTTCGTTCGCATACGGAGCAGACACGATGATAAAGAGGTTCATCTGAGGCGTTTCGAGAAGGAGCGTTTTAAATCCTTGGCGGTTAAACTCTGCTGCCGCTGCTATAAAGCTGCGTGCTGGTCCCAGCACGAGAGCGCCGCCCAGCGGCAGCTCTCTACTAAAGCGATCCATAGTGCGGAGCTCCGCGCTGTGGAGACCCCCATATTCTTCGGGTGAGAGAAATCGCTTTGCTGTCCTTTGAGAGGTATTCAGGCGGTCTTGGGTATCTAAGGAGAGTTCCGCCAAGATCCGGAAGTCAGCGGGTTCTAGACCAATTATTGAATTAGGGGGCAGTTTGGCGAGGAGGGGTAGGGCCACCGTCTTAGTTATAAGGCGTTCATCAGCCGGTCGCCCGAGATCATGGATACGGGTCGCGATGGTCGCGGAAAGAACAGCGAAGCATGAAATGAACACGACCATATTCCCGAAAGCGTTTCTGCAGAGGATCTCACAAAATTGATAGAGTCCTACGGATGTCCAGATCGTGAACGGGAGTATCAGAAATACGGCGCGATAGGAGTCGATTCGATTGGTAAGAAGGAGTATTACGATAGTCCATGCTGTACACAGCCAGAGAGTTGCTCCAAGCCACCGCCGCTGAAAGCGGCGCATCGTCACCATCCCAATAAGGAGAAAGGGGAATAAAAGTGAGGAATATAAACGGAGGAACATCGGGTCCGCCTCAAACGCGAGAGGACTGCGCGCTTCAGGGAGAAAAGGAGAGGTAAGTGTTACCAAGTTTGGCCAGGTGAGATTCGTTATGATCTGTTTTGAGAAGGTTATGTAGTCACTGAGGCTAAAAATTCGATATGGATTCTGTAATGCCTGCCACTTTGACTGCAAGAAATCCGGCCAATATCCGGTAATGAACATGCCGGGAATATGCTCCAACCTGGCTGACGTGAACATATCGACCCTTCCATACGTCGATTGCCAGTAAGTAATCCCAGCGATGCAGAGGCAGAACGTTGCGGCGACAAGCGCTCTCTTTCGCATCTCGGTAGTCGCACAGAGGAGGACTCCCACGGTAGTAAGAGGCGCAAGCATCATAACCATGAGGCGAGCGGGGGCGTACCCGAGTGTTGTAATGAAAAGTGCCAAAGCCGCACCAATCGCAAGAGCGAATCTTGGCCTTAAAACGAGAGCCGAGCAGGCCCAAAACGCGACTATGAGCGCGGAAAAGGTTCCCGCTATCGAGCTTCCATATCGACCGAAGATGAGGACGAGCTCGTTTAACCCGCACACCGCGAGTGCGATGACGGCGATAGATGGACTAAACAACATGCGCATCATCCCATAAAGAGCGCCCAGTCCTATCGCCGTGCACGTGACGGATACGATTCGAGTGGTGAACATCGAAGGAAATGTTCCGAGTAGCTCTGAGGTCGCAAATCCATACACGAGGGAGCGGTTGCCTTCGCTTAAGAGCCCCTCAGACCACAAAAGACGGGAATAGATCCGACGAGCCATAGGAAGGTGTTCATTGAGCTCGATTACCAGACCTTTGATGACTACCGCCTCCCACACTAATGGTTTGTAAGAATACGAGTCGAGGTTGTAAAGGAGGAGGCCGAGAGTTGCACTAAAGATACTCAACGCGGCTATGGTCAGAACGCGGAGTGGCTTTGCGGGTAATGTCGAAATGTCCGGCAGTTCGTGTCTTACTTTCAAAAGAGCGAGCAACCCCGCGGCTATGAGAATGTATCGGGCCTGCGGGCCGGATACTAAGGATACAGAAAACAGTGAAATGGCGAGACAAAGAATAGCCAGTGGGGCTCCGCAGGTCCTCTCGCGATAGAGAAGCATCAGTGCCGACAAAAGCCCGACCCATGTTATTGCGTGAGGAATGACTGAGAATACTAGGGCTGCGTCGATAGAGGGCAAGGAGCTCATACTGCCGGATTAACATCCCGGCATCGGGCATCTGCTTGGGGCCTTGTCTGGCAGTGGTAAGGGCTGTTTGTCTGGTGGGGGAGGCGTATGCGGACGCACGGGAGTTTCCTTTGGGATTGTCTCGGGTTTTGGGGGGGCGGTTGGGGCATCCGGAGCTGCCGGTGATAAGCGTGGCAGACTCAGGCTTTCTAGGGTCATGGGTTTTTGGGGACGGTGAAGATCGGGCATAATCCCTCGTTAATTTTTATCCCCTCCTTTTTACACCACAAGGTCCCTTGGTAAAAAGACTAATGTTGAATCGGTTTCGGCTCTTCTCTCCCCATCGATAAACGTTACCCGAGGGGCTACGACCCGTGCCCACAACATCTCTGCTACCTCCTGTCCCCCCGGGAGCGGTGGTAGTTTTCTTGTCTTGCCGTCTCCAAGATTGAGCTCCCACGAAAATGTATCAAGCACGATCTCTGGAGGCTGATTCCAATTATAACGGTTAACACGACATAGAAATGGAAAGTCCTTCTCAGGAGCGTTGCGGGCGTGAAGAGAGCGATGCCATTGAGCCGCTTTCTGGAGCATTCGGGGAGTTTGTTGAGTACTTGGCGTGAGGTCAACCTTCCACGCGTCATAGCGAAAGGTCAAAAGATCAAGGATATTGAGGAGTCCTTCGGCCGCGGTTGCCACCTTTTTACATCCCTCGGCGAGCGGTTTTAAAATTTCAATGCGCAGACGGGCAGCCTCTTCTTGAGTCCCTCCATTTCTGAAGGAATCGGCAGTACGAACATACCATGCGTGGTGGACCCGTTTCCGGGCATCTCGCCATATCAAGCTAGCCTTATCGAGGTCTGGTTCCCAAGAATAGTAAGGCGCTGAGCCTTTTGGATAAGCGGCAACCATCCCTCCAAAACCTGTTGAGATGTTCGCAATCATGAGAGGCGGCAAGCCCGCTTCAAGAGATAGCTTAGCGAGTGAGTCTAGATTGAATCCTGGTTGCGCAAGATCTGAATGGCTGCCGGGGGAGGATTGAACGTCGTCAAATTGAATTGCCGGCATGATATATCGTTGAACTATTTTTGCCGGAAGAAGCGCCGCGAGGTCGAGGCCTCCGGTAAAGTGATCATTTGCGATGTAGAGGCAGTAGGGCTCAGTTTTTTTGTATTTTCCGGTTTCGTCGGTCTCCCCGCTTATCGGAAGCCGATATTCGGGGCCGCGGTGAAATACGACGATTCCACCCCTCATGAAGAAGAACGTCGTGTCGCGAAGCTGCTCAAAGGCCTTGCCGTATGTTCCAAAGCTATCTTCGTACGCCTTCTTCGACTTTTTGGTTGAGAAGAAAAGCTTATCTAGCTTGGGACCGCTGAGGTAATAGCCCGCACCTGGTGTTCGATCGTTGTTGCTGGTGTACAAACGGAAACAATCCTCGAAGGTTTCCTTGCCAAATTCGTGAAAGAGGGAGGGCGTTTCACGGCCAGGCCGGCGGGTTTCAGAGCTCAGTCGATCGAAGGCGTACAAGCCGTATTTGAGCGTTCGTGTAATGACATTTCGCGCTCGTTCTCGCGCGTCTCGTCGGTCATTCTCATAGGTGACGTGATCAAGAAACGGCACATCATTATGTTGTCCCTCGTCTCTGAGAAATCGTAGTGTGGAGGCTTGTTTATCTGGATTTTGTGTTGTGAAGTGTATCAGAAGCGCATGAGATAGAAGCGTCTGAAGAGAGCGCTCCTTGAGGCTTTCTCCCAGGAGATTTCCAAACGTGTTCAGCCCGAGATGCTTGTTTTCGATGAACGCGAGTGTCAATTTTCTAAAGTGGGAGATGATCAGGTTAGTCTCATTGCCGAAACGCTCACGCAGCGCGGAGGTAAATAATCCTATATGCGTGGCTGTAACGCCGGCACCTGTGGGTCCAAACTGGTCGTGAGCTGCAAGTATCGCCCTCAAAGCTAAAACCCTACCGTCGAAAGGAAGAGCTTTTATCGCGTCATATAGGTCGCTGAACTCTTTTTTGGTCTGATATCGAATTTCAAATTGCGGACGAGTGATGAGGCGTAGCTCGTCGAGTATCCGCTTTGTCGGCACGTCAAACGAGGTCCACCGGTGTTGAGCGAGATCGTCAAGAGCAGAGGCGAGAAGGGTAGCTAATGTGTGCGAGTCCCCTGGGGCTATGTCAGCCGCACTAAAGCGCGGCTTCTCTTGATGATCAGGGCGATTGCCCTCGGGATGCTGATGGCCGAAAGAAGAGTGCGTCATGGGTCCCCACGAGGTGTAGCCCATTTGCGGGTCGGGGGGAATAGTTGTTTCTTAGGGGGGCGCAACACAAAACCCGATGGGTACCTGGGGGGTATCCATCGGGTTTTGCTGAGATAGGAATATGTTCTGGTACTACTGACCTATTCGAGTGGCTTAACGGGTCTTCTCACCGGGGAGAACACCGTGCTCGGCGTAGAACGGGTCGAAGTTGAACACAGCCTCTGAGAAGTGGCTGAGTGCGCTATCGTTGTCCCGTTTATTCAGAGCGTTAAGACCATCAACCAGCCGTGAGTTAACTACCTCAAGATTGCTGGGCTTAAAGGTGATGTAGTGCTTACCATTATCAACCTTGCGAGCCTCGTAGCATTGCAAGCTTGATACGAAGCTTGCAACAGCTCCAAGTGTCTCACCCTTCTGTTGGTGGATAAGACCTTGAAGAGCGAAATAACGAGGGCTCTCCTCAAGACGCTCGCTGCAGTTAAGACACTCAGCTGCAGACTCTGCATCTCCAAAACGGAGGAAGATGGCTGCGATTGAGTGATACGAAGCAGCTGCGCTTTCTTGGCTGAACGATACCCAGTTGTGATTAGGGAAGAGCTCTTCGATATTGAAAGCGTCAACCGTAGCTTTCAAGATACGAGCTCGAGCCTCGTCAGACATCTCGGCGATCGACTCAAGCGTTGAGGCGGAGATGCGGGTCTCGATCATGGTAGAGAGACGTATAGTATCTCCGTCTGCAATCGAGCGGATGAGCGCCTGAGTAACAAGTTCAGCGCAAGACTTTGCGTCGTCCTCGCTGATCATGCTCAGAGCGAACCGGCTTGTAGCGACGAAAACCATCGGCCACATATCCGTCTTGCTGATTGAGTTGCAAATTTGTTCGGCAGACATATCGGGAATCTGAGCAAGACCAGCTTGTGTGGTTGGAACCACGATGGTGTGCTCACGAATCTCACGAGTGTCTAGCTCAGCGACAAGTCGTGCGAGGTCTGCGGGCTCAAAAGAGGCTGCTGAACTCATAACGAGAATGCGCTTGCTTGCGGCTACTGTGCTTGCCTTAACAAGTCCCGCTACGATAGAGGGAGCTTGAATCCACATGCCAGTTGTTAGCTCGGAAGGCTGAGCCTCAGTGCTGACTACGATAATATCGGTAGTCGAGTTGATGTCATTAAGACACTTAACCTTCTCAAGAACCGCTAACTTTGATCCAGTATCATCAGTTACGATTGTACTAAACATAATTACCCCAGAGAACTATTCCTTATCTCTAAAACCACCCGAGCTGCCCATCCTTGGTAGAGAGGAGGGTTGTTACCCAACACCCACTTCAGTGAAAGCTCGAAACGTATTTTGTATGATGCAGGGGTTATGAGAAGGTTTTCACTATTTTTGGGGGAGGGGGCTTGTGAGGGGTTCCTGCCCCGAAATCTTTCCCCGCAAGGCGCTTCAAAAAGCAAGTTGTTTTAGGTGTTTACGCGTCGCGGCGCGGTGGGTCCTCGACCTGCAGTTTTGCGCCCTCAATCTTTACATAATTAAGAATAACTGGCGCCAGAATCATCCCTGGGATGCCAGCCAGTCGCTCTCCAACCAGGAGGCTGAGGAGAGTGAGCCACATAGGGTTCTTGATTCGCCCACCGATGATCCTGCTGTTAAGGAAATACTCAAATTTATGCAGGACGATAAGATAGGAGAGCGCGATGATGCCGAGCCGCATCGACTGCGTTAGTCCAATACCAAATATAATAGTATTGCTTATCAAGTTTCCGATGATCGGAAGGAGTCCGCATAGAAAAGTGACTACAACAATAAGGAAAGAGTAAGGCATCTTTGCCCCGAACAGGGAGAGGCTCAGAACGAAGAGTCCGGTAAAAAATGTATTAACCGCAGAAATAACAACTTGAGCTCCCATGACAGTGCGGAAGCTATCAAATAGATTCCGGAATCGTTCGGAGAGTTTGCTCGCGAAGACTGAGTAAACGTTTCGGCGGATAGAGTAAGAATCCGTGCCAAGGTCTATTCGGCCACTTGAAAATATCCCGCATACACCCACTAACGCTATGATCACGTAGACGAACTCTTTCGTAAAGAATTGAGCGAACCGCGCTAGGAAGTGAAGTTGCGAGTTGATTTGTTGAATAGTGTAAATCTTCAGACTCTCTGGGTCGTCAAAGTGTTCGTTAAGTCCCCAATCTTTGGCGAAATCTAAAATAGTTGGGACGGCCTTGCTCGCGACCGCTGGTAACGCGAGGACAGCTTCTCTAACGAAGTGGACGAACAGATAAAACAGGAAGAACACCAATACGGAGAACGCTAGTATCGCGACCTTCTTGGGGAGAACCTTCCCGATGTAATGGAGTATTAGATATCCGAAGAGTAGGGTGACAAAGGGAGTTCCAAGTCCGAAGTGAAATATCGATATCATTATGACCGCCATGGCGATAAATGATGCTCGATTAAGAGTCTGTTCGGTAACGTGGCGTGGTGTGCTCATAGTGAAAACATCAAAGGGACAAAGAAAAGATGCTGTGGCTGCGGAGATCGGTCCTGTCTGCTCATCTTTACTGTGCCGGAAAAAATCCGGAGAGCTGGCCACCGCATAGAGGGATGATACGAACAATTAGATGGTCTCGCAAATACGGGCGCGCCCCTTAGCAGCGGGTACGCATGCCCGTTTTATATTCGCCGCTAGGCCGGCTGTTTTCTAGAACGGACTCCCTACTGAGAAGTGTATTCGGAAGTTATCTTCTCCGGGTTGGCGATCCAGTGGGTGTCCAATATCGAATCCGATAGGGCCGATAGGTGAAAGGTATTGGAAGCCGACACCAGTACCGGACCTCATGTCACAGATCCTAAAGTCTTCGTGGCGAAGCCATACCGTACCGAGGTCGAGGAAGAGGTGAGTGCTGAATGAATCGTTGACGAGGTATTGAAATTGATTCCTTTGATTCAAGAGCGTATCGCCTCCGATTACTGCGCCATCGTCACCTTCAGGGCCAAGAGAGTTCTCTTTGAAACCTCGAACGGTTGTACGACCTCCAGTATAGAATCTTTGGGTGATAGGTATTTCGACCGTATCGCCCCATGGCTGTCCTATACCTCCGATTAATCCGAGCCCCAACGAGAATCGAGGAGATAATATTTCAAGGGGTACGATCCCCGTCGAACGGGCCGTTATCGCCGCGAAGTTAGCCTCTGATCCTATCTCCTGGAAGGAGAGGCGGGGCTCAAGCGTAAAGGTGTATCCTTGGTGAGGGCTTAAAGGGTCGTCTCGTCGATCGAATTTGAGTACGCCAGAGAGGAAACTTAGTCGCACGTGGCCCTCGTCGAGTGGGGTGATTATGGCGCCAGGAGTGACGTCGACGAGATTGTCTAGAGCAAGGGAGTGTCCTCCCGTAAAGGTGACGCCTGAATCAAACTGTCGAAAGATGTATGACGCGAAGAGAAGTCGATCGAGATTGAATTCCTGAGTGGAGAGCTCTTGTCGTTGGAAGCGTACCTCCTCAGTAAGTTGATATTCTGAGTCCAGGAAGAACGGATCTAGGTAGCGAAGGTTTGCGAATCCTTGGCTGATGTTGTTAGAGCCGGATGGGTTAATTGTGGTTTGATCGAAATAGGTATCGACTCTCGTCGAAAGGCTTCGGCCGTCTGAGAAGAATGATTTATCGACCGCCTCTCCGAACACGTGGACGCCAAACTCTGAATTTGCACCCGTTCCTACCTCAAGAGTCTCAAGCGGGCGTTCAACGAGTCTTACGGTGAGAGCCTCTGTCGCAGACGCAAGTTTTCCGTCAGTCGGTACTACCTCTACCCTCGAGAAGAGGCCTGAGCGTAAGAGCTGGCGCTTTGTTTCATTCACATTTTCGATTTGGTAGGCCTCTCCGACCCGAAGAGCTATGTATCGGCGAGCGACAGATTCTTCAATGCGAGTGAGTCCTTCAATAGTGACCGCTGAGATGATGCAACGCTCGCCGGGAGTGACTGTAACGGCGATCGTCGAAGAATCGGGCAGAGGCTCGGTGGTGATAGTCGGAAAGAGGTAGCCCTCATCTTGTAGAGTCTCAACGAGCTGCTCTACATATTGGTTAATTCGTGGCAGTGATATCGGCGACTGAGGTTGGGTCGGAAGAGGCACGCCTGACGGAAAATGTATGATCGAAAGGCCCGCAATCTGAAGTGGAGCGCCCTGCTTGATGGTGTAGGTTATGTCGAGGGAGTCCTCATTTTTTACAGGGGTAATAGCATACTCGACTGATACCTCGGGATAGCCCTCTTGCTGGAAGACGGAGTTGAGGATCTCCTTGAGTGTATCAAGTTGGGCCGGAATTGCGAACGTGGGTTTGAGTAGCCCCACATTATCACCGAAGCCGAGTGTCTTCATGCTCTCTTTAATTTGCCGTAGAGAGAGGGCCTCGTTCCCCGTTATGGTCAGCTCTCGAACCTTCGTCTGAGCCTCTTCAACGATTGAGATCGTGTAGACTAAGCGACGAAGATCCGTTCGGTCTTCGGAGAAGGTAACTTGAGCGAAGAGATACCCATTCGCTTGATACATCTGTTCGATGTTCTGCATGAGCAGCTTAATGGTATTGTTTCCAAAGGGCCTCTTGCGTGTAAAGAGCTCGATGGAACTGAGGAACTGCTCGGCGGTGAAGACGGTGTTGCCGGTGAAGATGAATTGTATTGGCTCCCGAATGTCGCTGTTTATCACGAGAGCTACGGAGGATCCCTCTTTTTGTTTGCGATAGACTGGAGTGATTCTCGCCGCAATATACCCCTCATTACGAAGCGTTAAGACGAGCTGGCGCTCTGTTTCGGCGAGGGTGCTTCCAAGAGCATAACCGCCCAGTTTCGTTATGTGCTGCGCCAGGTGATTAACTGGATCTGGTAGGGTTTGCCCTTCAAGGACAATTGAATCGATAGTGTATTGAGGCCCCTCCGAGATCGCAATGTTAAGCTCGACGCAGTGGGTAGTCGCCTTGGGACACGAGATCTCAACCGTGCTTCCGAGGTAACCTTGATCGGTCAAGTACGCCAGGATGTCTCGGCGAACCATTGAGAGGCTCTCGGCATCAGGCTGTAGTCGAGATTCACGCCCAATACGAGCTGCGTTGAGGATAGTCTCTTCGTCAAGTTGCTTTAAACCTTCTATCTTGATGTCGACCAGCGAGGCTTGCTCAGAGAGGATTGTGTAGGTGAGATCTGAGCTAAATATCGTGTTTTGCTGAGTGCTGACAGATTGAACAAACGCGTTGATATCTAAGACAGGAGTAAGGTTATACACAACGCCTGCTCGCGAGTTGCTCACCGTGCTGAAAAGGCTATTGCCAACGAGTTCTAGTCTTGAAGCCAAATTTTTTCGAGCTACGACTGCGGGCTCCACGAGCCCGGTGTATTGATTGTAGGTCGGTTCGAATGAAAGAGTATCGATCTTGGTGAGGTTGTCGAAGAACGCGCTCAAGCTGCTGAAGGAATCTTGCGAGAGGAAAAATCGCCGGTCCTCTCCGAATTGCAGTCCTACTCGATTCGCCATGGTTCTGCTCGTCAACGAACGAGATGATGTGATGAGAAGGAGCAGATCTTCCTGTGACAGCCCGCGGTCAGATGAGAGCGATATGCGGGGAGAGGTAAGGGGGCCGGATGCCTCCAGGAGCACGAGTACGCTCTCTCCTGTTGGAGCTCGCAGAACGCCTTCGCTTGCGATCTCAAGGTGTGGTGTCAGTGAGCCAGGTCTGAACGTCAGACTTCCATTGGTGACATCGAAGCGATTGCCTTTCAGTCCTACCCAGCCACTTAAGAGCTGCATGGAGCCTGAGAGCGCGGGATCTGAGGTTGTGCCTGCCACTCGGATGTTTGTATTCAACTCAGCGCTGAAGAAGGGAGTCAGTACAAAGATATTTCGAGGGGCTTGTAAGTTAACATCGAGATCGATGGAAACCGGCTTGGAGCTCACCTTTGGCTGAATACGAGAGGGCAGGAAATAGCCCTTGATAGTTTGAACAAGGATTCGATTGAGATCGAAGTCCTTTGATACTTCAGCGAAGTCGATCGCAATGGTGCCCGAAAGCGATTGGTGTTTCTGTTGATTGGGGCCGAGAGCCAGATCGCCCGAGAAGGTGATCGAGGCATCCTTGATTGGCTCGACGGTTACCTCTTTTAATTTTGCCATTACTCGCGAATCGGCGAGGTTAAAGGGAAGGAGGGTGCCATCTATTGAGAAAAAGCCACTGTTAACCGATCCCGTCATGTTCTCAATGCGAATAGTATCGCCCGACAGAGTGAAGTTTCCGTTCACGTCATGTGCTCCGATATCGGGAGATTCCAGGGCGAGCTCTCCGTTACCCAACTTCGCCGTGCCACTGAATGAGGGACTCGCTATCGGGCCTTTAAGAGAGACCTTTGTTGAAAGGAGCCCCTGAAGATTATCGACAGAGGGAAGGAGGGGAAGAAGCGAGCTTAAGTGAAGATCTCCGGTGAGCGAGATATCCATTCCGGGAATAAATCCGATACTGCCGTTCAATTCCAGGGCAGAATCACCACTTGAGAGGACCGTATTCTTAAACTTGAGGGCGCCATCGACGATAGGCAGCACTGAATTCTTGGGGAAGTGCATGATGTACGGTGCGCAACCGACATTTAAATCTCCCATCGTTAAAGAGCCGGATCCCCCTAGTGGCGCAGAGAGGGGAAACGCGTAATCGAGAGATGCGTCGATCTCTCCACAGTCTGCGTCCTCTAGGAATTGCGAGAGCTGAACCTTGGGTAACGCTACGGTGAGTTTGCCGCTCAAGGTTTTGGAGAGGTCTACTTTCAGCTGTGCCGATCCCTTGTAAGCAGAGGTCGGTAACGCAACGGTGAGGGTTCCGTCTTTAAGGGTCGTTTTACCGCTCAGTGGCATTCCCCCTCGCAAACTTGGGAATCCGACGGTAGTAAGCCCTTCACCACTCAATCGGGCTAGATCCACTGGGCCCGAAAGTGGGAGGGTCATTGAGAGCGAGACTGGGCTCAAGCGACTTGGATCGACTGGAATCGCAAGCGGATAACGGTATTCATGGAGGACCAGCATTCCGTCCTTAAGAAACGGCTCCGGCCGATCCAGAAGGATCGATCCTTCCCAGTGAAGTGAGCCGAGTGCGGGGTGAGTGGAATCGACCGTTACGTCAACTGCATTAGGCTTTATATCGAGGGAGAGTTTGGACGGTCCGAGGGAGGTTCCCTGCACAAGAAGGTTGTCTACATCCGCTCGGATCGCCGTTACCGTCCCGTCTCCGAGGGGTTTGATTGAGAGGTTCGCTTTGGCCCCGGTAACCGAGAACGGGCCATACGCGAAGTCGGGTAGCGTTACGTCGAAGCCCGCAGAGAGTCCTGCATCGGAAAATATGAGTGGCTGAGTGCCCGTTAGAGAAGATCTTTCTCCGGTGCCTTTCATCGACTTCAGTGTCACAACCGGATCGCCATGGTTGAGATCTACCTTTACCTCGCTGGTGAGTGATGAGAGTGAGATCGGAGAGGCATGCGGGAAGGCGAGTGTCAGGGGTGCCTCTGGTGAGCTGGAGAGGTTGCCGGCGATGATTGGACTGCCGAGGGTTCCTTGTAAGCCACCGTTGCCGGCGAAGAGTCCAGTTAACCAATCCGGGAGTCCGATGTAGTGAGCATCAAGTTGGTATGATGTGGTTCCTGAGAGGGCGTCA
>JBIIEK010000078.1:0-12753 GCA_044237895.1 Bdellovibrionota bacterium
TCTCCGTGAATTGCATAATTGTTGGGGGATCCATTGGAGGGCCGGCGGCCTCGCCGGCCGCAGGTACGCATGTCGCGGGTCTCCGTGAATCGCATAATTATGAGGTGATCAATTGGAGGGCCGGCGGCCTCGCCGGCCGCAGGTACGCGTGTCGCGGGTCTCCGTGAATCGCATAATTGTTGGGGGATCCATTGGAGGGCCGGCGGCCTCGCCGGCCGCAGGTACGCATGTCGCGGGTCTCCGTGAATTGCATAATTGTTGGGGGATCCATTGGAGGGCCGGCGGCCTCGCCGGCCGCAGGTACGCATGTCGCGGGTCTCCGTGAATTGCATAATTGTTGGGGGATCAATTGGAGGGCCGGCGGCCTCGCCGGCCGCAGGTGCGCGAGTCGCGACATGCCGACCGTATTATTCGTGCTCTCTCCGGGCCCTAATTCCCTCGGCCATCAATAATACCGCGTCGATATACGCGTCGCTCTTGTTGTAATTCCAGATGACTTTGCGCCGCTCTTCGGTGGTTTTTGCCTCCTTCCACCCAAAATTCGAGAGGTAATTTCCGACGGACCAGAGAGCATCAACCTTATTATAAAGGGATACATGACCATCGCCGTCCCCATCTACGCCGAATTTCATATACGCGGTTGGAAGAAATTGAGGGATTCCGAACGCTCCAGCGATCGATCCCTTGATGTTGAGCGATCCTACCCGACTTCGTTTCGCGACCTCAATGAGCGCGGGAATTTCTGGCAGGAAGGTATCCTCCAGGTAGCGCCCGCGCGCTTCTACTGCGTGCATCGTAACGGTTGAATCCGCAGCGTGCAGTTGCCGGTAATTCTCCCTTACATTGTTTGGGTCGAGTACTGAGGCGAGTCGAGAGAGTCTATATGCGATCATTTGCTCACCCGTGTGTCGCCCGAGCTGCGTTTCAATCACCATGATAGCGGTGACTACTTCACGCGGAACTCCGAATTCTTGCTCCATTCGAGCGAAATCCTCAGGATGTTCTGCAATGAAGGTCGCTCCTAGCTCTTGAAAGAAGGGCTTATGAAAGGTTGTGTAGATCGAGTGTGACTCGCGGGGCTTCAGCTTGAAAGGGACAAAGCTGAAGCGGGGCATCTTAGGGTGCTGGTAGATAAGAACGATATCCGACTCCTTAACGCCCGCTTTTCGAAGTTGCGCCACGAGATAATCCCATCCCCGATATTTCGAGTGGGGATTTCCAAGGTACTTGGTCTGTTTTGGTGGCGCGGTGTGTTGCGGTTTCTTCCTCTTTGGTTTTGCATCCGCGGGTGTGGTGACTGCCGCGACGACGACCAGAGCTATGAGGAGAGGTTTAAGAAGAGGATGCATTATCGAGGAGCCCTTCATGCGTTGCGAGATATACGATTGCCCAGTGAGCTGAGTGTCGCAGCAGGCCCGATAGCTCGATCTTTAAGGCGAAAATCAGCAATCAGAAGTGCTTCGCAGTGGCAGGAGAGCGCAGAAAGGGTGGTTTTTTGTGCTACCGGGATGTACTTGGTGAAAAGCCACGGTGAGATCCCTAGAGCGCTTCGAATCTCTTGTTGTGAGAGTCCGCGGTCGAGCATCGCTCGGATGCGGTACATTGAAACGAATGTTTTTGTGAGGAGACCCATCAGCATGAAGGGGCTTGAGCCCTGTGACATGAGCTGGTTTATCAGGACCTCCGCCTTGCCCCGCTTTTTACTTAAGAGCGTATCTGCGAGCTCAAAGTCGCTTCCGGATGCACGGCCCGGGACGAGGTAACGAAGCGTCTCCGTGGTAGCCTTCTCCCCGTTCAAATAGAGCGAAAGTTTTTCGATGAGTGCCGAAACTGCCTCAGGCTCCTCTTGCGCAAGGGAGAGGGCGAGTTCGACAAGCTCATCCGAAGCTCCTTCGATACCACCTTGTCTCATTTCACGCTCGGTCCATCGACGAAGCTCGGCGCCCTTGAGCTCCTCGAAGGGAAGAGAGGTCGCGTATTTTTCGAGAGCCTTCTTAAAATTCGGGCTGTTCGGAAGGGCTGCTCCTACGAGTAAGAGGTGAACCCCCTCAATGGTGCGGGCGAGAAAGTTTGATATCGGCTCAAGATCTACCGCCTTCGCCTGTTCGATCGCACGGATAACGACGTATCGAGTAGGCTCGAAGAGGGATGGTTCACTGACGTCGCCCAGAAAATTATTAATATTTGCCCTTCCTTGCTCCCCGAAGGTGAAGGTGAGTGGGCGATATTCGGGACCAGCGAAGTGATTGAGGAGGTATTTTAGTGCGCGGTCGCACCGTACGCGATCCGGAGAGGTGATGGCGATGCATAACGGACAGCTCTTCTTGGATGTTATCTCTTTGAGGAGCGTTGAGGCGTTGGTTGATCGCATGGATGAGAGATAAGGTTACGTTTGGTGCAGCATAATCCTGTTCGGGGATAGGTGCAAAGGTTTACCGCTGAAAATCCCCAGGCCGGGGCACTTGGGGGCCGCAACACAGTGCCAACGGGGGAGCTGCCCTGATTCCTGGGGTGAGTATGCGAACTCGCTATCCTACACGACCGGCGACGCCGCGCGGACCTCTGCTGATACCCCATCGGCATAGGTCTTAAAGTTGTTCACAAAGAGCTGAGCCAACTTTTTAGCTGCCGCTTCATACGCTGCAGGGTCTTTCCAGGTATTCTTTGGAATAAGGACCTCGGAGGGCACTCCGGGTACCGACGTCACAACCTCGAATCCAAAAATGGCATCGCGCTGAGTCGAGGCAGTGGCGAGCTCGCCACTGTGAATGGCGTCGATAATCTTTCGGGTAAGGCTAAGCTTCATGCGAGAGCCCGTTCCGTATGCGCCGCCGGTCCAACCGGTATTGACGAGCCACACATTGGCTTTGTGCTGCTTCATCTTCTCTGCGAGAAGCTCGGCATACTTGGCGGGATGCCATACAAGAAATGGCCCACCGAAACAGGGAGAGAACGTAGCGGTTGGTTCAGTAACTCCTACCTCGGTTCCTGCCACCTTCGCTGTGTATCCACTGATGAAGTGATACATCGCGTGAGCAGTTGAGAGCTTGCTTACGGGCGGAAGGACTCCAAAAGCATCGCAGGTCAGGAAAATAATATCTGACGGATGTCCGGCAACGCACGGAATCCTTGCGTTCTTGATAAACTCGATCGGATACGCGCCGCGAGTGTTCTCAGTGATCGATTTGTCGTGAAACTGCACAGACCTATTTTCGGAATCAAGAACTACGTTCTCAAGTACTGCTCCGAATCGTAGGGCTTGGAAGATGTCAGGCTCGTTCTCCGGCGTTAAGTCGATCGCCTTCGCGTAGCAACCCCCCTCAATATTGAAGATTCCCTTATCGTTCCAGCAGTGCTCATCATCGCCGATCAAAAGCCGCTTAGGATCGGCTGATAGCGTGGTTTTTCCGGTGCCCGAGAGTCCAAACAGTACGCTAGAGCGACCATTGCCCTTCTCCGCTGTCGCCGAGCAGTGCATCGAAAGAACCTCTCTCTTAGGCATGAGATAGTTCATGACCGTGAAGACGCCTTTTTTCATCTCGCCGGCGTACTCAGTGCCGAGGATGACGAGCTCTCCCTTCTCGAAGTTAAGATCGATGCTTGTCTTTGAGGTCATTCCAGGAGTGTGTCGATTGGCGGGGAACTCTCCGGCGTTGAAGATAACGAAGTCTGGCTTTCCAAAATTCTGAAGCTGCTCGGGAGTGGGGCGAATCAACATCGTGTGCATGAAGAGCGCATGATAGGGGCGCGAGCAGATGACGCGAACCGAGATCTGCGATTCGGGATCCCATCCCGCGAATCCATCGAAGCAGTAGAGGGTGTCTCGTGTGTTGAGGTAGTCAACTGCGCGCTCACGATTAATGTCAAAGATGTTCGACTCGAGAGCGACGTTTACATTTCCCCACCAGATGTCCTTCTGAGAGGGATCGTTTTTGACGATTCGTTTGTCTTTGGGAGAGCGACCGGTCTTTGCCCCGGAGTAAGCGACGAGCGCCCCCGAGTCGGCAATGCGGGTGCCTGGTTCGTGTAGGATAGCCTCTTCGTATAGCCGGCACGGAGCGAGATTTCTGTGTACCGTTTTAACGGTTATTCCGTGCTCTTCGAGTGAAAATGGTGTCATACGAGATTCCTGTGCCGAACGAGGCTGGTTATGCCCCTATTAGAAGGTAAAGGTACCACGAATTTCAATGGGCTATCAAAGGCTAGAAGTGTAAAACCTTGTCGAGAAACGTCGCAGGATGTTGAAAAGATGTTTGCTACGCGACATTCGTATCTGGTGGGCATCCGGTCCCAGCGCCGGCCTCGTCGACTGGATACCGCTAGTTTCGATGAAGAGAATACCAAAGAATCCCCGTTCGGGCCGAGGGAACTGCGCGAAGGAACTCTCTCATGATCCAGTTGTCCTGAGGCGCGTCATAGTAGCCTCGGCTGTTGGGCTGTAGTCCGTCAGCTGCGACGATGTAACGAGCGACATAGTCGGTAGCTTCCTGTCCCCGTAGGGGGCCCGTCGAGTGGAGTCTCCGCGCGCCGGGTATCTCGTCAAGGATTCCAGCTACCCCCGTGATGCAGTTCTCGGTGTCTTGGTTTGGGGTCGCTGATGAGAGGACGTGATAGGGCTTTCCTTGATGGTCTAAGGCGAACGCTCTTCGAATCGTCGCTTGATATACCTGCGTGCTTACCGGGATTAATCGGGACGCTGACACCGTGATTGAGGCGTCCGGTAGGTAGTTATTGGGCTTGAAGAGAAAGTCCAGCCCCTGCCAATTGCATCCCCTAACCCCGCGCCGGTCGAGCCATGTATGAGGATCTACTCGCACGTGATGTTGTATGCCATCCACTGATGTTGGGAGAAAGCTAATAAGTGTGCTGATCTGCTGCACGGTGTGTGCGAGCTCCCCTGATGCTGAGGTTGATGCGATGACTTTCGTGCACAGAGCTACTACACCCGTGTGACTTTTGCTGGGTTGCCGCAAAGCGCTTTTTTGAAAGAGCACGCCTTGAGCGTCCCATGAAACAAATATGAGGTGCTTCTGATCGAGGACGATTCCATCTCGATGGGCACTCATTTTGCCCTCAAGGATGAGACCCTTCGTTAATTCAGGAGGTAGAGCCCTGGCTGGAAGGTGGTGGAGGTAAGGAGAGAGCAGAGCAAGCTCGTGCTCTGAGAAGGGAGCCCTGTCCTCCGGCGCACATGTCCGCGGAGGAGGGAGGCTAGGGATGTGTGCTGGAATCGTTTCGGCGGCCTTTAATGAGAACGGAGTGGTAGCCTCACTCACGAAGAGTGCGCCTATCATTGTTGCGAATTGTACGAGAGAAGCTCCGTGGTGCTGAGTCGTGGGCATATCTTTCTCGCATCTTAGCACGAGGGCGCCGATAGGCGAGGGCGTGAGGATATCTCCGATTGATACTGATTCGATCAGGGTGTGCTTCAGCATAATACTCGCACCTATCCGTTTTTTTATTGGTGTCGTTCGTTACCTCTGTTATAGCGTAGGCAGGAATAGCAGCGACTTCGCGGTATCGTCGCTTCTCGTTACAAGACTTTAAGGTGTAAAGGCTTCTACGTGACTCTCGGTAACGATGTGCCCTCTCCCGAAGGAGATGGCCGAAAACCCAAATCCTCTCCGCAAGAAAGTTCAGATATTATCCTTCCGTCGGCTCCGCGAATCGCACACCATCGAATCCTCTTAGATGCATATCTCGAGAATTGCAGAAGAGCCTTCATCGGTTCAAACGAACTGATTACCGATAAACGGGCGATGAATGCAGAGGCGCCTCAGATGTTTGCAAATCTTGCGACGAATTTTCGCAGGACGCTTGCCGACACTTTGACGATGTTCGGCAAGGCCGACATGCTGGAGGATCTGACGTGTCGAATGCTCCACCCTGTAGTCGCCGTTGGGAAAGGCCAGCCGGAGTATCATCTCTACGTCGACGTGGTCAATGGGCGCGGTCGATGTGTTCTTCCAGATATTGATGGAGTCCAGGCGTTCAATTCAGGTCCCGCAAGCATTCAGGTTTATGTAACGGAGTCAGGTCATGGAGAGCTCCATATAGGAATGATTCGGCTTGTGTCGGCACCAGCGTTTCGAGAGGCCGTGAACGATATCATCGCGCATTCTTTCGATGAGATCGTTAAGAATCCGCGTGGATATGTAGCCTTCGGGTGGATCCTGGGTGGTGTTTGTAATCACCGGAGAAGTGATATGAGCGAACGCAGATCTGATCGAGGAGAAAATCCCGGGCAAGTTGCTCTTGATCACATTAAAAACTTCCGTTGGATGGGGGGACGGTCTCCTGCCATCTTCGAGCTTCAAATCCGGAACGCTGAGTATAAAGTCCACCTCAGCCTCGATAGCAAGGCGAAACGACCTGTCATCGTCGTTTATGAGGAGTTTAAATAAATAGGGCCTCCCGCTAGAAAGCGGCTTGAAAAGTGCGGCGTCGTGGGTGGCTTGTATGAGTGCCAGTGGCGTTAAAAGCGGAGAAGGATCGGTATGTCGCTGACTTCAGCGGGTGTTGTCGATCGCTAGGCGCATCCGTGTCTCTGCAGCAGCATTCGTGCTCGTTCTCGCTTCTGTACCCTTGCATTTGGGGGAGGGGATTGCTCGAGAGGTCCAAAGATTCCGCTGAGATAAAGGACTATCTGATATCACGGAGGATATTATCTCCGAATCGCGTTCAGAATACTCTGCAGTAGGGAGGTTTGACGCAACTCTTGCAGAATGTCATCGAATACGTCTGTGGGAGAGGGCCATGCAGGAGAGTTCTGTAACATTTTTCTTTGAGGGAGTTACTCATATTGAGTTGGTGCGTTCGCAGGTCTCTCTCGTAGGATCTCGAGATCCGATAGTGTGCGTAAGGGGGAAGACCTCGGGGGCTTTTTCAGAGTGTGGGTGCTTTCAGTGGACATCAGGGGTGCGCGGTGTGTGCGCCACGTTTTTGAGGTTCGTGCTATCTGAGCGTGACAAGGGGATCGATTGTTGTCTCGCGGGCGGCCGATCAAGTCTGGCTGCGTCTCTTGATTATGCCCTCAGTAAGGGTCCGTCTTGGTTGCTCGAAATGTTTGGTCGAGGACGAAGTGGGACTTTGTATGCTCGTCGATTCTTTAGAATCACAAATCCCAATCGTAAGCGCCCAGGACCGGTAGTAGTTTCCATAAATGGGTCAGCAATAAAATCCAATCAAGTGCGTTTTGTTCACGAGGGGCGAGAGGTTGTAGAGGACAAACAGCTTTACGCGCTCCTTCTCGCTATCGAGGAACAGGAGGTCAAAAATAGCGATCGCCCGGCGACGTTTCCCGCTTTAGTTGCGGAAGGCCCGACTCCTAAGGATTGATTTTCGGGGTACTGCATCGAGCGAGCGTATGGCATCGTAGGACAGGGCGCGGTGAACGCGCAGCGATCTTTTTTGGAAAATCATCGTGTCGATCGTCGCCGGATTGAGCAAGAAACCTGTAGGGTCCTCTCCTGGAAGTGTTGTCTATGTTGGAAAAGACAAGGCCTCGCCAGTGTCTATTTCTCGTATGCGCTACGGGAGCGATTACTTTGAGCCAGCTCAGATAGTAGCTCCTGGCGAGTGTAGGCCTGAGCCGAGCCAAAAAGGAGTCTCCTGGTACACGATTGACGGAGTTCATCAGGTCGAGGTGCTTAAGACCATTGGCGAGAATTTTAAGCTTCATCCACTGGTTGTTGAAGATATCGTTAACACTACTCAACGGCCAAAAATTGAAGACTTTGGCGACTATCTCTTTGTCGCCGTGAAGATGATTACGTATAACTCTCAAGCCCGAAAGGTTCAGGCAGAGCACGTGAGTATCATTTGCGGGGACGGGTTTGTTCTCTCCTTTCTTGAGGATGAGGGAGACGTATTTGAGCCGATTCGACAACGAATAGCGACAGGAAAAGGCAGTCTTCGCAAATTGGGCGCGGATTACTTGATGTACGCACTCCTCGATTCTGTAGTCGATTACTATTTTCAGGTGATTGAGGAGATAGGCGAGGAGATCGAGGATATTGAGGATGAGATCGTGGTCAAACCGACCGTGGCAACGCTTCGAGATATTCATCGGATTAAGCGTGAGTTGATAGCGCTTCGGCGGTCCGTTTGGCCCACGCGAGAGATCGTGAACTCTCTTTTGCGTGATGAGTCGCCTCTGGTTGGTAAAGAGGCTCGTGTCTTTTTGCGGGATCTGTACGACCACACTATTCAAGTGATTGATACCGTAGAGACCCTTCGAGACATCATGGCGAGCGCGCTCGACGTGTATCTCTCCAGTGTCAGTAACAAATTGAATCAGGTCATGAAGGTGTTGACGGTCGTTTCAACCATCTTTATCCCAATTACCTTTATCGTCGGGGTGTACGGGATGAATTTCCATTATATGCCCGAGCTAGAGTGGCGTTACGGATATCCAGCTGTTTGGGCCTTTATTTTGCTCCTTTCAGCAGGCCTTTTGGCTCTTTTTAAGCGTAAGGGGTGGATGTAGCCACTTCTCCCTCCAAGGGTTCCCAATCTCGGCGGGCTGAAATATGCTGCAAGGGATTGTTGAGGGCGGTTTACTCGCTGACCTTCAAAAAGTGTAGCCCATTTTCTATGTCAGACATTCAACTCTCTCATCGAGCTCAAAAAACGCCGCCATCACCCATTCGCCGCCTGGCTGGACTCGCGCAGGTAGCGGAAGAAGGGGGCGTCCATGTGTATCGCCTCAATATTGGACAGCCTGATCTCCAATCTCCTCCTGAGTTTCTGGAGGGGATCGCCCAATATCGAGACGCGGTTGTGGCGTACGAAACGTCCCAAGGAAATAGAGGCCTGGTCGATGAATGGTGTAGGTCTCTGAATACAGATTACGGCATCGGTATCACCCATCAGCAGATGTTAATTACGATGGGCGCAAGTGAGGCGCTCATCTTCTCATTCATGGTCACCTGTGATCCTGGCGATGAGATCCTAATCTTTGATCCGACCTATGCTAATTACATTGGATTCGCCGCGACGTCGGGGGTTCGTCTGGTGCCTCTGCCGTGCTCTATTGAGGAGCAGTTTGCGATTCCCCCTCGCGATGAGATTGAGAGATTCATCTCCCCCTATACACGAGCGGTATTGCTCTGTAATCCGAATAACCCAACGGGTGCGGTATGCTCTGATGAAGAGCTGTCGATGTTGGTTGACCTCTGTCGTGAGCGTGGTCTCTATCTGATCGTAGACGAGACGTATCGTGAGTTTGTCTACGATGGAAGAAAACCTCGGTGTATCTACCAATTGGCTCCTAAGGATCCGCACATTATCGTTGTTGATAGTATCTCTAAGCGATTCAGTTTGTGCGGTGCTAGGATCGGGTCTCTCATTACGTGGAATGAGGAGATCCGGCAGGGCGCATTTCACATCGCGCAAGCGAGGCTAGCCGCGCCAACGATAGAGCAGCATGCCGCCGCGCATATGTTGAGAACGATATCTCCGCAGTATGTTGAGCGAGCTTATGCCGAGTATGTAACTCGAAGGGACGCGGCAGTTGACGCGCTTTCAGCGATCCCCGGAGTAGTCGTGAGTTCTCCAGCGGGGGGATTCTACCTTCTCGCAAAACTGCCCGTCGCGGACGCGGAGGATTTCGCTTCGTTTATGCTTACGGATTTCTCCTTTGAGGGTGCAACTACGTTTGTCGCTCCAGCGGCGGGCTTTTATATGCACCGTGAGTCAGGACGAAGTACGATTAGAATTGCGTTCGTACTAAAGGAGGCGGATACTCGTAAGGCTATTCGGGTTCTCGGCGAAGGGTTGAAGGAATACGCTCGACGAAATGCCGCGAATGAACGGTAGGAAATACGTTATGAAGAAAGCCCTCGCGACGTTCCTTGGAGTGTGTGCCCTGCACCTTTGCGCAGGGGCGGCACCAGCACTCGGTGAATCTGAGGAGCCTTACGATCCGATAGAACCCGTGAATCGAGCAATCTTCGATTTTAATGACTCCGTTGATGTTCATGTGCTTGAACCGGTAGCACGGGCGTATAAAGATAATCTGCCCGATCCGGTATACAAAGGGATCGGTAATTTCTTCGCTAATCTTCACTATCCGTCTTACTTGGTAAGCGACATTATCCAGGGGAAGTTTGAGCAGGCTCTCGATCACACGGGACGTTTTTTGGTTAATACCACGGTGGGCCTTTTAGGCTTCATTGACGTAGCGAAGGATATTGGACTTCCCGACCACGAAGAGGATTTCGGAATCGCACTTGCCTATCACGGCGTGCCGGCGGGGCCGTATCTCGTAGTGCCTTTCTGGGGGCCCACGAATGTTCGTGATGGAATCGGGTCGATTGTAGATGGATTCCTGAACCCGATTGGCTGGATCGGATATACCAACCTCGATTCTGGTACTAAGTTGGCGATAGCGGCGGGTGCCCTCGGACTACGTATCGTCCACACCCGTGCGGGGCTTCTGCAGGGGATCGAGACGGCCAAAGAGAGCTCGGTGGATTACTACCTCTCTATCCAAGGTGCGTACTATCAATACCGCCACGGTCTTGTAACCGATGGAGCTGAAGAAGAGGACGAGTTTGATAAAGAGGCTCCTCCGGCCCGTATGCCGGGCACCTTCACTGGCGTTGACGCCAACGACTAATTCCAGGAACACATTCTATGTCAGTCGAGATAACCGGTTCGTACAGTGGGAAGAAAAAAGTTCATCTCGTTCATGGCCCATCGGGGGAAGTGTTAGTAACCGAGGCTCCGCGTGATAATGGAGGAGAGGGAAAAAGCTTCTCGCCCACGGACCTTGTAGCTGCCGCTTTTGGGTCGTGCGTCATGACGACGATCGCTATCGTTGCAGAGCGTTCTTCGATTAACGTGGATGGGATGCATATGCGAGTGGAGAAGCATATGCAGACAGAGCCTCGCCGAATCGGATCTATCCCTTTAGAGGTTCATCTTCCATCTTCCTTACAGGAGCATGAGCGACAGAAGCTTGAGCGCGCAGGCCTATCATGTCCGGTGCACAAGTCTCTCCATCCTGAGGTCAAGGCCGAAATTAAGTTCATCTACGATGTAGGCTAGGGCTGTCGGCCTGCCAGGGACGATCCTTGCCGGGGCCTACGAATCGCCTAATCATCGCCGGCCGCAGGTGCCGAACATTAATATTCTATTGAAGCGCTCTCTTGTTCGCTGAGACCCTTGATGGCGTCCACCTCAAGCTCGACGCACAATCGGGGGTCCACAAGTTTGGATACCTGCACCATGCTGCTAGCTGGTCGTACGTTCTCAAAAACCTCACGATGAGCACGCGCGTAGTCCTCCCACTTCGCGATATTGGTGACGAACAGACGTGTACGGACGACGTCGCCTATCGAGAATCCCCTTGATGTAAGGATGGTTTTGATGGAACTGAGGATAGCTTTGGTTTGTTCGTAGGCGTCACCGGGAGCGGTGACTTCGCCTTTATAATTCATGGCGGTTGTCCCGGAGATGTACAGAGTGTCTCCAGCCTGTACAGCACGAGAATATCCACGAAGTGGTTCAAATGGTGATCGCGAAAGGATGTTCGTTCGTGTTTTGTCAGTTCCCATGGAGCGAACTTTGCCATACCTCCTAAAACCGGTAAAGCTCGCGTTTTATTTAGCAGAAAGGCGTTGTGGTGATGGCTAGTTGCGGACGTTCCCTCTAGCGTGAATGGAAGATTCAGCCCTTGAACAGCTATTAGAAAGCCTTATTGAGCAGTTTAATCCATTCGCGCGCCGAGACCTGACGAGAAGCGCGCGCACCGCTATTTGGAGATGCAATGATGGTCTTCGACGCCTCGGCGGTTGAGCCGTTTTCACAGGAATATTCGGCATAGAGGTGTATAAGGCTAGATGAACCGCTTGTCCGAGAGATGCTCGCGCCCACCCGTCCTCTCAATCGCGTTGTCAGGGTTGTTGGGGAAAACTCAGTAATGACCGTTCCCCTAGGGGCCCGCTCTGACGTGGTGGCTGCTTTAATCTTTACGGAGCAGGCGGACAGGAGTGATGACACGGTTGTTTTGAGTGTGTACGTATCTCGATTCTGTTTTTTTATCGAGAAGCCAACGCTCTTCGGGGCTGAACTGGTTGGAGTTCCAGACGGAGTTGGTGAAGCTCCGGGAGTGCCCCCTCCCGAACTGCTCCCCTCGCTGATCCCACCTCTGCACTCACCATAATAGATAGATAGGTAGCTACCTATCTCGGTTCGACTGGCTGCGTTGAACGAAGTCGGAAGGGGGTTTCCGAGCGAGGGGCTCATGATACCGGAGCTTGTGTGAGAGGCGTTGAGCGTATGTCCGGTTTCATGAGCGGTGGTGATCGGGTCAAAGCTCGATGCTACGTGTTGCACCAGCATGTCGGAGGCGTCTGAGGCGGTGTTGGTGCACGTGACTCCTAAGAAAGCGAGACCGATGACGTCATCATCAAGATTTTTTCCCGTAAAGAGTTGGAATATATCTACTTGGTTGGGCTGCGAGCTCGTGCCGGTGTGAACAATGTCTCCGCGATAGGCGTTGTTGTAATTCGTGAATGCGTTGAGGTTTCTGGAGGAGTCTGTGGAAGAGGTGAGGGTCGTTGGTCCGTATTGACGAGCTACTTCCAAAGTGTAGCCGAACTGTCGCTCGTAGTAGGTTGTGGCTTGATTGATAATACTCACTATTTTGTTGTTGCATTCGTCGGCAGAAGCGCACTTCATGACGGATTTAAATTGCGGGTCAAAATCGGTCCCTACGAAGATAACGTTGTATGTTGCCTTCATCGT
>JBIIEK010000237.1:0-3720 GCA_044237895.1 Bdellovibrionota bacterium
TCCATAAAAAAACCCCGCCACATCGCTGTAACGGGGTTTTTATACTGTCTCGTCTAAACGAGGACCGAACTATGCGGTCTCATCAACTGCGAGGAGGGTTGGCCCATCCTCTGACATCTCATGAGACTCTACAGGAGCCGAGAAGCCCTCAGTTGCCTGAGATTCTTCCTGACCACCCTCTCGTGGAATTGAGAGGGTTACAGCTCGCTTCACGTAGTACTTCGAGCCTGTGCCCTCAACTTCGTTCTCGCCGAGCCTCTCAACCACTTGGTCAGCAACAGCCTCTGGAACGTCGATGAAGGAGTAGAACGGACGAACACTAACTCGGTGCACGTCAGTAGCCTGAATACCGCAGGCAGCGACTACCTTCTCTGTAAGACCTTCTCCCGAAACGCCTTGATTTGCTCCGACTCCAACGTAGAGACGAGCCTCTTTGTCGACGATCATCGGCTTACGCTGTTGGCGCTGTCTTGGCTCACGCTCACCGCGCTCACCACGATCGCCTCGACCACTCCGCTCACGTCGATCTCCACGATCTCCTCGATCGCCTCGATCGCCATCATCGTGACGTCGATCACCGCGCCGACCACCACGTCGTCCCTGACCTTGACGCTCACCCTGGTCATCTCCTCCTCCGAGGAACTGAGTCTGGCTGTTATCATCAAGATCATCCTCGTCCTGAGACCAATTGTCGCGAGGACCTCGGTTATCTCGGTTATCGCGGCTATCACGACTATCACGTCGATCTCGACCACCACGACGTCCACGTCCCTGGCGATTTCCGCCACGACCACCACGATCGTCGTACCCCTCTTCTTCTTCACCCTCGTACTCACCACGCTCCTCTGTCGGCGCCGGAGCAGCCTTGAGGGATGGAAGTACGGTAATGGTGTTGTGGAGCAGGAGCGCTACTACATCGCGCGCATTCGCGTCTCCCAAAATCTGGTCAACGAGCTGGCTAAGCGCTGAGTCGCTCAAGAGAGCGCGCTCAACAGCCTGCTCCTTAAGCTGCGTGAGCTTGCTCACAAACAACTCCTCTGGAGTAGGAAGCTTCTTCTCTACGAACTCGAGCTTTCCAAGCTTCTTGAGGTAGTGGAAATTCGAGAGATCCAACGCAGCTACCAAGCTGACTACTTTCTTCGTCTTGCACTCGGCTGCATTCTCAGAATAGCGGTGGAAGTACACCTCTGGGTCCGTTGGTACGGAGTAGTTCACGACAACATGGAACTCCTCAAGCGGAACTCCTCGCGCCGCAACGTCGGTAAGAACGAGGGCTGAAACCTCCTTCTTCTGAACTTGCTGAACCGCCTTGCTCAGCTTGATCTGAGGCACGTATCCAACCAACTTGATCGATGAAATGCCGCGCTTCTTGAGAATAACATCAGCGAAATCAGCGTCGGATGGTGAGTTACAGAAAACGATACACGTATTTCCACCTTCAAGCTCGAGGATGTCACACAAGGCCTGCGGCTTGGCCAACAGCGAAGTTCCTACTTCGTAATATAAATGTTCCATGGTTTGCTCTTTTGCTCCTTTACTAGGACACGTTTGTGGATTTCTAAGGAATCCTTTGCCAAGAGCGGCAAAGGCTGGCGACTGCTCCTCTCCGAAGAGAACGAGCTGCGCGTCCTTCCTTAACTCCCTAAGAATCGTGAGTACCGCCTCAATATCTGAGAGCGATCCCTTACGAACGATTAAATCAACACTATCGACAACGCAGCGATCGAATGCATGCGAAGCCTTAGACTCTCTATAGGCTGCCAACACCACATCTACCGGGGCGATTACGGTGCCCTTTTCGAGTGATGGGGCTTCGGCTAATACCTCAACGGCGAAGACCTCAACACTGTGAGCTATCGAGGCTTTTACTCCAAGCTCGCTGAACACCTCGCCGATCTCGTGAGCGGCTTCGGTCGAAGCGCACAAAATAAGCGACCGACCGCCAAGCCCATCAAGAGCGATGCCGTATAGTTGTCTGCTATTCTTGGAGTTCGACGAGAATGAGAGCGCGTCACTTCCCGAAATAATCTGCGTAAGCGTCGCCTGCTCAGACGGAGCGAGCGAGGCTCCCCGTATCCCTTCTACTTTCGAAGCGGCCGACTCGACGGCATCTACTTGAACTGGTACTTCCTGCAACGGAACTGCTTTCATTAACTTCTATCCCGTACATCAGCGCGTATATCCGCTGGCGGTGCTGTATTTATAAATCGTCTTTGTCGACGGAGCCCTACGCTACCGCCTGACTATCAAAAAACGTAACCCTGAAATTGTGAGACGCAGTCTCCGGCGGCATCAAGCTTGGAGGAACTTGTCCGTTCTCTCCACCAGCTCACTCTCGCCGCCATACTTCGCGGTCAACTCGCGACCTTTTAGCGCGGCGGACGAGGAAACAATTAAAGGTCTCACCCGACCTTCCTAAATCCTGGTGACTTAGTCTATACCATAAGGGCCCCTCAGCGGAAGTTTAAGTGGCGTCTTTTTCTCCCTAGACAAAACCATGCAACATCGCCTCTCTACAGCCCTTTTCGCACTGATAGCTGTCATCTCTACCGGATGCCAAATAGCGGTCCAAGCGATAGATCTTGTCACCCCCTCAGAACCTGCCAACATACTAAAAGAACAGGACATTCCATCATTTGCGGACCTTAAACCCTCGTCTGGAGCGACCATACAATCCCACCAGGGTGAGGTGCTCGCAGTCCGCCCGGTACCTGGGAATTCAAGCCTGATAGTCACGGTCGGCAAGGATAAAAAGGTAGTCATGTGGGACCTCCCCTCGGGCCAGGGGACCCTGATTCGACAGTTGAACGAGCAGCCGATAGTAGCCACCCTAGGAGCAAAACGAGCCCTGGTAGCCTTCGCTACTGACTCGGGGATATTCGTTGAATGCATACAGGGCTGCTCGAAGACCTTCTCGTTCAAGCAATTGAAATCTCGTCCGTCATCGCTCGTCTTTCACAAAGACGACACCTCCCTCGTCATTGGGGGACTTGATGGCCGCGTATACCGGTGGCGGTTCATGGAGGAGCAAGAATCTTCAACTACTGAAGAGCGAGAGATGATGGTGGAGCGATACTTCGCTCACAGCGCGGTCGTAAGCACCGTCGCTCCGCATCCGGCTGGTCGCGCCTTCTTCTCAGCTGACTGGAGCGGCAACTTAATAGGATGGTCCTCCTATTCTGCCGACGCCTTTGGAGGCGCTTTCGACAAAAACCTCTTCAGAGGTCGATTTTACGCAGATATTCCAAACGCCATATTTGCAAGCCGCCTCCCCGATAGAGGCGTATGCTCCATGGCCATCTCGCACAACGGCGAGCGATTAGCTCTCGGCCTTGAGGATGGAAACGTTGAGGTGTGGGAAGTTCGAGGATTCACACTCGCGGCGAAGAAGCTCTTGCACAACGGACGAGTGGTCTCGGTGGATATATCCGGAGACGGAACACGCGTCGTATCGGCTGGAAAAGATACGAAGGTTCGCGTAACCGAACTGGTCGACGATCCGGCCCACCAGATTAATCCATACGCGTTACCGAAGCTCCTTCAAGAAGTTTCCGAGAACCCGATCCCACTCGCCGATCTCGTTACCTTCATCTCCCCAAATCAGGTAGTGGTCACAACAAAGCAGGGCAACCTGGCCGAGATTCGAGTGCAAGGGACCCCTGCCCCAGTTCCAACGCCGAAGCCTAAAAAAGCGGCGCCAGCGGATACGGATTATTAAAC
>JBIIEK010000072.1:0-13247 GCA_044237895.1 Bdellovibrionota bacterium
CCTGGCGGGTTGTATTGGTCGTGTGAATACTTTTGCATGCACTCTGCCGCAGACTTTCTTAATAAGTGCAATCAAGCTGGGAGAACCTGCTACTCCATTGGTCTTTACCCTCCGAAAGGAAAATTCGGTCACCAAGTCAATCTGGTGGAGGAGCCCCAGGGAGTCTGCCGATTCGTGGACACAACCTCTGGCAAAATTAAGATCGGAGACATCACTTTTCCATGCAGCAACCCACCGGAGAAGGCTATTTGCCAGATCATGGGGCACCCCGACAAGTGCGGGTGGAGGTCGCGGTCCCCGAGTACCACTCCAGAAGCTCCCTGGACAGAGCGTTTATGCTCCGAGAGGCATAGTTCCTTACCCCGCTGTGTAAGTTGTTGCGCTGACCACGCCGAAAAATTTTACCAGGATGGCGCAAGGGACTGGGACGCGGTAGAGCAGCCTGTCGGTCCGGATGGCGGAGAGGTTGATGAAAACGCAATAAAAAATTGGATCAAGAATCTTGACCCTAACGACATAATCGGCCAACAGGTCGACATGACGGCAAAATGGCACGGAAGGTGCCTAGATGCCTGTTCATCGAAATTTCAACAACCAATCGAGAAGGATCCCGGCACGCGTTTCGCCATCGATGCGTGCATACCTAGGCCAAATACACCTCCGGATCCTAAATATCCAGCTTCCGGGGAGCAATGCCGCGAATGCTGCTACCTAGGCGCTAAGTTCCCCTCGTATCCGCCAAGCTCTGAAGCCTCATGCATGGCGCATTGCAACACAGTGTACGGGCCACCGGAGCGGACGACTCCCAGAAGGCGCAGTCGACGGGGCTGAGGCGAACGGAAAGTCGCATCAGTCACGACTTTCCACCGGTATAACCAATACATCCGACTAAAGAAGGATAGAGTTAATCGCTGTGTTACGTTCCGCTCTGATGACCGTGAAATAATAGCTTCGAGTACTTGCTCGAACGAGAGACGACAAGCTCCGGGGCCATCGGTGAATTTCAAGGAAGAGACGTATACTAACGGGGACTTGAGAAACGAAGGCCAGAAGACTCAAGCGGAACGCCTCAAGCTTCAGACTGAGAACTGAAAATATACGCCTCCTACAAAAGTGATAAGTCGCTACATGCGCAGAGGTAGTAGGAGGCTCTGAATATGGGTAGCGCTTTACTCACAAGTAAGTGTTCCTCAGCTGATTCCACTGGTGTTTTGGGTTTATCATAACCTTGGGTCATAACAGGTCGTCCTTCTAGGATAATCGATTGATTCTGCAGTTATATGAGAGTGCCGCCGGTCAGGTTGGGCCTAAGTTTTTGATTGTGGCAGCGCAGGGGCGGGTTCTCATCGGTTCCGCTTATTTTGAGGGGGTACGTTACTTTGAGGGGTTACGGACCGCCGTGTAACCGCACATCCTAAGGTGTGGCTGGCATAACGAAGTGGGGCTGTATGGGATTCTTCGCAAAAAAATCGTTACCTCCTGGTGCTGGTGGGGCGGATGGACCGCAGGCGCTCTCCGCCTCTAGTTTTAATCTAGATGCTCGGGTCGGGTTGCCGATTGGAGAGTTCGTAACAGATACTACTACAGCTATCGTCGCTGCATTGAGGGAGCAGGTCGAGCGAAGTAAAGATCCGCGCTTGGCTCTTGCCATGCCTCTTGATGATAGGTATTTGCTCTTAGAGAGGATGCTGCCTACGCCGGAAACGAGTGAGATAGCGCCCGGTCGTTCTATCCTCGAACGGGTCGTGCGTGGATATGTGACCGAGTTCTTGAGGCAGACGGCGGATGATATCCATCCATGCAACGTCGTGAGCGATACGATCGATCGCTCGGCACTTCAGCGATATTGGGAATCTCAGCCTCGAGAGGAGTTTTGGGCGGCGATTAGCTCAGGCGTGTACCACTCCGCGTTTTCTTATAAAACGTTCCGAGAAGAGCGGGCGCACGCGAATTCGAAGGATGATATTGGGCGAAAAGCCGCTTGGGGCGCTCTCATCGAGGTCGTAAAGCACTCGGTGGCGCAGTTTAAGGCCCATTGTGGCGAGATCTTCCCCGGTGTAGAGCCACGGGCATCGTTGTACAACAACCATCACCTTATTATGCGCTATGCGGTCATGCTCGAGCATCACCGACTTCGGTTAATTGTGTGATTGCCCGGGGTGATGGAAACAGACTGCCCTATACCAGATCCGCTCCCCGGATTTAGATACTCTCCCTGGATACTGGTTCAAAGTAGGAAAAAATCACCTAGAACGGTAGTGAAAGTATGAGTGGTCGTTTCGCCACCGATTGCTCTATGAGCCCAAGCCCGTGAGCCGCGCTCGACCTCCATTTTTCCCGTTCCATGCCGATTCCCCGTTGGCGAGTCTCTGTGCCTGGTCTATGTATCGCGCATGAAAAGAGCGATCCCTCAAACTCTCATCGGCCTTGTACTCCTCGTTTCGACAGTGTGCGGCATAGGTTGTGGCGGGGGCTCTCATGATAGCGATGAGGCGACAATCAGAATTGGGGCGCTGCTTGATTTATCGGGTCCTGGGCGAGATCTCGGGAATCTTTCGAAGGGGGCGATCGAGCAAGCGATAGATGAAGCGGCTGGTCGAGGAACTTCGATATCGCTGCGAGTTGTTGACACCGGGAGCGACCCCGCTCGAGCGGCTGAGGGGCTTCAGCTTCTTGTCGACGCTGGGATCACAACGGTGATTGGCCCGCAGACGAGCTCAGAGGCGCGGCAGATCCTCCCGATCGCGAACGCAAGTGGCGTACTCATCGTGAGTAGTGGTAGCACCGCTTCCGCCTTGTCTATCGCCCAGGATTCCCTGTATCGATTGGTGCCGACCGATGTCGTTGAAAGCAGCGCAGTGTACCAACTCATGCGCGCTCGGGGAGATAGCTCCTTCGTTACCGTGGGCCGCGAAGATACCGGCAATCAGGGGCTCGTCACCTCCTTACGAACGTATGCGACCGCAGGAGGATATGCTACGCAGCCCGAGATCTCGTATCCGACCACTCAGACTGATAATTTTCAAGGGGTATCCGCCCAGGTGGCGAATGCGATCTCTCTCGGGTCTCGCAAGGGAAGGGTCGGAGTTTTCGTCGCCGGTTTCGATGAGGTGGCGAACCTCTTAGCTGCCATCGGAGAGGAGAGTGGAGCCGCGAATGTGAGTTTCTATGGTGGGGACGGGTCCGCCCAGGTTGATTCGATAGTCTCGAATTCCGCGGCGGCCTCCTTCGCGTATCAAGCTGATGGATTCCCGAGTGCGTTGACCACCATCCCGAGTGATAGTTTGGGAGAGGCTCAGCGAGTAACTGATGCGATCGGGGGAGCTGAGCCGAACGCCTTCGCCCTCGGTGCCTATGATGCCGTAGGTATTCTTGAAAAGGCGTACGAGCTCGTTGGCCCCGCTACGTGGACACTCATGGACCGTTTCGCAAGAGCGGCTGATGGGTATCAGGGTATTACCGGAACGATTTTGCTCGATGCTTCCGGGGATAGGATCTCCGCGCCATACGCCTTTTGGGGGGTATGTCCTGCGGTAGACGGAGAGGGGTATCGTTGGATGCGGATTGGGAATTGGGTTCCTACGTCGCCGTCATCCCAGCGAGGAGTCGCCAGCTTTGCAGGGTGTCCGTAAGATGTGGGATCTTTGCGCTGAGCGATGACCCGTCCGAAGCAAAAAAAAACCGACGCGAGGTCATCGCGTCGGGTAGTAATCAGCTCTTACTTCTGCTGAGTTTACTCTGCGGATTCAGAAGACTCCGAAGAAGTATCGACGCTAGCGTCAATATCCTCACCGGAAGCAGTCTCTTCCTTTTTCGTACGTAGTACCTTTGAAGCTTGAAGACCCTTAGGGCCTTCCTTCAATTCGTACTCGACAGTTTCTCCATCTTTAAGGGTTTTGAAACCCTCAGACGAAATAACCGAGTAGTGCACGAAAACGTCTCTACCACTCGTGTGCTCGATGAAGCCAAAACCTTTGGCATCATTGAACCACTTTACAACACCCTTCAGGACCCCGGACTCAGACTCAGACATAACAACTGACTCCCCGTTAAAAATACTCACGGTAGATAAAACCTACCACATTCGTTTCAGGTTACAAGCCTAACTACATGACGACGTTCGCCGCCTCAGGAATTGAGATTCGATGGCCCATCAAAGGGATCCAACTTTTTAAGGCACGATAGGTTCGAGTGCGTCAAAACTGGCCGTTTTTCGTTATTTTCACGGGCAATCACTCGCTTACGAGAACTAAAAAGGTGAGGAATAATTGCGACCGCCTGGCCGCGTTGGCAGGGGTGGGTTGGGGGTGTAGTGGGTGCGTGACTGGGGCTTTTCGGCCTATTTCGCGGCAGGTTTGCCGAAAAACCAGGTTATCTTAATGTCTTATCACTCTCATCCGATCGGGGGGCATTGCAGCCAATTCGGGTAAAAGGCTCTATCTGAGCGCTCAGTCCATTGATAAGAGGACTAACAAACACGTATAGTTAGGTAGTTGGGGGCAGGGTTACATCGGTCCCGGTGGCGTGAATAATGAGTGGGTGAATGCACCCGTCTGCCATGCCTGTTCGTCCCGTGGGCCGTGAAGGGGCTTGCGTGTGAGCATAAGGTTCAAGGGGTCATAATGTTGTCGGATACATCTGCTCATACCATTTTAGAGAGCTTGCCCGAGCCGCACTGCCTGGTGGGAAAGAACCTGGTGTGCCTGGGCGCGAACACCTCTTTTGCCGCGCTGCTTGGTACTCGCGTAGATGAGTTGGTTAATAATCCCGTCTCCGTATTCTGGCCGATGGTAGAACGCTCCCCCTGGCTCGATCGTGAGTTCTCCGCGGAGTTTTGTAAAAAGGGCGGGGCGCCGCTTATTGTCCGAATCTGTACCTTCGATGGAGATGTTCGGCTCATCCGTGTGTTGGCGACGTTCTCATCGGATAAGACGAGCGAAGTTTTTCACGGACAGCGGTTGGAGACCCTCGGGCTCCTGGCAGGTGGCGTGGCACACGATTTCAATAACCTTCTCACCGGGATTCTCGGCCACCTCGCATACGTTCGCAGCGTACTTCCCGGAGGCGGAACCTATAGCGAGTCCCTTCAGGCGATAGAGGAGGGAGCGCTTCGCGCGGCGTCGCTCACACAGCAGATCCTAAAATTCTCAAAGGTAGATGGGGCGTCAACTACCACCCGTATTGACTTGGGAGATCTGGTTTCCCGGGTCGCAACCCTCATGAAGAGCGCGATCCCTTCGATCGTTAGGCTGAATGTTCTTCCGCCAGAAAAGCCGGTTCTCGTCATGGCATCGGAGTCGTATCTGAGTCAGGTGATCATAAATCTGGTCGTTAACGCGCGTGATGCGATCGAGGGAAGTGGCGAGATAGTCGTTCGCCTAGAGCCTCGTTGTGACCGTGCAGGGGTAGAGCGCTTATTTGGTAAGGAGCCGCCATCTCCGGCGTACTGCACCCTTGTGGTTGAGGATACCGGAGCTGGGATGGATGACGAGGTTAAGGCCCGTCTCTTTGAGCCCTATTTTACGACGAAGAAGGAGAGCGGTACGGGACTCGGTTTGAGCACTGTGCATTCCATCGTGAAAGAGTTAGGTGGGGGCATAGTAGTCGATTCTGAGCGCGGTAAGGGCACAACGTTTCGAATCGTGCTTCCGGCGGAGGTTGAGGCTCATCAAGGTAGTGGAAGTGAGGAAGACGACTCCGCTCCGGTGCGCGGCAACGGAGAGAGGGTGCTCATTATCGATGATGAGTATGCCGTTCGAAATGTGTTGGGCCTCTCCCTCTCGCACCTGGGCTACTCAGTTGAGACCGCGTGTTCGGGGCTTGAAGGTGTTGAGAAGTACGCTGAAGCGAAGGGATCGTTCGATCTCGTTATTTTAGATATGCTGATGCCCGGACTCTCTGGAGAAGAGGTCTTCGCGCGTATTCGGGAGCTGAACCCCACGTGCCGCGTTCTTTTGGTGAGCGGTTTTAGCTCGGAGCATGTCGTCTCGAAGATTCTAGAGCAGGGAGGAATGGACTTCATTCAGAAGCCTTTCTTGATAGAAGTTTTATCTAGAAAAGTTCGTGGGTGTTTGTGTGATTAAGCCGTATCGGATCCGCGCCATTGAGGTAAATCCTGGACTCGTACTTTCTCCGATGAGCGGAGTAACGACGCGTCCATTTAGAAGATTGGTGAAGGAGCTGAATCCTGGAGCGGTTGGCCTCGTGGTGAGCGAGTTCGTGTCCGTTGAGGGGATGACGAGGGGATCTCAGCGAACGATGGAGATGATGAGGTTCTCCGAGGAGGAGAGACCGTATTGCGTTCAGATCTTCGGCTACGATATCGCACGGATGAGAGATGCGGCGATGATGGTCCAAGATATTGGCGCAGACGTCGTTGATATCAACTGCGGGTGTCCCGCTCCGAAGGTGGTTAAACGGGGCGGAGGGTGTGAGCTGATGCGTCAGCCGGATCACTTAAAAGAGATTATTCGTGAAGTACGTAGATCGATATCAATCCCCTTAACCATAAAGATTCGAGCCGGCTGGGATGAGGGCTCTCGAAATGCAATCGAGGTCGCAAAGATGGCGGAGGGAGAGGGTGTTGAGGCGGTCGCTATCCACGGGCGTACCCGGTCTCAGCTCTACAGAGGTGATGCTGACTGGGATCTCGTCCAAGAGGTAGCTGAAATCCTGTCAGTTCCCGTGCTCGGTTCCGGTGATGTTGTTTGTCGCGCGACTGCTGAAGCTCGATTGAAGGGCAAGGTTGCTGGGCTCTTTATTGGTCGAGCGAGCATGTGGAATCCCTTTGTGTTCTCCGAGATCCTACATAATCAGCCCTCAAGGATAAAAGGGAATTTTGACCTCATGCTGGAGGTGCTTTTTCGGTATATCGAGCTGTTGAAAGAAGATTTTCAGGAGAGCTCGTGTGGAGGAAAGTTCAAGCAGCTCGCCTCGCAGATGTGTCGGGGCGCATTGTGGCGTAAGTACCTCCTAACACTGAACTCTATTCGAGATCATGAGGACTTTCTTAAGAGGGTGCGAGATGGATCGTGGAGGCCTAAAGGGCCCCTCATGGAGGATGCGAGCACTGAAATCGGCATCGATTCGTGCGACCAGTTCACGTCTCCATGATGTGTGCTTGGTGCTCTGCCGGTAAGTGTATGGTGCTTCCCTACATGAAGGGGTACAAAGGTATTAGTGTTACGCGTTAACGACATATATAGGAGCTTCGGTGACCGTCCAGTCCTTCAGGGCGTCAGCTTTGCGTTAAAGCCGGCCTCTATCAATGGGCTGATCGGGCCGAGCGGTGGAGGTAAGAGCGTCCTCCTTAAGATTATCGCCCAAACCTGCAAGTGTGAGTACGGCTCAGTTGTATTCGATAAGGGGCTCTCCGTGGCCGATGTGGGTCTTATGTTCCAGGAGGGGGCGCTCTTCGATTCGATGTCGGTGTATGACAACATCGCTTTCCCGCTAGTCGGAGGAAAGGTTCCTACGAACTCCTTGCCGAAAGAGATTCGTGAGTCCGTGTGCGACAAGGTGTCTGAGATTCTTGCGCGAGTAGGGCTCTCGAGGGCCGCGTACAAGATGCCTGGGCAGTTGAGTGGAGGGATGAGGCGTCGCGTCTCGCTCGCGCGGGCGTTGGTGGGGAGGCCGAGGATCCTTTTGCTTGACGATCCTACGAGTGGGCTCGACCCCGTTGCCAGTAGTGTCATCATGGATCTGATCGTGGAGCTTCATAAGGAATATCAGCCAACGACGGTAATGGTCAGCCATGACTTGCGGCGGCTCTTGCCTTCGGTTGAACGGATACTCGGCTTATTTGACGGTGGTATCGCGTTCGATGGATCCCTTGCGGAGCTCGCCCTCACGGCGCCCGCGTTTGTTCGTAGTTTTGTATCGTGTCGGTTCGAACTTCCAGCTCTCCCGACTGAGCCAACGGTGACGGTGTAGAGATGAAAAAAGTAATGATGAAAGATAACGCCATTAAGGAATCCCGGGAGCGATTTCTCTCGGGAATAGGCGTCCCAGGTAAGGGAAATTTTCAGGTAGATGATTTTCAAAGAGAGGCGATATCGAACCTTGCGGCTGGGATCGATACCCTTGTGGTAGCTCCGACCGGCTCAGGGAAGACCTATATAGCGATTGAAGCTATGAGGAACTTACTCAAGAAGGGGCAACACGCGGTGTATACGACTCCGCTCAAAGCGCTCTCAAATACCAAGTACACAGAGTTTCAACACACCTTCGCGCCTGATCACACGGTAGGGTTACTCACAGGCGATCGAAAGATTGAAGGTGATTCGGATATCGTTATCGCGACGACCGAGATTTACCGTAATGAATTGTATCGCGGAGGTGGTCGGTACTCTCTGGTTATTCTAGACGAGGTACACTACATAGCCGATCCGCAGCGTGGGGCTGTATGGGAGGAGAGTATCATCCTTACTCCGCATTCGTCGACGTTACTCATGCTCTCAGCTTCAATCTCTAATGCTGAGGAGATCGCTGCCTGGATCGAGGAGACTCGAAATAAGGAGTGTCGCATCGTCATGAAAAAGGAGCGTCCGGTTGAGCTTCGTTACGGATTTCTCCATCCGAAGTTTGGGGTCATTCCTTTGAGTGATGAGCGTGGGCACCTGTCGCCAGAGGTTTCTCATTTCTACGGTTCCGCTTCACTTGATGATTCAGGGACGAGGGTTACAGGAAGGTTCGGGCGAGGGCCGGAAGAGCGTGGAGGTCGCCGCGGCGGCGGGGGTCGGGGGCGTCCAGGTGGTCGTGGTGGTCGAAGCGGTGGGCGCCGGGGGGGACGATAATGTTGTATCCAGAATTTCCAGTATCAATCATTCTCCGCGAACTTGAGCGTGACGACCTCTTACCGGCAATCCTCTTTCGAACCGCGCGTAAACAGTGTGATGGTGACGTCGAGGCGCTTTCGCGAAATCCAAACGCAGTGCTCTCTGTGGAGGGGCAGCAACGGATCGAGAATGAGGTGCAGGCGGTTATCAAGAAGTACAACTTCGATCCGGCGTTTATTACGGAGTATCCGCAATATCAATCTCTTGTCGCAACTGGGGTAGGGGCCCATCACGCGGGGCAGCTTTTGATCTGGAGGCTTCTCCTTGAGGAGCTCATGTCTCGCGGAATGCTGCGGATGATGATCGCGACGGGCACGGTAGCCGCCGGTGTGGACTTCCCCGCCCGTACGGCAGTTATAACCGCGCATAGTAAGCGCGGGTCTGAGGGGTTCAGTGTGCTCTCATCCGCTGAGTTCCAGCAGATGGCCGGTCGTGCCGGTCGTCGAGGAAAGGATGCCGTAGGGGTGTGTCTTATCACTCCAAGTAAGTTTTCTGACGCGCGGGTGCTGCTTGAGGTGTCAAAACGACCTCCTGAACCGCTTCGATCGAGCTACTTCGCGGCCCCATCCACTGTGTTGAATCTCCTTAAATACCGAAACGTAGATGACCTTCAATTTACGGTTGAACGGAGCCTCGCGGCGTTTCTCGACCGAAAAAATGCGAGTCGTATGCGTGAGGAGGCTCTCAACGAGCAGGGCGATGTTGACCAGGATAGGGGCCTTACCGGCGAGAAGCTTAAGAGGGTTGAGAAGCGTATACGGAGAAAGTTGCGGGACGCTGACGAACTTGAGAAGAAGCAGGAGACCTCCCTCGCGCAGAGTTTAGATGGTCTTCGCGCGTTGGGCTATGTCGAGGTGGGAAGCTTAACTGAGAAGGGTTATTGGGCAGCGGAGCTTTGCACCAGCCTCGTTTTAGAGCTTGGTGAAGCGATATCCGATGGCATCTTCGATGATTGCGCGCTGTTTGAGCTTGTAGGGCTCGTTGCGAGTATTGCAGGAGATCCGCACCGACCGTACTTCCGGTTGAAGGAGAATCCGATAAAGCCGCAAGACTATAAGAGGATGAACGATGTGGTAACGCGGGTACGGCAAAAGTATCAGGGCCCTGGCTCCTCTGAGGTCGCGGTTATTCCTGACGCCGCTCTTACCGTCATTACGTGGATGGACTCGGAGACGTGGCCGGAGTTCGCCGGACTTCTGCGACTCTCTGGAGTTGCCGATGGTGATGTCGCGCGGCTTGTTAGTCAGACGGCGGATCATTTGAATCAACTGACGAGGCTTGAGAAGACGCACCCGATACTTGCCCAGTCGGCGAAGGTCGGGCGGGCCAGGCTTCTGCGTCCTCCGTTCTCTGAGGCGCTGATTCCGACGTAATGCTCGAGGGCACCGAATGCTCGTGGGCACCGAGCCTCCACCTCGGCTAGCCTCCGGCAGGACGGGCCGCAGGCCCTGCAGGAACGGTCATCGAGGATACGGGCAAATCGCATAATTAACGCGAAGACGATAGGAGGGCCGGCGGCCTCGCCGGCTTTTCGGAGCCCGCGACATCAACCGCATGGAAACATGTGCCACGAGGTGCCCACCATTGAATACCCGGTTGCGCTAAGACGGTAGTTGAACTAATCCAACGGGTGCCCTTCGTTCGCGCATAAATTGCTAGCGAGGGCGTGGGTTAATGAAGTAGATTCTATACTATGAAGATTCTCGTACCAGTAAAACGCGTGCCCGATTGGCAAATCAAACTAAAACTTCTGCCCGATGGAAAAGGGATCCAGACTGACGGGATTAAGTGGATTTTGAACACCTTTGATGAGATCGCTGTTGAGGAGGCGATTCGTCTGAAGGAGAAAGGTGTGTGTACGGAGATCGTACTTGTAAGTGTGGGTCCGGCTGATGTTCGAGCTCGTCTCGAATACGCACTCGCAATGGGCGCCGATTCGGCGATTTTGGTAAAACACGATGGAGCTCTTGATTCTGACCTCGCCTCTCGAGTGATCGCTGAAGTGTTTAAGAAGGGTGATTATGGGATGATCCTCCTTGGTAAGCAGGCGATCGATTCGGATGCTAACCAAACTGCGCAGCTGGTGGCTGGTCGACTGAATCTTCCGCAGGCATGCTTTGCCTCCAAGGTTGCTATTGAGGCCTCCTCTGCTGTTGTAACTCGTGAGGTCGATGGTGGCTTGGAGACGATTAAGATACCGCTTCCATGTGTTGTCTCTACAGACCTTCGTCTTAACGAGCCGCGATACGCCGCGCTTCCGAACTTGATGAAGGCCAAGAAAAAGCCTTTCGAAGAGCTCTCGCTCGAAGCTCTAGGGGTCGCTCCGGAGGTAAAGGTTAGGGTGAAAAATCTCTCCGTTCCAAGCGGTCGTAAGGCAGGGCGAAAGGTTGCTAACGTTCAGGAGCTCATCGTCGCGCTCCAGGGCGAGGCTAAAGTTCTCTAGGTTTATCGAGGTTGCGTATGGCTACTGTTCTTCTTTTTATTCAGCACTCAAACGGAAAGGTTCTGAAGGGCACTTTTTCTGCTTTGCAAGCGGCTCGTGAGTTGCAAATCGCCTGGGGTGATTCCGGTATCGTAGGTATAGCCCTTGGTCCTCAATCCAAGGTAGCAGCCGAATCGATGGTACCGTTCGGGCTCTCCTCGATACGCTATTCAGAGGATCCGCTTTTTGAGAAGTATCGTGCGGAGCCGTATGCGCGAGCTATAGCCCTTTCCGCTCAAGAGCTCGGTGCTTCGAGCGTGGTCGGGCTCGCAAGTAGCACCGGGAAGGACGCGCTGCCTCGTGTTGCGGCGCTTCTGGATGCTGCGCAGGCCTCTGATATCATAGCGGTCAACGCAGACGGTTCTATCAAACGGCCAATGTATGCAGGAAACGTCATCGCGGATGTCGAACTTGTGGGGTCTAAGCGAGTGGTGACCGTTCGCGCGACGGGATTCGCCCCTGCTGGAGCGACCGACGGAGGAGGGAGTGTGGCGCAGCTCTCTCTCGCTGGTGATCCAGAGCTTAAGGAGCAGCCGCGTTTTGGGGAGATCGTGTCGTACGAGATCTCAAAGGCTGACAGGCCTGAGCTCTCAGATGCTGAGGTTGTCGTGACCTTGGATCGTCGGATAATTTTGAGAAGGTGATGTTCCCCCTCGCGGATGCCTTCGGTGCTGCTGTTGGTGCGTCTCGCGCGGCTGTAGACTCTGGATACGCTCCCAACGATTGGCAGGTCGGGCAGACGGGTAAGGTTGTCGCCCCCTCTTTGTATATCGCGGTGGGGATCTCTGGAGCTATCCAACACCTCGCCGGAATGAAGGACTCAAAGGTTATCGTTGCTATCAATAAGGACCCAGATGCTCCCATCTTTGAGGTGGCGGACTATGGTCTCGTGGCCGATCTCTTTACCGTCGCACCGGAGCTCACAGAAGTTGTGAAGGGTATCCGGAGCTCTACATGACAAGACATGCAACCCGGACCGTGAGCGCTCTGTTCGTTCAACTAGTCGGCTTTGCTCTGCTCGGCCTGAGCGTTCTATGCTCCGCTTGCGCTCAATCCGGTATTAAGGGCGTCTTTGTCGATAGTGCTAGCGGCGCGCCCACCAAAGAATTCTCCATGGAGGTGTGTGCTAGTGACTCGGAGCGTGCACGCGGTCTTATGTTCCGTAAGTCATTGGAGGACCTAAAGGGGATGATATTTATCTTCCCAGAGGAGAGGGAGCACTCGTTTTGGATGAAGAACACGTATATTCCTCTTGATATGCTCTTTATTGCGAAAGACCTCACTGTGGTCGGAATCCTTGAGAACGTTCCGCCCCTTACGGAGACCCTTCGAACGGTTGGGAAGCCAAGTATGTACGTTGTGGAGTTGGCTGGGGGCGTTACAAGAAAGTTTGGCATCAAGGTCGGCGATCGATTGCGAGTTGAAGGTAGCCTTCCACCTCCCCGGGACTAGAAAATCTCTTGATATAGTTGCCGATCGTCCCCGGTATGATCTCGGACAGTGCCTGAGTTGTTGTTCGGCTGTGGTGGGAGGTCTTTCGTAGTTGTCGATGGAGATAATGGTCTATCTCTCGTATGATAGCAGGGGATGCTCGGAGTCCAACCAATAGTTAAGACGGTAGCGTAAGATGGAAGACCCTTTTTTGGCGAGTGTCGGTGCGGGATCACTGGTGGTCCAGAGTGCGGTTGACGCCGCTCTACGCATGCACCTATTGGTCGATTGTTTCATAGGGGTGTTGGTGGGAGTGGTGTGTGCATTCCGAAAACGCTTGGCTAAAAAGAATCCGAAACTCTTTCCACTGCTTTTAGGCGTTGCGCTGGTGGCGTTTGTGGTTAACGACCTGATCACGGACGTCGCGACTCTGTTGCTCGGTGCGGGTGAACCGAGATTTATATTCGGAGTTGGTGTTTGGGTTAGCGCTCTTGCGG
>JBIIEK010000073.1:0-13205 GCA_044237895.1 Bdellovibrionota bacterium
TCGTAATCTGCTCAAGCATCGTACGATTTGCCTGGTGCCCGATAAAGATATCCCTACTCCAGTCAATCGGATATTGCGTCTCAAGCGCCTTTACCAACCTAACCGTTTGCCTTACGGAGAAGTCCCGAACGGCACGACCATCTTGGCGAAAGTGCTTAAATGAATCTACAACTACGGCCTCACAACGACTCGGATCTGCCGTATACGTGGAGTCGATAACTTCAAGCTTCCCCTTATGCACTGGCGATACGATCCAAGCAGCCGCGCCATCACCCCAGATAGCACCATCGGACCGATCATTGTAATTCACATGCTGCGTCATGACCGCTGTTGATATGCAAAGAACAAACTCTGGAAGTTTTGATTCGTTGTAATTACGGAGGAAATCGATATGCAGAGCGAATGCGGGACACGCCGTATAGACATCAAAAGCCAATCCCGGGCAACCAAGCCGCTCCGCAATCCTCACAGCCTCTCCCGGGATCGTATCTCGCGGGGTGCAGCAATTGACGATCACCATGCCAACTTGCTGCGCGGTTATCCCGGTTTTCTTCAACGCTAGCTCAGCGGCTTTAACTCCCAGATCCGTGGCCGTCATCGAAGCCGCCTCGTGCGCCATGCGAGGATCCTGATTTCTCGTTGTCTTAATGTAGTCGAGGGAAAGCGTGGTAACGCGCGTCTTGATGCCGATCTTCTCCTCAATCCACTGCGCGTTCGTGCCCACATCGAGCGCCTCAAGGAACTGATTATCAACTACCGTTGAAGGATGGCACGCGCCCATGCCCAAGATATGAAGCATAGTTTCCCCCACCTATTCAGACCCGAGCAGAATTCCTCCGCCCCACACACCATCTCCAGCGTGCAACATAACAACATACTGCCCTGGCTTAACCGAATCCCACATAGAAGAGAGCGCAAGACCGCTACTCGCACCAAGCGCGTAACCTGAGTCCCGAACCCCAGAGTCCACGCGCACATCAGACCCACAAAGCTCCTTAACAGCGCTCTCAACATCAGCTGTGTAGAGAGCAGGCGCAATGACGGATAGCGGTACGATCCCCTTTGGAGCTCGCTGAAGAGCCTCTTTTACAAGGCCCCTTACATCATCACCTCCCAGCATCGCGTCCGTCGAGAGAGACAGATGCTGCCCAATGGTAGTGCTCTGCTTTAAAAAACTGTGTCGACGAATGTGAGAATCAACGACAGACAGCCCTCCCTTTATTCGAGGGGAGATCACAAACGCGGCGGCAGCGTCGCCATACAGGTGCGCCGCGAGCGCATCATCCGAATACAAGACGTGTTGAGACGGCGTATTTGTTGAGATGCACAAAACGTAGTCGGGAACCCTATCCGCTTTCCACGAAGAGAGAAGCTCGATATAGAACGGAAGGGCCGCACTTCCTGCGATAATATCGTAGGCCGGAATCTTAATCCCTAGCGCGCCGGCGATTCGTTGCGCCTCAGAGGGACACGTTTGATACGGAGTCGCTGTGTCGGCGATGATCAACCCGACCTGCTCGATCGATATACCAGCTCGCGATAGCGCTTGAGTGGCAGCTTGAGTAGCGAGCGCTGTTGGCGACACCGTTGCCACAGCCCGCCCCTCAAGCACATCTCGATTTCTCTTCTCCTTGATGTACTCCAGCGGCAAGGAGACTCGGCGACCAGCCACGCCCGAGCGAGAGAGCAGCGCGCGCCCTTCACCACCAAGCGTTAAACCGATCGAAGCGAGGAACTGTTCCGAAAGCTCAGTTGTCGGAGTTGCAGCACCTACACCAATAATAAACATTACGAGCTCCTCCATCTGCGCCCCGTTAAGGACGCGTTGGTACGTTCGCCAGCAGAATAGCACTCTCTGAGGTTGGAATCACAGCATGCAAAGCCATATATTTCAACTAGTTGCAACTTTTTTCTATCAAAACTCGCAAACCACCCCCAACTACGGGACCGCTCAGACAGACACCGCCCTAAGCCGATTCTTACGCGAGCGACATTCTAGCCCTTTTTCCGATGGTTAGAAAACGGGAGGCGCTGGTCCACAAGAGGGAAGACACGCTACTATTTGGCCATGCGTTTCAGATTCTCCCTGCAGGTTACCCTCGTAACTACCGTGCTCGCTATCGGCATGATCAAAGCCTCGCTCTGGCAGTGGGATCGACACCTCCAAAAACAGGAGCTCATCAAAGAGCTAGAACGAACGCTCAGCCGAGAACCGGTCGATCTCAACACGCTCCTCTCAACAGCCCCGCAGTGGGAGCGTGAAACCTTTCGGCGAGTCAGAGTATCCGGCACCTTTGATTTTCGACACGAGTTTCTCCTGCGCAATAGAAATCTAAACGGTCGAGCAGGGGCGCATATCATTACCCCCCTCAAAATAGATTCTTCAGAACGCTATGTTCTTGTGGACAGAGGCTTCGTGCCGATTGGACGAGAGGGGCAGGATCAACGAGCGAAATATCAATCGCCCTCACAAGCAAACTTCTTCGGCCTCATAAAGAACTCGGCCGCGCAAAAATTCATGGCCCCTAACGATCCACCGGCCGGGGAAGGTCATCCCTGGGTAGACCAGTGGCTACGCGTTGATATTCCAAACATACAGAAACAGATTCCGTATCCTCTTATACCAATCTACCTTGAAACGATGGAGAACCCCGACGACCCCCTCCTCGCCTCCAAGATCGTACGCGAAAGCGCCGCCGGCAAAAGCGATGTGCTCATGCTCACAGGACAAAAAAAGACAGAAAACTTCGGCATGGATTCACCAGATGCCAAGTATCCGATTCCCGCTTATGACATCACCCCGCCACCAGATATACATCTAGGATATGTCTATGAATGGGCGTTTATGGCGCTCCTTACAGCGTTGATCGGGTTCGTATTGCAGATGAGGCGCCCCAACAATTCTGGCTATCCTACGTAGCCACGAAGAAAAAACTCAGATCACGCACTCGCTCTAAGGCATCTCGAGCTTCTCGCTCACCCGAGACCTTTGCCACCTCTAGAACGATCTCTTCAAAAGAGAGCGTTCCATCTCCTAACTTCACACATTCTCGTTCGGTTGCCCGTAAAGGATGCGAACGGTGCAGCAACGAGACCACCGCTCCATCCCCGCTCGCCTGAACTCTCGCCAGGTTCGAGCATTTGGCTTTGCCCTTAGCAGGCATCGGCATATCCTGCGGAAGAGCTAGATTAACGAAACCAGATCGCCACAAGGTTATCAAAACACCCATCAGCGCACGCTCATCGAGCCCAACGCCCTTGCCGTGTAGCTGTCCCAGGAGCAGGGCGAAATCACTTCGACCAAGCGGACAACGGCCCAGCATACCCAAAACTTCTGCGTGTTCATCCTTGGGAGCTCTTACCACTCTTTGGCTTACAATCTCACGAAACTCCACCTTAGAGTCCTCGCCAACTATTTCATTAGACACCAATCGATAGTCGGTCTCGAAAATGAGCCCTCTAAATACACTTGCTTTGAGGTCCCGTTTCAGGATGCGGGAATCGCCACACAGAACCGTCTCTCTAAACATGCGATTTGTGAAAATATCCAAGCATTGTTCGCGCGCAAGGATGTCGTCCCCCAAAGACTCAAAATACCGCGCAACCTCCGGCCCAAGATAATCACTCGACATCATCGAGGGTTTCGCTTCCGAAAGGAATTGAAGCTTATACTCGCCGGCAAGCTTCATGAAGTCGGAGAAAAGCAGCGGATCATTAAATTCCTCTAGGTACTCATGAAATACATACGCCGCAGGTGCGTCCCGCAATCGAGAACGCCCCTCCCGCATATATCGGCCATAGACATCGTCCTCCTTTTCTCGAATAGCGGTAACGAGAGAAAGGAGATCTGCTCCGGCCTTAATCTGCTCGTCCGGAGTACCGTGACGCGCACGTGAAAAGGCGCCGCTTCGCATCACATCTCTCAACACGCCTCGCTGACGCCAGCCCGGGTTTACGTTATACGTTACTAATACCACTCCTTGCGAAGACAACGCCCGAGCACACAGTGACAAGAGCTGCCGCTGAACGTCAGGCGACACCCAGGAAAAGACCCCATGGCAAATAATATAATCAAACGTTCCGGGTTCTGGGATGAAGCTATCTATGCTGGATACGTGCAGCGATATGTTCGAGAGCTCACATCGATTCACGAGGTTCTTAGCTTCATCTATCTGGCGAGAGGAGAGATCAAAGGCGACGAACCGACTGAGAGGATATCGCTCGGCTAACGCTAAAGAGTTACCTCCTGTGCCGCATCCGATCTCCAGCACCGAGCAGCGCGCGGGATCCGCAACCTCTAGTCCCTGAAGGCGCGCCAGAGCGGCAAGCCTACTCAGTTCGCCCTCTGCAAGCGCGAGCGTGGCGTAGGGCTTTTGATCATAGGTAGACGTTTTCATCTAAAAGACCTTCACGTATCAGCCATAAATCCCTCTTTATACGAGGGATACTTGAGCTCTAAAGAAAGCACCTTCTTCATCAGGGTGTTTTGAACTCGTTGATTAGAAAGCATCGTGTAAGCGCCGGCCGAAAGCACTTCCTGCTCCGAAATCGAGGGCGGCATTGGAAGGCTCAACTGCTGACACACATACTCTACAACGTCGCGCGACTTAGCTGGGCATTCATCACTTACACAAAGAATCTCCGGAAGATGTGGCACCTGACAGGCCCTCACGATCGCCGCGGCAAGATCCTCGACGTGGATTCGGTTACTCCACGAATCTCCCTGTCCGACCATCTTGTAGGAGCCATTCTTAATCGAGATATGCAAACCACGGTCAGCTCCGTATATAGCAGGCAGTCGAAGGGCTGTAGTCGGGATTCCACTCGAGCGGTAAGCCTCCTCGCATTTCAACCGCGCCTCACCCTGAACGTTCCACGGTCGTGCAGGAGAGCTCTCTGAAACGATAGAACCATCTCGGACACCAAACACACCGGTAGTGCTCAAGTAGATAATCCGCGCTACGTTAGCTCTCTCTAGCGTAGCGCACACATTCGCCACTCCTCGTGCAGAATCTCCCGCACCTCGAATCGGCGGAACACTATCAACAACCGTCGTGAGGTGTGGATAAGCAATCCATAAGGCTCGTAGGGTATCCGGTTCGTCGAGTGACACTCGCAATGAATTCCATCCCTTCGCCCTCCAAGCAGCGCACGTCTCTTCATTTCTTGAGGTGATAACGAAGGATTCCGGCGAGAGGAGCCCCCCTACCCGCTGAAGCGTGTACCCACCTCCAAGCAGCGCAATATGCGGTTCCATCGTTACGGCCACAAGCGATTCCTCTTCCACGTTCCATCCACCACTTCATACTGAATACGATCGTGAAGCCGGCTCTCTCGCCCCTGCCAAAACTCAGCGAGGGACGGAGCGAGCCTAAAGCCACCCCAATGAGAGGGTCGAGTAATAGCTCGTTCGACCATCTTTGACTCAAGCGAAACGTAGGAGGAGTCTATCGTAGCTCGCGATTCCGCCACACTACTTTGCAGCGACACAACAGCACCGAGCTGCGCCGAACGGGGACGCGAAAGGAAGTAAGAGTCCGACTCCTCAGAAGAGATTCTGAGACACTCCCCCTCAAACCGAACCTGCCGCTCAAGAGAGGGCCAATAGAACAACAGCGCGGCTTGCGGGTTCTCTGAGAGCTGTCGACCTTTTTTACTGTCGTAGTTGGTAAAAAAGACGAGGCCTTCCTCATCCAAAGACTTCAGGAGAACCATACGACCGGAAGGCCTTCCATCAGAACCTACCGTTGAAAGCGCACACGCGTTAACCTCACCAGCCTCACTTTGCATAGCCTCATCGAACCACCGCCTAAATTGAGTGATAGGATGTGGATCGATGGAGCTCTCATCAAGCGCCCCTCGCTCGTACTCTTTGCGGGTCTTTTTAAAGATATCATCTGATGACATATGCCCCGCATTCTCTCACGATTTGTCGCTCTGCCACATCAGTTTTGTTCGCATAAAAGAGCCTATTTCATCGATTAAACCTTGATTGATGGGATTTATGAAACTACTCTCATAGCTACCTATTTTTTTGAAGGTCCGTATGAAGAGGATATCATTCAGCTTAGCTCTATCCGCCCTCTTGGCAATAACAACATCTCTTCACGCTGAGACACAAAAGACATCAAGTCCGGTCGATCCCTCCTCGGTGGCAGCGATCGTGGATGGTCAATCAATTACAATCGGAGATATCAATAGGGAGCTCACTCGCCCAGACCTTAAAGCTGCGCTTGATACGCTTAAGGACAGCCCTGAAGAGATCGGTAAGCTAAAGAGCTCCGTCCTCTCCTCGATGATAGACAGGGAATTGTTAATCAAAGCGGCTAAGGCTTCCCCCTCCTACAAGAGCGATGAGATTAAAAAAGAGGCTCAAACTATCATCGACGAGCAGGGTGGAAAGAGCGTCATCCAACCTATCCTCGCCTCATACGGTACAACGTGGGAGGTATTTGAGGAGGATATGCAAGAGCGCCTTACAATCGAGCGCTATATTGAAAAAGACCTGCTGAGTTCGATAGTAATCTCCGACGCCGACCTCAAAGCAGCCTTCAACGCGAATCCATCCCTCTACGCAGAACCTGAGAAGGTTCGGGCTCGTCACATCCTCATTGCTTTTCCTAAAGGCGCCTCTCCCGAGCAGGACAAAGCGGCCGCCGCTCGAGCCCAGGAGGTGTACGCGAAGGCGTCAAAGCCCGGTGCTGATTTTAGCAAACTCGCCGTGGAATACTCTGATGACACAGCCTCCAAGGTCGAGGGGGGAGATCTGGGGTTCTTCGAGCGAGGAATGATGGTTCCTGATTTCGAAAAAGCGGCATTCGCTCTTAAGGTTGGCCAGGTCTCTGAGCCAGTCAAAACGAACTATGGTTATCACATTATTAAAGTTGAGGAACATATAGCTGCCGGCGCCCCAGATTTTGAGAAGGCGAAAGAGAAGATCCGCTATCGACTGATGGCTGATGTACATGACAAGACAGTTATGGAAAAGCTTGCGCAGCTCCGAAAATCCGCCTCCATAGACTTCAAGATAGCTGAGCTAAAGAAGTCCTAAACGAGAGGGCCTTCCGTCCGTAAGAGGGCCCTAGGCTTGGGAACTATCTTCAATTTCACACCTGCGAAGGCGTGTCGCACCTGGCGCAAAACGCCGTTTCCGAGAAGGCCTCAAAATCCCCTCCAGAGGACCAGGATTCTGGCCGATCTTAATACCGTAGGCAGTTTTACAAGTAGTGCCCCCTCTTTTACTTGAATGCTTCGCGGCTATGACTGCTCAATCTACTAAGTGCGTACACGTTCTCGCGACACAAGAGTACGCTCCAGAGATACGTGAGATTACGCTCCCGACCATCCGAGCATACGCGGAACGAATCGGCGCTGATTTTAATCTCATATCTGAACGAAAATTTCCCAACTTTCCAATTAACTATGAACGTCTTCAAATATACGAAGCTGGGAAGTCGTACGAATGGAACATTAACATCGATGCCGATATGGTTCTCGGCAAAGACCTGCACGACATAACTGAAAACGCGCCGCGCGATATGGTCCGAGTTGTTATGGCCTATGATGCTCCTCTCTACTTCAATCTTGAGGGAAACATCTATTTTGAGAGAGATGGTCGATATAAAGCGCTCGTAGACGCCTTCATCATGACGCATAGGATCACGCACGACCTATGGCGTCCCCTTTCCGGAGCGCCCGATGACTATCGACACGTCTTTAAAGATGGAAACCTGAGACGAATATCCGAGTTTTGCGTCTCCCAGAATCTTGCGAAGTATGGCCTCCATTTCGGAGGAGCGTTCTCTCGCACGGACCAGATCTTTCACATCGGATATACTTCGGGCGACACTGAAGACGCGATCCTTGTCGCTAAGGCCAAAGCCTCAGATTGGGGGTGGTAGAGAGCTATGAACTTACCCGGCGTTGATAAAAAACTGACCGTATGCTGCTACATCGGGACCGAGACACCTCGGAAATCGCTGCAGGTCATAGACCAGCTTCTAGCCCTCCCCTCTGTGGGAAAGAGCTGGGACCTTATCTTCGCGCTCGACGCTCCAGCATACGATGTAAGCTACCTGTGCGCCCAAGAGCATAAAAAGAGCGGAAAAGCCGTGTTCATGGAGAGCAAAGCCCCTTTCGGCAAGGCGCAGTGGTACCGGGTTATGTTGGCAAATATCCGCTCGGAATATGTTCTGCTACTCGATGATACTATCAATCCCTCTCCCTCATGCGTTGAATCGATATTCAATCACATTAAAGCCAATCCTGAGTTAGAGGCGTGCGCATTTAAGCATGACGCGCCGTCCTCGCCATCGCAGGATGGACAGCGCCCGTTCTCAATTCCTAAAGATGGGCCAATACTCCTAAAAACTTCAACCTACAGGGAGTTCGAGTCTCATCAGATAGAAGAGGCCGAAAAGATCGCTCATCGACTCTCATATTTTGATTTCGCTATGGCGGCAGAGCTCGGCGTCTTTCCCGAGAACCTCAAAGGATCTTCGATGCGAAATCTCTTTTTTGAGCATCCGATCATCCCTCGTGATGCCTCTATCGAAAAAGCCAAGCCCCTCATCTCAATTGCGCTGTGCACGTACGGACACCATCCCGAGCTCGTCCTGCGGTGTCTTGATTCAATCATCAAAGAGCCTTTTATCGGCAATCATGTCGAGATCTTGATTGGATGCAATCAGGTATCGGATGAAGTAATGCTTGAAATAGAGCGGCGGTGTGCGAACGAGCCGATAACGGCGATAATTCGCTCCCCACTCAATTTCAACAAAAGTGGGATGCAACGGTTTATGTATCGGATGGCGCGGGCACCGTACATCCTCTCGCTCGACGACGATATGTACTTTAGGTTCGGGTGGCTTGCGGCAGCCAAGGAGCACATAGCGCACTCTCACCCTTTTGAGGTCGCCGGCCGCCTACACTCTCTCAGTAATCGGACGTGGTGGAGCGGCAAAAAGAAGCCGTACGACTCATTCTGTGAAAAGAAACATTGGTGGCGTGGTAAACGCCCCTTTGGACTAGAGGTTGTATTCCCAGCGGGTCAGTGCTTCCTCGCCCGAACGGCTTTTCTCCTTGAGAATGACTATCCCGACCTCGACATGAGAATAGACTGGGATGACGTTCTTCTCGGCGATATGGTTACCCAACTCGACGGACAACTTATCTGGTTCGAGGGTCCGCTCATGGAGCGCGTTATCGTCGATGACATCCCATCCCGCGGTCAACACGGCGGCGGATAAATCCACTCGCGAAGAGCGATATTTACCTGTAGATTGTTCTCAAGTAGGACGGTAAAAATCATTCCCGCTAGCTCAATACGATACGAATACTCATGCCGCTCGAAAGCGACCGACACGGAAATATCTTAGATCTCGCAAAGCACTTATACCAAAGTGGGCACTTTAAGGACGCGCGCGCACTTATTAAGGAGGTTGAGCAAGAGGAAGAGCTCGACTTCGCCCTCGCTCAGATGGCGAGCCTTTGCGAATTCCGACTTGGGAACCTTGAGGCCGCCAAAGAACTTATCCTGCGGTCAATTGAGCTGCGGGATACCGACGCGGCGGCTTGGAATATCCTCGGAGAGATATATCGACGCCTCGGCGCGCACCTTGATTCTGCTGAAGCATTTCGAAAATGCATCGCGGCCGATCCAAATTTTACGGACGCCTACAACAACCTCGGTAATCTTTATGCCGATACGGGTGATTTCGAAAATGCCGAGGCCGCGTATCGCATGGCGCTCTCGATAAACAACCAACATGTCGACGCCTGGTTCAATTTGGGCAACGCTCTGTTCAGAAACAATCGATTTTCCGGGGCTATTGAGGCCTATCAGAAAGCTCTGGAGCTCGTCCCAACAAACCTTGGAGCCCTCCATAATTATGCCCAGCTCCTGGCTCGCTTAAGACAGGACTCGGAGGCAGAGTCTTTTTTTGGCCGACTGCTAGAACTGAAGCCTGACTACCTAGAAGGGATAGTGAATTACGGGGAGTTTCTTCGCGCGTGCGGGCGATTCAGCGATGCCCTCGCTATGTTGGATACGTACCTTCCCCAGCTTAGCGTGCAGGATAGTATTCCAATACACCTCAAGAAAGCGACCATCTATAGAGAGATGGGAGATAGAGTTGGCGCGCAACGTGAATACCAGATAGTGCAACAGCTTGACCCCAAAAATGAAGACGCTTTTATCGGCTTGATGAACATTAATATTGAGATTGGAGATTTTGTAACCGGACAGAAGCAGATTCGAGAGATGTACGATCGGTATCCCGAACGACTTGAGCTCTTGCTTGCGCTTACGTGCCTTGAGATTCCAACGGTCTATTCAACCGAAGAAGAGATAGCTAGTGTGCGGGCGCGGTATACCGAGCGACTACATCAATTTTCGGAACGACTCGCGAACCTCTCGCTGCTTGAGTTGCGATACGTCGAAAACATTATCGGCGCGAACCAGCCGTTCTATCTCCCTTACCAGGGCCTTCCTACAAAGGAGCTACACTCTACGTACGGAACAGCGATTGTCGATGCGATGAATCGATCCGTTCTCCTTCCACCACTACCCGATCGACAGCCAACTCCTGGGCGCAAAATTCGGGTGGGCATAGTATCTGGATTTTTCCGTTCCCACTCAAACTACAAGATACCTGTCCGAGGTTGGCTTAAGCACCTAAACCGTGAGGTATTTGAGGTCTTTGGCTACCATACTCAAGCGCGAGCGGATGAATATACAGATGAAGCACAGTCACTGTGCACTCGTTTTGAGCAGGGCCCTAAAGGGCTTCGAGAGTGGATTACGATTATTCTCAAAGATGAGCTGGACGTTCTGATCTATCCCGAGATAGGAATGGATCCGATGACGTGCAAGCTGGCGTGTCTTCGCCTCGCTCCACATCAGGCCACGTCATGGGGACACCCAACAACTTCTGGGATTCCAACTCTAGATTACTTCCTAAGTAGTGAGTTGATGGAACCGGTCGGAGCCGATGAACACTACTCAGAGAAGCTTGTTCGTCTCCCGAATCTCTCTTTTTATTATGAGCCACCCACCCGAAAAATTCTTCCGATCACTCGAACCGGGATCGGATTACGAGAAGACGCCTTTATATATTGGTGTTGCCAAACAACCTACAAGTACCTTCCCCACTATGATTGGATCTTTCCGGCGATCGCTTCTCAAGTGCCGAACGCGCAATTCGTCTTTATTACCATTCGACCTGAAAGCGAAGCATCTGAAATTTTTAAAGCGAGACTCGTTCGAGCATTTAAGGAAAAGAACCTGGACCCAAACTTTTTCCTCTTCTTCACTCACGGAATTAATCCAGACGAGTTTTCAACTCTCGCGTCATTATGCGATCTGGGGCTCGATACGATCGGATGGTCGGGATGTAACTCGTCGCTCGAGACGCTCGCGGCGGGCACTCCAATCCTTACATCACCCTCAGTGTTCATGCGATCACGACACACGAGCGGAATTTTAACCATGATGGGATGCGATGAACTGATCGCATCGACACCGAAAAATCTTGTGGAGAAGGCTGTCGCCATCGCTCTTGATGAATCGAGCCTGAAGAGGCTTACAACCCTCACCTCGAACGCAATATCTAAAGTTTACAGAGACTTAGAGTCCATACGTGGACTTGAGCGTGCAATAAGGGAGTGGACTACGATGAAGCCGCAGTCGTAACCACCTGTAACTACTCATTAATTAATCTCAAATTTCGGGCCGTTTTCTCAAGTTCTTGAATGCTTTTGCCGACTTATCTCTTGAGGGGGTAGAGGCCCCCCTCACGAGCGGCGAGAGACATCCGAGGAAATGGCAACGATCAAAGGCTTTCAGGGACTCACTGGAGCTGGCGTGCGCGTCGGTCGGATCGGCAATGCCTCAAACGGAGCGACCGCGGGCTTCCGCTTCTCTCGACCAACCCTACCATCTCTCACCTCTCTCCTCGGTAGCACCGCTGAAGCCCGCCTCACAAGCTCCCTCTCCACTAACATCCAAGCTGGCGATGCTGCCTCGCTCAATATGCTCGCCAAAGCGAACACCGCTGGCGAACGACTCGACCAGATCGTAAAGCAACTTCAAAATCTCGCCTCTCGCCGGGCAGAAACCTATAACAAAGCTGTGCTTGCTGCTATCGATGCTGAGATGCAGGGGCTCGAGTCCGATTACAATCGGATACGAGGAACCACCGAGGGCTATAACCAAGACGATGTAAAACGATTTGGAGAAGCCATCTCCAACCAGAGTAGCCTCATCGTTGTCTACAAAGCATCCTCAAACTCCTTCTCAAACTCCTCGTCCTCGATTGACCGCTCCCTCAACTCAGTCAACGCGAGCATCACCACTAATCAGACCTCAAGCCTAAGCCTCTCGAATTCATCATCCAGCATCGACAATTCGCTCAACCTAGTTAATGCAAGCATTAGCACAAACCAAACTTCTAGTTTAAGCCTCTCGAACTCGTCCTCAAGCATCGACAATTCGCTTAACTCGATCAATGCGAGTATCACCACCAATCAAACTTCAAGCCTCAGCCTGTCGAACTCCTCCTCTAGCCTCGACATGTCTCTCAACTCGATTAACGCGAGCATTACGACAAATCAGACTTCAAGCTTTACTCTTTCCAACTCATCGTCCAGCGTCGATCTCTCGCTTAACAGCGTCAACGCCAGTATCACCACCAATCAAACCTCGAGCTTAAGCCTCTCAAACTCATCCTCCAGTATCGATAACTCGCTCAACATGGTGAATGCGAGTATCACTACGAACCAGACGTCCAGCTTGAGCCTCTCGAATTCCTCCTCGAGCATCGACAACTCGCTCAACATGGTGAACGCGAGTATCACCACAAATCAGACCTCGAGCTTTAGCCTCTCGAACTCCTCGTCTAGCGTTGACCTCTCGTTGAACTCTATCAACGCAAGCATTACTACTAACCAAACCTCAAGTTTTAGCCTCTCCAACTCATCATCCAGCGTTGACCTCTCGCTCAACAGCGTCAATGCAAGCATTACAACGAACCAGACCTCAAGCTTTAGCCTCTCGAACTCATCCTCCAGTATCGATAACTCGCTCAACATGGTGAACGCGAGTATCACCACAAATCAGACCTCAAGCTTAAGCCTCTCAAACTCCTCCTCAAGCATTGATAATTCGCTTAACCTCATCAACGCGAGCATCACAACGAATCAGACGT
>JBIIEK010000239.1:0-3620 GCA_044237895.1 Bdellovibrionota bacterium
GACTAGGATTGTGGGACTTCTGCCACCTCTACTGAAGATTTATTCCGCAGAGTGAAATTATCTCTTGGCTATAAACCCTTGGAAGTATTAGAGTCACTGAAACAGAGCTGGTAAGATACCGATCTGTGCTAGGAAAAGCAAGGCGAAGGGCCCGATCAAAAGTCCTTTGAAAGTTGTTATAATCCTATAGAATTGACCAAAGACATGTAGGCACCCTGGACCACCACACCATGCGGGGAGACGGATACGTTATTGCGGTAATCGAAGACGAGGATCTTATCCGTAAGAGCCTCGTTATGAACCTTGAACTAGAGGGTTTTAAGGTTCTTACCGCATCGGACGGGGAGCAGGGCGTGTCCCTCATCAGCCAGCAGAAGCCAGACCTCATAATAATGGACGTGATGATGCCCCGCAAAGACGGGCTTCAGGCATGTCGGGAGATCCGGGTGGCCGGCATCTCAACCCCACTTATCCTTCTTACAGCCCGCAGTAGTGAGGTAGATAAGGTCCTGGGCCTTGACCTAGGAGCCGACGACTATCTGGCCAAACCCTTTGGAATGCTTGAACTTATTGCCCGAGTTAAGGCTCTTTTGCGACGCATTCAGCGAGTCACAAGCATCGACGAGATTCGCTTCTCGAACGTCGTCGTTGACTTCAAGGCCTACCGCGCCTTACGGGACGCCGAGCCTATAGAGCTCTCAGCCAGGGAGTACCGTCTCTTACGATACCTAGTCGCCAAACAGGGGTCAGTGGTTACCCGAGATGAGCTTTTAGATGAGGTCTGGGGGTACAACTCTTACCCTACTACCCGAACCGTTGATAACCACATAGCTCGGCTCCGTCAAAAGATAGAGACGAACATCGACGAGCCGCAGCACATCCTGACCGTACACGGGGTTGGGTACAAATTCGTGGCATAGCCCGATAGCCCAATAAACGTCGAAAAAACTTCACCCAATATATTCAGATACTTAGCATCTAAGTGCTGATATTTGTCACAACGGTTTATGAATTTTGTAACAAATTTGCATCGTTTTTTGAAAACTCGAATCAAATAAAGGGAAGACGACGAAGGTACTGTCGTGCCGAGGTTACACGGAAGGTTTTACAGGGCGGCTCCGAAGCCCGAACAGTTGGGTAAGAAGAAGAGGTTTTGGTTGTCAGTCCTCACTTACGTAGATGAAAGAGTAAACTATCCCTTACCGAAGGACCCTCGAGATGAACAATAATAACTTCAACTCCGACAACAATGACGCACGCAAAGAGATCGTCGATTGCCAAGACGTGATAGCACGCCTCGGAGACTATACAGACAACGAGCTTCCCCTACACACCCGCGCAGCGATGGACCATCACCTTGATCGATGTGCCGACTGCACAGCTTTCCTAGCTTCATATAATCACGTAATCGATAGCGCTGCGGAGCTACGAGAACCAGAGCAACCACTCTCCCTCGACGTCCAGAACCGACTTCGCTCAGCTCTCAACAAGAGACTCGGTATTAATCTTCCTTTGATTGCGTAGGCCCTCTCCAACCATTTCACTCAACCCGCGACGATCTCGCCGCATCCAATCGAAAATTCTTTACCATCGGGTCGGCCCATGAGTGGCGGAGCAGGTGGCTTGAGGATTAATCGAAGGGATGCCGGCGAGCCAGTTCGAACACAAACTCTTCGTGCAATCTCAATGTACGCCCACCGCTCAGGCCACGGGGGAGCCCCGAGGCGCTGCTCGACGTACTTCCCCAGATTAACAAACCCTTTTCCGTCTACGATCTCCGTTTGCGACCTCAAATCTGCGGGCAAGGTGGAGATCTCCTCTGCCGCGAGCTCAAGACTCCCCTTCCAATCCCTTCCGCTATAAAGCTCCCAACTAAGATACGCCGGATATGAACCCAGCAGGCGAGCAGATGGAAGAATCACAACTATGAAAGAAACTAGACCGGCGAGCATCGGGTTCGAGAAGCTCCACCACGCACACGCGGGAGTAGTCCGGAAGTAGAGGAGAGCCAGGAGGCCAATCATCATCACGTTCCACGGCCAAACCATCCGATTGTAATTGTGACCAAGCGGGCCTATCACGATAAGGATAAAGAGATGCATACACATCAGAACAACCGCGGCGAAACGTCGCGCCTTTCCAATCAGGAGCAAGCCCCCAGCGATCATCTCAAAGACAGCCGCACACAGCCCCGTCACCGCTATCAACTCCGGCGGAAGAGACTCAGAACTCGGCCCTAAAAGCACAGGAAACTCGCCGGCAACAAACCCATAGTTTAATTTGTTAATCCCCGACCAGAAGTAGATGCCTCCGACTACCAACGCAAAAAACCCTAGGAGGTTTTTCTCTCGCGTTCGCCCCAACAGGCAGGCCGACACCCCGAACAGCAGTGTGCACTGAAGAACCCACGGGTGCAGTCTTATGACATCTCCCGCGACCAGCGCGCTGAAACACACGCACACCAAAACCAGGAGAGCACGACTGAACGGAATAAAGAGTAGTGCTCCGAGGGCGACAAAAAGGGTGAAGAAGATCGGTCGTTCTACCGAAACAAACGCCTCAGTGAGCGGAAAGCGCGGAACCTCCTCTCGCGTTCCCATCCACAGCGGCGTGGCGAGAAACAGCGCAGATAGAGAACCTGCTGCGCACACCCGCACGAGATGGGCCAAAGTTTGACGATCGTTTAGGGGACTCATCCAGAAAGTGTAATGCAGGAATAGGCTGGCGCGAAATCTTCATTTTTGGGGTGCCAACGGCCCGACCGCTCCTCTGAAGATTACCGTACCCTTAGAGGCTCAGTTTGCAAGGGATGTACAGTAGAGGTTCGGTCATGTGCATTTTTAGGGGAACTTCTTCGCTATCTTAAAAATAAAAGAGCTCCCTACGATCTCTTTTCATACCGGAGAGGAGTTTTGCTTCCTTCCTGAGCCTCTTACCTTGACGCCCCCCTCCCCCCTTCGTAACCTCGGGGCATGACGCATTCCCACGAAACTACCTACCTCATCGATGGCTCGGGCTACATCTTCCGCGCTTTCTACGCGATTACCCACCTCAGCAATAAAGATGGATTCCCTACAAATGCGCTCTTCGGCTTTTTGAAGATGGTGTTGAAAACTATCGCTCAAGCGAATTCATCAAACGTCGCTATGATCTTCGATGCCGGAAAGAAAACCTTCCGCAACGACCTCTACCCCGAGTACAAAGCAAACCGAACAGAGTGCCCTCCTGAGCTTCTCCAACAGATGCCCTACTTCAGGGAGCTTTCACGTGCGATAGGCCTTCCAGTGCTTGAGAGCCCTGGGTACGAAGCAGACGACATTATCGCCACGCTCGCAGCAATGCTGATCGCGAAAGAGAAGGATGTTGTCATCGTGTCAGGCGATAAAGACCTCATGCAACTCGTCACCGAACGAGTGACGATCTGGGACACGATGAAAGATAAACGTTACGGCCCCTCTCAGGTCGAGGAGAAGTTCGGCGTCGGACCAACACAGGTAACAGAGGTACTTGCTCTTACCGGAGACACATCGGACAACGTACCGGGTGTTGATGGAGTTGGTCCAAAAACAGCAACTCAACTCATTGTGAAGTATCACGACGTCGAAGGTGTTATCACGAAT
>JBIIEK010000253.1:0-2898 GCA_044237895.1 Bdellovibrionota bacterium
CCCGATAACTCCAGCGACCGCCACAATCTTCTTACGATCTCGGATTACGATCGATCCCTCTGGAACCGTGTAAGTCTTTCCATCAAGAGCTTCAACCGACTCTGGCTTGGCGGTAAGATCAATTACTATCTCGCCGTCGAGCTTCTCCGCATCAAACGCATGCATCGGCTGGCCGCTCTCTTTCTGAGCGTAATTCAAGAGGTCCACGACCGCGTGGCGCTTCCCCGGTTCGTCAACATAGGCCGCCACATCGTTGCGAAGGGGCATCTCATGAGGCAGCGACATCTCAAGGAGCGCGTAACGCGGACACTTGTCAGTTACTCGGCGAACTGGAATACCGGCTTTCCTTTCGCTTAGTTTTGCAGCCATGGTCGGCACCTTCACCTGCGTTAAGGTGCGAGCGGAGATTTCGCGTGCCATGCCCTGCACGCTGAGATGATCGCCTCGATTGGCGAGCGTCTCGACCGTGAAGACTACCCCCTTCTCAGGAAGCACCTCCGTGTTCTTTACCTCAAGACCAATATCATCAAGGAGGTGGCGAAGCGGTGACCGTACCGCGGTTTCAACGGAACACTCCGGGAGCTCGATAAACTTCTCTAAGAGACGAACTTGCAACTTCATACGATCTCCTTCAGCACGCGAAGGTCATTATCATAGACTGATTTGAGGTGCGGGAAATTATACATCTGCCCCGCAAGGCGCGAGGTTCCAAGACCGAACGCAAAACCAGAAACCTTCTCAGGATCAAAGCCAAACTCAACGAGAACGTTGCGGTGAATCATCCCTGCCCCTGCCACCGTAACCCATCCAGCGTTACCGCAAGACGGGCACCCATCTCCTTTACAGACAGAGCAATCAATTTGCGGGCCGATACTCGGCTCTGTGTATGGGTAGAACTTGGGGACGAAACGCACCTTTCGGCGCTTACCGTAGAGGTCTTTCAATATGTGCGTAATCAATCCCAAGAGATGCGATAGAGTAAGCCCTTCATCGACCCATACCAGCTCATACTGGTGAAACATCGACGTATGAGACGCGTCCTCAGTTTCGTTACGATACACCCGCCCCAGCGACGAAACTTTAATCGGCAATTTTTTATTCTCAAACAGAGACCGCTGTTGCAGGATGCGCGCCTGCACCGATGTCGTGTGCGTTCTCAAGACGTGTCCAGTCTCTGTGTAGAACGTATCCTGCATATCACGGGCTGGATGATGCTTGGGAATATTGAGAGAGTCGAAGCAGTAATAATCAGTTTCTATCTCGGGGCCATTGATATTCTGGAATCCAAAAGGCCGAAGAAGCGCAGTAATGCGCTCTTCGACGATGGTCACCGGGTGGACAGCGCCAAGTGGGGCGCCCGCTTCTGGGAGCGAAAGGTCTAAGTACTGCTCATCAAGCTGCTTCAGCAACGCCTTGCTCTTGAAGCCAGCGTCCTTCGCGTCAAGCTCAGACTCAACGCGCTCCTTAAGTTGATTTAGAGCGGCAGCAACTGTGGGTTTCTCCTCCACAGGAACATCACGAAGCTTCTTAAAGAGCTCTTTGACGGCCCCCTCTTTACCGAGCCAGTCACGCCTTAAAAGCTCCACGTCCTCGGGACGCTGAATCTCCGACAGTTGCTGGTCAAAACGAACAGAGAGCTCATTGATATGTGCCTGAGAGAGGTCAGTACTCATCGCATTCCTTTACGCCAATGCCCCGATCCCAAAGCCGTCGAAGCCTTATGAATGTAGGCCAAAGGAGGGGGATCGGTAAAGCGTTCTAAATACCCTTAGTAGCCCCAAAAGATTGCCCTCAGCGGGTTCTCACGGTACAAGCCTTGTGCCTTCACAGACTAGAGACGCATGACTGAAGCTCCAAAGCCCCCACGATTCGAAGTATTCCTGATCGTCCTCCTCGATGTAATGGGTCTTGGCCTCATTATCCCGGCACAACCGTTCCTGGCTCAGCACTTTGGGGCCTCGGCGGCAACCGTTACCCTTATCGGAACGACCTACGCCCTCATGCAGTTTCTCTTTGCTCCGGTATGGGGAACCCTCTCCGATAAGTTTGGACGAAAGCCCATTCTTATTACGACCCTTTTCCTCACCCTTATCGGGCACTGCACCTTCGCCTGGGCCTCCTCCTTGGCGATGCTCTTCAGCGCCCGCGCTCTGGCGGGGCTTGGCGCCGCCAACATCTCAACCGCTCAAGCGGTCCTCTCAGATACCCACCCTCCCGCCGAACGCAGTAGAGCCATGGCCCTCATCGGCGCCGCGTTCGGTGTCGGTTTCGTTTTAGGCCCAGCGCTTGGGGGGATCCTGTCGCACCTCGATCGTGAAGCTCCAGCGCTCTACCCGGCGCTCTTTGCGGCAACGCTCGCGTTAGCAAACATCTTCTTCGTTATTACCCGGGTCCCCGAAACAAGATTCCTCACGTCCAGCACCTCAAGCAAAAAGGAGTCACTTCTCACCTTCGTTAAACTTGATAGGCAGCTGCAGATCCTTATTCTCACCACCTTTCTCACCATGACCGCATTCGCGCTGATGGAGCAAACGATCGGTCTCTGCGTCATGCGACCTCTTTAACGAGCGTTTTCCTCGTCGTGGTTGGCATATCTGCCGTCGCCGTGCAGGGATATTTCGTTCGAAAGTGGCTAAAAACCTCGTCGGAGGTGCTCATTTTTAGAACCGGGCTGGTCACTATCGGAGCTAGCTTGGTTTTAATCCCCACGCTCGGTTGGATCGGGAGCTTTCCACTCTTTCTCCTCTCTGGAGCGCTCCTCGCGCTCGGAAGTGGGATGTTCAATCCGGCGATGGCCGGTCTCGTTTCTCAATCATGCCCTGCGGATAAACAGGGGATTGGGCTTGCGCTTAATCAATCAGGTCAAGCGTTAGGACGGATTGTGGGTCCCACCTTCGC
>JBIIEK010000261.1:0-2613 GCA_044237895.1 Bdellovibrionota bacterium
GGGCTAATCCGGAGATATATAACCGAAAAAGAGGAGGGGAATCCTTTCCCACTCCTTCTCAATTCCTCACCCGCCAATGCTCGATCATGAGCTTGGCTTCGGTGGAGACCCCATACAACGATAGGGTCTTCAAAAAAGCATCCATGCGAGAGTCCGGGCTGCTGGTGATCTGCGAGGACGTAGGAAGGTACTCCCTAAGTCTCCACATAAGCCAAGCCGCGAACGGATCCCTGTTTACCTTCCAAGCATCCTTCTTGGATGCCCCGAACAAGAGTTCCTCTTGGTTGGTCGGATTCTTAAAAGCCCGAATATCATCGCGATGAACTCGCAGGTTCTCCGCTCTGCCGATGAGATACGAGACCTCTAAAAATTGTCGGTCGTTGGGGTAGGGGATGTAGAACACCCCTGCCACCGGAAGACTTACGATGTCCTCCGGTGGATACACATGCCATCCAGGCGCGTATATCCGCTCACGACCCAATCCAACGTTTTCGGCAGGAACCAGTCTACCGACAATTCCCCCTACAACGAGGACTCCGGCCAAAAGAGTGGCCACTACACCCCGAAACACCTGCGTGGTTCTGGTGCAGCGTCCGCTCCAAGCTGTCCTAATCGCAGTGAAAGCGATATAGGCGACAGCACTGACAACCCCAATGAACACGTATGTATTCAGGGGAGGAAGGTCCGAAAGAAATTTCATAAAAACCTCCTTTCTCCGGAAAGCCTCCGCGACGCATCCACGATCGCTGCCTGGATGTGTAGCCGAGGCCCGAAAAAATCACCCTCTACCCTAAGAATATATCGTCGCAGATTCGCACACGGAGCGTGGTTAAGAAACGACTGCACGGGGACGGGGTGGTCAGCGTGTCGCTTTCTGATCGAACCTGAGTGATCCTTGTCAGCTTGGTTCCGAGCGCTAGGTTCCTACGAGTTCCTCTTAGGCCACGTGGAGCTCTTGCATCAAAAGCCCTGAAAATATTGGTTTCAAACGACTTAAGGTGACGCAGACTCCGGTGCGAGCTCGATATGGGGCCATGAAGTTTCTGAGGCTCATACCATTTTTACTCCTTGCCGTGCATGTGGCGCACGCTGAGCCCTCATCGCCCTTCCGTGCGATGGTAATCAAGAAAAGCTCAAAGCGCGCACGAGCCTCAAAGGTGGCGATGCATGATCGTAAGGTAACGAGTCGTATCGCTCCGATCACCTTTACTGCTCGCATTCGGACCGAGGGATCTGTTGTAGTTTCTCTTAGGTCCAAAGGGGTGAAGCATTGGGATTCGATGATCGTTCGGGATGGTCAAGAGCGACGCGAGGAGTCCTCGATAGCGCTCTATCAAGGTACGGCGCGAATTCGTGGCGAAGAGTTCCCCGCAGCGGCCTCGTTCTACGCGAACAAGTTGATACTAACCTTTCCCGGTCGTCAGAAAGGCTCGGAGGGAAGGCAGCGAGTCTACAACCTCACTATACCAGAACAGCTATCAAGGGGTGGAGCCGTCCGGGTGTCTGCGGTTCCTCAATCGGTATTTCATAATAAAACATGCGCCGATGTCGGGTTTGGTCATGCTGGTGCTCATGCTCGCTCGTCCGCCATCAAGCCTGTGACGAAGGCTTCGATGCCCATAAAAACATACCGCGTGCTCACCATTAGCACGGAGGCAGATCCTTATCTGTACGCAATCCACGGAGACCAAACGAACGCATATATTGCGCGCATTATAAACACCGCAGAGGCCCTCTTTGAGGCTCCGCTTGGTATTCGCTTCCAAATCGTCAAGCAAACTGTGTACACGGATCTCTCCACGTATACCCTCTCGCAGACGGATCCGCTCCAACTTCTCAGTGCCTTTGCGACGAATCCGCGAAATCCCACCGCTCTTGGAGTGTCGGCGCTTAGCTTTGAACAAGATGTCGATGTGAAGCATCTCTTCACGGGAAGGGACCTTGATGGCGCCCCAGTGGGATTGGCGTATATCGGAACTGTCTGTTACGCGCCGAAATCAGCATACGGGCTTACGCAAGCGACGTCGACGGCCGGCGCCCCATATTACTTTGCTCATGAGATAGGGCACAACCTCGGAGCGAGACATGACCTCACGACGAGTGGAAGTGTTATGAATCCGATGATCTCGATAGGCAGCGTCTTCTCACAGGGAAGTATCGGTCAGATGAATGAGCACCTCTCCTATTTCGGAAATTGCCTAGAAGCGAAAGATCTGACTCCAAACTTAGCTAATGCGAAGCTCAGTTTGAAGCGGACCGTGACTCCTGAGGGTGTGAGGCTTCGTGGTCGGCTCCTCTATACCAACAATGAGCCGATTCCCGGCGTGGATATCGTTTTGAGCATCGGTAAAAAGCAGGTAGTCGTGAGCACTAACGTGTCCGGGGTGTATTCATATACGATCAAAAAGAAGGGGAAGCCTGTAGCTGTGAAGGCTTCAACCGCTGGTGGGGAAGCTAGTTCCGCGGTAATCTAGAGGCGCATCCAGAAAGTAGGCAGGGTCATTCGCTCGGCCGTGCTAAATAGCTTTTGTGATAGGCAGGTGGGCCGATTTTACGAATCGAACGAGGCGCTGCGTCCAATCTAATGGTGGACGGAGCGTGCAAGACGCTCGT
>JBIIEK010000240.1:0-3597 GCA_044237895.1 Bdellovibrionota bacterium
GAAATCAACCCAACCGGAGTCCTCCTCCTTAACATTAACGAGTCCCAGCGTCACGATCTGCGAGAGCTGCGCAAAGGTTCTGTTGACACTCCCCTTACAGACGATTACCGCCCGCGCTTGCAGATAACCTCTCTCTTGCGAAACGAGATCCGAATCTCCACGCGCAAGGAAGTCTAGGGTCAGACTATCCACCGTGGTTGTAGCATCCACCGCCTGACGACGCTCCGGCACACCAACAACCACAGGATCGTTCTCATCGCCGTGCCGATCCGAAATAACTCGGTAGCTCTCGGTAATTATATCGTAATTTATGGAGTGGTGTTCCGACCGCTCTGTCGCGCAAGCGTCAAACCACGACGAGCGTTTTCGACACAGCCGCATCTGCATTCGAACTTTCGCTTCGCGACCTGAGTCTAGGCACTCCTCTATGGCGGGCCGCAGCCCTTCCGCTTTTATTGATACCGCGGCTTGAGAGCCATCGGTCCAACTCACCCGAAAGAAAGCGTCTGCAAGCGCGAACGCGCCAAGCATAACGAACGAAAAGTTAATCACGAGCTATTCCTTTACAAACAATTGGCCCTGAGATCGCCCAACCGGGAGATCTCGCGCCAGGTGGCGATAGGCCCGTTCAGTCGCCTCTCGACCACGTTTCGTGCGGGCTAGAAACCCCTCCTGTAAAAGGTAAGGCTCGAACACGTCCTCTAATGTCTCACGGTCTTCACCAAGCGCCGCGGCGACCGTCTCGATACCAACCGGACCACCGTCGAACTTATCGATAATCAATGAGAGGAACGCCCTATCGGTGCGATCGAGACCTTGACCATCGATCTCCAAAAGCTCAAGGGCCCTTTGCGCAACAACACCCGTCATCTCTCCACCGGAACACTCCTCTGCATAATCCCTGACACGCTTGAGGAGTCGGTTCGCTATTCGAGGGGTACCCCTGGAGCGAGCCGCAATCTCTGTAGCTGCAGCGTCATCGCATACGACCTCAAGAATCGACGCGGAGCGCTTTACAATCCGGGTAAGATCCTCGCGCGAATAAAAATCCAGTCGGTGCACGATCCCGAATCGGTCTCTCAACGGGGACGTTAACATCCCCGATCTCGTAGTTGCCCCCACGAGGGTCAAGGGTCGGATCGGGATCTTAATCGATCGGGCCGCGGGTCCCTGACCGATGATGATATCCAATTCAAAATCCTCCATCGCGGGATACAGAACCTCCTCAACAACTCGCGGAAGCCGATGAATCTCGTCGATGAAAAGAACGTCGCGGTCTGAGAGAGATGTAAGGATCGCCGCAAGATCTCCAGGCTTCTCGATAGCGGGACCGGAGGTGCCCTTAAATCCAACGCCTAGCTCGGCTGAGATAATCCTCGCTAAAGAAGTTTTTCCGAGCCCCGGAGGCCCATGAAGTAGTACGTGATCTAAAGGGTCGCCCCGTCGCTTCGACGCGTTACAGGAGATCTGCAGGTTGCTTCGAACGTGGTCTTGGCCAACGTAATCATCAAATCGACTTGGTCGGAGCGAGACTACCAACAACTCTTCGTCGTCGGACGGTACTGGGCGAACAATTCGATCCTCTCCTCCCGTCGGAACACTACCCCACGTCTCTACCTCGTTTGAGAGCTCCGTCGCGCACTCCGATTTAGTATCCGAATCAGTCATAGGTCCTTATTGTAAAACGCCTCGTCGGCAGGCGAGAAAAGATTCCGTCGCGAGCATTGTACGAGTTTCCCCAAAACGAAGCGAACAGGCGTTTTCAACTATTGATGGCCGCACCGGGCAGTCTATTTTTACAGCTCGGCTCGAGAATTGTACACGCAAGTGTGTCCATCGGGACAGAGGCCTTGCAACCCTCTTCGCGATAAAACCCAGTGTATATTCAATAGGTTACGCTCAGACGAAACGAAGAGCCTCTCGAACGAGGTCCCCAACTGCCTCAAAACTACCCTTAGATGCTAGAGCTTGACCAACCGCAGACTCCGCGTCCTTCTTAGCGAAACCTAAGACCTCTAGCGCCGATACAGCATCCAGGGAGAGCCCATTCGCCCGCTCAATCGGACCACGCTCCACTGTAATCGCTGACCGTAACGAGTCGGCTCGCTCTCCAGCCATATTCGCAACCAGGTCCTTCAACTCTACTACGATGCGCTCTGCTTTCTTTTTGCCAACACCCTTAATCGACATAAGAGCCTTAACATCGCCGGAACCGATCGCCCGCAAAAGATCTCGAATAGCCACGTTCGATACAACGTCAAGTGAGGAGCGGGGCCCCATGCCAGAAACCCTGTTCAGAAGGAGGAACACATGGCGCTCGGCCACACTATCAAATCCAAAGAGCCTAATCGCATCCTCTCGGACGTCGGTGTACACGCTCAGTGTCGCCTTTTCCCCGATCGTCAGACGAGAGAGGAGCCCCGAGGTGCACGCAACTTCATAACCGACCCCCTGAACGTCGATCACGACACCGTCCCCCTCAACTTCCACCACCTCACCGTGCAATCTACTGATCATCGCTAAACCCTAACGTCCCTAGGCGGATACCCCAACTCGCGTTACTATACTCACCAGGCGATCATATGTCAGTCAAAAAACCGAAAAAGCTCCCACCAAAAAAGAGCAGACGCACTAAGACTCCTCCACGCCCACGTCAGAAGATACAAGCAAAACCATCCCGACGCGCCCGACTGTTTCGATTCTCATTTCCGTTCATCCTGTTAGGAATCGCCGGCCTAGCTCTGCTTTGGAGACGGATAGATTCCAAGGTGACACATCGCCTCACCTCATTTGAAACTCCATCTATTCCGGTAATCTACTCAGCCCCTCTAGACCTTCGGAGCTTGGTCAACCGCTCCGACGCGGACAGCGCAGCCAAACGCACCCTCTTACGAGAGATACTAAGCGATCGACGTTATTCAGAGGTTGCGAACACCCCGACCCGCCAGGGCGAGTACTCATTAAACCCCGAGAGCCTGACTATATTCCCGCGCGACTTTACAACTGCGACCGGGATAATGTACCGCGCGCAAAAAGTTACCCTCCCTCTAATTCCGCAAGCAAAGAGCGACCAGCCCCCGTCTAGCCGCACGCTTCTCGAGCCTCAAATCATCTCATATCTTGGAGCCGAAGACGTTCGAGCGAGCCGTTTTGTTGCGCTTGACCAAATCCCTCTGGTCGCACAGACCGCAGTGATATCGATCGAAGACGAGCGTTTTTATAAACACTTCGGCATTGACGTATTCGGTATCGCGAGGGCTTTAGTACGCAACGTCATGGCCGGCCGTTTAGTCCAAGGCGGGAGCACCCTCACCCAACAACTAGCAAAGAACCTCTTCCTCTCTCCAAAGAGAACGATCTCCCGAAAGCTCCTTGAAATACCCACGGCACTGAGCCTTGAGCGCAATCTTTCAAAGAAACAGCTCTTAGAGCTCTATCTCAACGAAGTCTATCTAGGCCAAGAGGGTTCAGTCTCAATTCACGGAATGCCACAAGCCGCAACGACCCTCTTTGGCAAGAACATCTCATCAATCTCGCCAGACGAGGCTGCGCTCCTTGCAGGCATAATAAAGGCGCCCTCTTATTACAATCCGCGTC
>JBIIEK010000076.1:0-12886 GCA_044237895.1 Bdellovibrionota bacterium
GTTTGTCCCCTGGAGGGCCGGCGGCCTCGCCGGCTTGTCGCAACCTGCTCATCAATCCTGGAGGGGCACCGGCCTCGGTGCCCACCGGCACACATGTTGCGATCATGATAATCGTCACGGTATATACCCCGTATGTCATCCAGCACCGCTATTCCTCAACTATCCCCCAAAGATCTCAAAGCACGCCTCGATGCTGGTGAGGATCTCTTTCTTCTCGACGTTCGCGAGCTACATGAGCGGGATATCTGTTCTATCGGTGGTGAGCTTATCCCTAAAGACACCGTCGCTCAGAACCTTGCGCGTATCCCGCGAGACAAGGAGGTCGTCGTGTACTGTCGCAGTGGCGGACGTAGCAACTGGGTCGCCCAGGAGCTCGTGTCTCGTCACGGGTACACTCAGGTGAGTAACCTGGCGGGTGGGATGCTTCGTTGGTCGGATGATGTGGACCCATCGGTGACGAAATATTAGGCCGATGGGCCATCATTTTCGCCCTACGTCATGATGAGCAAGGTGCTATGGGCACTAAGTTGGCGCCCCTTCATGATCGTTAAGGGGTGCGGCAGGCCGGCGGATTCGGTCTCTCAAGACTTTCCTGTTCGTTTCAGATCTCTTCTAATAATTGTTAGGATAGTGTTAGGTTTTTTTATTGGACTTACTCGTCGGGTCTGTTACCTTGAACAGATGCAACGAATCTAAGGGTCTATCTCGCCCTTCTGAATCGTCCTTGTGCTCTTTTACATTCGAATATGTGCATGGCTGTGAGTTCTCATCGGAGCCCGGAAGCTGCGTTTGGTTTGAGCCAAAAGGAGCAACCGAGCGGGCTGCGACGAGAACTCACAACGATCGAAACAATAAAGTTTTAAGAGGACATTCTCCCTTGAAAGGCTGTGTCTGCCTTTGAGGGGAGGATAGTCCTCTAACCAGGAAGGTTGTCAGTAAACCAAAAGAAAGGTCCAGAATGAAAGAGTTCACTGTTGAGCCCGTCCGTGTTCGTAATATGCCCATCGCCGAGAAAACGGCGAAGGACGTTGCCGAGGATATCCTCGGCCGCCTCGACCAGCCCCGCAACCGGGGCGGGCGCAGGATTCAGTCCAACACCACTGACGGGGTGTTGGAGGTGTGGCGAGACGGGTCAGGAAGGGTCCACTTCAAACATCCCAGGCTGAGAAGCAGCGCCGGGGATGAGATCAGCATAAGGTTAGATAAAAGGGGAAGCTATTTAAAGAGCGGAGAGAACATTTTCGCTCTTAAAAACCTCCTCGAGTCTAACGATGTGCTTCTCAGTTGCTCCAAGCTACTCTAACCCAAAGTTAAAGTAGCTCTGAGCCTCACAGGATCGCTTTCATGGTATCTTAGGTTTTTACCTTTGGTTCCATGTTTCGATCTTGTGAGGCTCTTCTAAAACTATCTGCCGATAGTAACAACTTTCTCTTCCGCAGAAGCCTTCGCTTTATCTCCGCATCCGCAACATCCGCACCCCTTTTTCTTTTTCGGGGAGAGTGCTCGCACGCACGATTTCACTACATAGATGAGCGACGCGGCGAGAATAAGAGATGCAATGATCGTTTGAGCCATATGCACGTTACTGAATAAAAAGTTTTCCACCCTGATACGTAACAAGCGAGGCGATGTAGGCGAGAGCGGTCATGTACCCAAACATACCGAGCGTCCATCCCCATGACCCAGTTTCGCGTTTGCATACTGCAAGCGTCGACATGCACTGACACGCGAAGACGTAAAATACCATAAGGGATACGGCCGTGAGCGTTGAAAAGAGGCCGTCCTTATTTCGTTCTTGAAGGGTTTTAATAAGGCCCTGGTGCTCATCGTCGTCGTCACTAATGTTGTAGATGGTGCTCAATGTAGTTACGAAAACTTCGCGAGCCGGAAAGGAAGAGAGGATGGCGATACCTATCTCCCAATTAAATCCAAGAGGTTTAATAGCTGGTTCGATTGCGGTTCCGAGTTGACCCGCATAGCTTGCTTGCACTGGATTGCCGACGAATCCCTCCTGGGGTTTTGGATACGATGCGAGGAACCAGATAATCACCGAGCAGGCTAAGATGATCGTCGTGGCGTTTTTAAGGAATGATACGACGCTATCATACACGCCGCGTAGGATCACTCGAATGAGGGGGCGTCGAAGGGGAGGCATCTCCATGACGTAGAACGAAGACTCCTTCCAGAGGAGGAGTTTTTTTAAGAGCCATGCGACACCGCACGCCCCCACGACCCCAAGTACATACATGCCAAGGAGGGTGAGCCCTTGGAGCGATAGGAATCCCCACACAAAGGTCTTGGGAATGAATGCCGCGATGAGCACCGCATAGACGGGAAGTCGTGCGCTGCAGCTCATCAACGGGGCGATCATAATAGTCGCTAATCGGTCTGAGCGTGATGGGATAGAGCGAGTTGAGAGGATTCCCGGCACAGCGCACGCAAATGAGCTCAAGAGGGGGATAAACGCGCGCCCCTGTAGTCCCACTTTGCGCATAAAGTTGTCGAGAAGGAACGCCGCTCGCGAGAGATAGCCTGAATCTTCAAGGAGCCCGATACAAAAGAAGAGGATCGCTATCTGCGGTACGAAGATGATGACGTTACCAACGCCCGGTATGATCCCCTCAGTGATGAGGCTTGTGAGCAATCCTGGTGGTAGAATGTGTGTAAGCCATGCGCTCGTCGCCTCTACCGTTGCTGAGATGACCTCCATCGGCACTTGGGCCCAGAGGAAGATAGCTTGAAAGATGAGACCAAAGATCCCGAGCATGATAGGAAGTCCCCATATCTTGCTCGTGAGGATCTTATCCAGCGCGGAAACAGAGGGGCTTTGAGCCTTGGATGGCTGAGAGGTCCCTTTAGCGACAACCGAGCGAATCCAAGCATATCTGAGTGAGGCTATCGTTGTAATAGTCTTGTCGTCGCGGGATGTGTTTGCAAGGGGGCCTTCGCTTTGAGAGATCGTGCTTCGCAGAGGATGGTCCTCAGGAAGCCATGCGAGACGTTTTGATGAGGGGGTATTCTCCGCTACGGCTTTCGCGATAGCTGCTAGGAGGGATGGGAGTCCGCCTTTGCTTCTCGCGGTAATCTGTACCACGGGCACGTCGAGCGCTCGAGAGAGGAGCTCTCCGTATATTTTAATTCCAGCCTGCTCCGCCGCGTCCATCATATTAATCGCTAGTACGAGCGGAATACCCGCATCGATGAGCTCTGATACGAGGAAGAGGTTTCGGTCAAGATTCGTCGCATCAACGACCGCTACGATGAGGTCCGGCTTGTCGCATCCAGCTATCTCACCGCGAAGGAATTGTGTGACGATCTTTTCGTCGAGCGTTGAGCCGATGAGCGCGTACGTTCCAGGTAGATCAAAGAGTCGAGCGCAGCTACCACCAAGCAACGCGACTGACCCCTCGCGTCGTTCGACGGTGCAGCCTGGATAGTTCGCGACCTTGTATCGAGAGCCGGTAAGGCCGTTGAAGAGCGTGGTCTTCCCGCAGTTCGGGTTACCGATCAATGCGATGGATTTGGGGCAGTTGTCGTCTACGTACGTCGAGAGAGCCACAACGAGGGGTCAACCTTATAGAGGTTGAACGTGAATGTGCGCAGCTTCCGCGCTTCTGAGCGAGAGAACGGATCCAAACAAGTGGATGTTGATCGGAGATCCGAAGAAGCCGCGCTGCGTTACCGTAACCTCGGAGCCAGCAACGATCCCCATGGAGACGAGCTTCTGGAGAAGTTCTGATGGGCAGCTCTTTATCGCTGAGACGATAGCCTTCTGACCGACTTTCACCGCGCTGAGAGCTTTCTCTTCTTTTGTCTCGATGATCTGAGTCTTCACAACTCAATCCTTTGAATTGGTTACGCCGAGATAGGGTAGGGCAGAAGTGCCATATAACCCCCTTCTCTAGTTTAATCGTATACTCTGCGCTTGTGCTTTATGTCAATTGGAAGGGGAATGAAAAGTAATGTTATTTATCGAAGGGGTTGCTTGGTATGCCAATGTCCGGCGGTGAGGCATTTTAAGTAGTGAGAACAATAGGTTAGGATGTTGGTCTGTCATCGTGCTGGATATTAGGGAGCTTTATTGGGGTCGGTTATTCCCCTACGCATCAGGTTGATGGCTCGCTCAGGGCTAAATCCTGCTTGAGCCCATTGGGCCGCAAACATGGGAGGGACCCCCTGTTCTATCCAGGCAGCGGCGTTATCCGGCTCAAACCCGGCTCTTCGCCAATAGGCTGCGAGAGGCGCGCCCCGAACTCCAATAGTCGCCCAACGGAAGTAGTCCTCGGGGCTGAAGCGGTACGCGTGCCAATATCCGGCGGCCACCGGTGGGATGCGGTTGTCGATCCATGCCTGAGCCTCGCCCGCAGAGAATCCTGCAAGGGCGAAGGTAAACTCTTTTGAGTACACGTTTAAAAGGATCAGGGCATCGTGAACATGCGCGCGCATATCGCTTGATACCAGAGAGGCCTCAAGGCGCAGCCGTTCGCACAGGTCGGCGTCAGGGGTAGCATTATTTGCAAAGACGTCGACGATCGTTTGAGCGTTTTGAAAGTAATTTTTCGCGTCTGCACTTTCGATAAGGGATTGTTGCGCTAACTCTTGCGCATTGAGCTTAGAAAATATGGTGCCCATCGTTTCTACGTAAGAGTGCCGCATCGCAGCAGAGCGTAGGATTGCTGAGGCGAGCAGGCTAACGGCTTCCCGATTGTGGGTTAGGTCTGGCACGTTCAAGGCTTCATCGATCTGAGGGATGAGCCATAAGATATCCCCCTTCATGTCTTTCACGAAGCCCATCGCGTTAATCGCGTCAAAGGTATCAGGAGCGGTCCATTTTGTTGAGAAGAGTGGAAGGTTGTCTTCTACCTCTTTCATCCATAGATCGAGCTTATCGAAAACCTTGTGGGCAGTATCAACGTAGTTGCTTGGAAGGAGCGACGAATGGAGTCGGGTCATCGCCCCTTCAAAGAGGATCTGCGCGAAGAAGCTCGACTTTAAAAAAGCCAAGAATTCGGCGGAAAGGTGGAGGTCTTTTTCGATTCCCGGCATATCGATGCTTTAACGCGTAGGTGATGTACGGAGGATCGGATCCTCTACGAAAAAGGATTACTATCCACCGCTCGATAGTATAAAAGATTCGTAAGATATTAGAACCATGATAAAAAGGTTCCCCCTCCGCTGCCGCCGGGGACTGTGAATGGCGCGCCCCCGTCTCTCTGCACAAAAGGGTTTTTTTGAGAGGCGTAGGATCATAGGGATCGAGAACTTGATGAATACGGGGTATGTCACATCGCTCGCTGGAGAGCTTTTCTACGAGGCCTATGGAGATCTCCAAAAGGTGCCGCTCGTGTGCGTGCACGGTGGCCCGGGCTTTACCAGTTATTACTTAGAAGCGTTAAGGGAGCTCTCGGACCTTTTGCCGGTTGTTCTTTATGACCAGGCGGGATGTGGGCGAGCCCGCAGAGCTGGAGGGCGAAAGCTGGTAACGATCGAGGGATTCACCTCGGAGCTTGAAGCGCTTCGTAGAGCGCTCAATGTTGAGGCGATGCATCTCTACGGACACTCCTTTGGCGGGCTTGTTATTGGTGAGTATGCGCTGCGGTATCCAGAGCGGGTAAAGAGCGCGACGTTTGCGAGCGTTTCAATAGATATTCCTCGCTGGAGCGGTGATGGCGAGCGATTGCTTGGGAAGCTTCCGTTGCTTCAAAAGATGATCTTGCGGGAGGGGGCACGTACGGGGGCTACCAATTCCTTAGAATATGGCAACGCTCTTCGGAGTTATTATGAGCGATACGTGTATGGAGATGCTCTTGGTAATGAGTTGCTGGAACGCGCGGCGCGCGAGTCTGACGCTCAGACGTATGAGATTATGTGGGGTGCAAACGAGCTTCTCGTAAACGGCCTCGTTCGCGACTATTCCCTTTCTCCACGGTTACATGAGCTGCGCTGCCCAACGCTCTTTACGTGTGGTCGCTTTGATGAGGCCACTCCGGAGGCTCATGAGTACTTTGCGCAGTGCGTGCCTAACTCTCGGTGCGTTGTTTTCGAGAAGAGCGCGCACCATCCCCAAATCTCCGAACGGCAGGCCGTTCTTGAGGTCATGCGAGAGTTTCTGGGGCCGATGGCCGTGTGATTAATTCCACGTTGCATGTGTACCTGCGGCCGGCGAGGCCGCCGGCCCTCCAATTGTTCCCGCGTTGATTATGCGATTCGCTCGAGCCTGCGATGATCGTCCCTGGAGGGCCGGCGGCCTCGCCGGCTTTTTGCGACTCTCGACATCAATTACGTCGAAGCATTGGTACCTGCGTAATCTCGTCCGCCCTGTTAGGGCTCTTTAAGCTCCCCAAGTTTTACCTTCACGGTGCGTTCACCATTCACGCTTGCCACTTGCAGCGTAATTGTGTCGCCGGGCTGACGCTCGTCGAGAGCGTTCAAGAGATCGTCTCCGTCTTGGATCGGAGCTCCCTCTATCGCGATGATCACATCGCCGAGTTGTATCTTGCCGTTAGCGCCCCGGCGAATCGGCATTAAACCGGCTTTTTCTGCCGGTGAGTTGGGTAGCACGTTGGCAATGATGGCACCGATGACTCCGCGTAGCCTCAGGAAATTGCTCTCTACTACCTGAATCCCTAATCCAGGTTTTTTCACGGAGCCATTCTTTATGATTTGAGGAACGACGCGGTTAATGGTGTCGACCGGGACCGCGAATCCAATTCCAGCGTATGAACCGGACGGACTTACTATAGCTGTGTTCATTCCGATTAAACGACCCGCGCTGTCTAGCAGCGGCCCGCCGGAGTTGCCCGGGTTAATCGCGGCGTCAGTTTGAATAACTCCCTGAATAGGTCGATCCGTAACAGATTTTATCTCTCTGCCCAGCCCGCTGATAACGCCCGTGGTGAGGGTGTGATCGTAACCAAACGGATTGCCGATCGCGTATACCTTTTGCCCTACGCGAAGATCTTTTGAGGTTCCGACTGGGATTGGCGCAAGCGTTGAATCTGAACGGTCAATCTTGAGAACGGCGATATCCTTATCAGGCTCGGCCCCAACGAGCTGCGCGTCCCACGTTGATTGGTCGGACAATGTAATGCGCGCCCCGGTAGCGTTTTGTATGAGATGAAAGTTGGTGACGATGTATCCCTTTTCATCCCAGATAAATCCCGTTCCCGCGCCTTGAGGGATTTCGAAGACGTTCATGCTAAGCGCGTCGCGCTCGACGGAGATGCTCGTCACGTATACAACCGAGCCGGACGCGTTCTGAAATAGATCGATCGTTGACTGCTCCTCTCCGCTAAGACTACCTCGAGGTGTTATCTGTCGCTGAGCCTTTGATCGTAACGGCAGATACGACCAGCGCTTGATGATAAAAAAGCCTCCTAGCACGAGCGTTGCGCCTAGCGTCGCTGATACGAGTAGTGTGGAGATGGGAGTTTTCTTGAATCGGCTCGTCATAGGTACAACGATGCGTCTACTAACGGTGGTTTTCAAGGGGGAGTCGGGGATAAAACGGAGGCGCATCGCGAAAAGGGGTTCCGTCTTTTCAGCGCGAACTGTACACGGGAGTGTATCGTTCAAGAATGTTGTTGAGTGAGGGGGATTATGAACATCACGTCGTTTTGTAAAATTGGTGTTTTCTTGGGCGTTTTTGCGTTTTTTTGTCTCACAGGTGCCTCGGCGCAAGACGCCAACGATCCAGCGAAACTTAACTCAGATCTCAATCGTACCGAGGGAGAGATCGTTGGCGCGGTAGTTGCTGCAGGAAAAAACCTCGCGCTGGATACCGAAAAAGCCCTGAAAAATGAGACCAAAAAAGACTCCGAGATGGAAGATAGTCTCAGGGCGGATGTGCCCAGCCCGACGTCGACGATCGCTCAGGATGCATCGCTTGAAAGCGACGTCGATAAGCTTCAGCACGAGGCTGATAGCCTGCACTGACTCTGAAGCCTCAAAAAGAGCCTGAAAATGGGCATTTCAGAGGTCTCTTAAAGTAGTGTCGATTCATCTGTGCGAGGGAGTCCTGATATGAGGACGATCATGTGAGCACGCGTTCGTTGCGGGCTGCTGATGTTGTAACGGGGAGCCGAGGAGAATTTACCTTCAAGCTATCGATCGATACTGGAGGCTGGCTGTATCAACGTCGCCCTAGTTGGGAGCGGCCAGTAAAGATGAACGGCATTTTGAAAAATGAGGGCGATCCGGAGGCTCTTAAGAAAATGCTAGGCAAATCAAGTGGTTGGGCATTGGGCGGATTCAGATTTTCGTTGAAGGTGGTGTTGGTTGTTGCTATAAAAAGCAGTCTCAAAATTGCGACCCTTGTTGTTATAGGGTGTTAGGGTGCGAAGAAGTTTTTTTTAACCGGACCCTCACATTTCGTGTAGACAGCGAGGGGGCGTTACCCATACATATATATTGTAGTTGGTTCCTTGGGTGACTACCATATATAGTAGGTAGGTAACCCGAAACTAATCTTCACATTAGGTGGTATGGCATCGCATTTTTGAAACCGCCTCCAAGGGCGCAACGGGGATAGTGTTGTCTGGAATCGGCTAAAAGAACGTAAGCAAAGAGGGAGTCTGGTCGTATGACGGTAGCGGGAAGTAACTCACAAGTAGGCGGAACCACTGATATAACAGGTATTTTAGCTGGAAGCGGAGCTACGAACGAAGCGCCGCAGCGCGTCGCCGACCTGACGAGCATTACCGTAGTGAAACGTAGCGGTGCCCTCGTTCCTTTCCGTAGGGATCGGATTGCTCGAGCTATCGAGCTGGCGTTTCGGGCTACTAAGGAGCTTGGCGAGACGGGGCAACTGCCTGCCGACCTTCAAGCCGTAGTTGAGAGTGTGACGAACGAGGTCGTGGAGGCTGTTGCTATCGAGGCTGCTAAGGGTGCGAGCGTTACCGTGGAGGGCATCCAAGACCTCGTAGAGGTAAAGCTCATGAAGGGTGGGCACTTCGATGTGGGTCGTAACTACATCATCTATCGCGACGAACAGAAGGCTACTCGCGAAGATTCACCTCGCAACCTGAAGGTGGTTCGTCGTGATGGTAAAACAGCCGTTCGTTTTAACCCAATGAAGATCGCTTCTGCTATCGAGCGTGCCTTCCGAGCCTCATTGAAGCTTGAAGGGCAGACTCCAGCTGAGGTTATTACGAACGTGAACACGCTTACCAATAACGTGGTTGCTCGCGTCGTTGAGATCGCCGCAACGGGTGCTCAGGTTGATATCGAGACCATTCAAGATGAAGTTGAGCGTCAGATGATGGCGGGCGGCTATTACCAGATCGCCAAGGACTTCATTATCTACCGCGCAGCTCGTGCTGCTCGGCGTGAAGTTGAGGGCGTTGAAGCTGAGGTTGTAGAGCCAGTCATTGAGGTCGCTCCAGGCACAACCTTCAAGGCTACGGCCAAGGACGGTAAGCAGGTTAGCCTTACAGAGGGCGAACTTCGCAAGCGAATCGTTCATGCGTGCAAAGGCCTTGAGTCAATTGCTTCAAGCGAAGAGGTGCTCCAGGAGGCAGTTAAGAACTTCTATGAGGGCATTAAGTTAGATGAGGTTGATCAGGCGACCATCATGGCTGCGCGCGCTAAGATCGAAAAGGATCCAGCGTATTCATACGTTGCGGCGCGACTCCTTCTTGACGTGATCTATCGAGAGACCATGGGTGTAGACGCTCATAGCGCCAAGCTTGAAAAGTCTCACCAGCAATACTTTAAGGATTGTCTTGCTAAGGCTGTCTCTGTTGAGCGAATGGATTCGAAGCTTCTCGATTTCGACCTCGACAAGCTTTCAAAGGCCATGAAGCTTGAGCGTGACCACGAGTTCGCGTATCTCGGACTTCAGACTCTCTACGATCGTTACCTCATCCATCACGAGGATGTCCGCCTAGAGACACCGCAGATCTTCTGGATGCGTGTCTCAATGGGATTGAGCGTTAATGAGGGCGATCGCAAGAATGAGCGAGCTATCGAGTTCTACGACGTTCTTTCACAGGCGCTCTTTACCTCAAGTACGCCAACGTTGTTCAACGCTGGAACGCTCCATCCACAACTCAGCTCGTGTTACCTCACGACGATCTCCGACGACCTGCAGCACATCTTTAAGTGCGTTGCGGACGATGCCCAGCTTTCAAAGTGGGCTGGAGGACTCGGTAACGATTGGACGAACGTTCGTGCTACCGGATCTCGTATCAAGGGCACTAATGGCCGAAGTCAGGGAGTTATCCCTTTCCTTAAGGTCGCAAACGACACTGCTGTCGCCGTGAACCAGGGCGGCAAGCGTAAGGGTGCTATGTGCGCGTACCTTGAGAGCTGGCACCTTGATATTGAGGATTTCCTGGAGCTTCGTAAGAACACAGGTGACGAGCGTCGTCGTACGCACGATATGAATACGGCGAATTGGATCCCTGACCTGTTCATGAAGCGCGTCGCAGAGAACGGATCTTGGACCCTCTTCAGCCCCAGTGATGCACCAGATCTTCACGATCTCTACGGTAAGAAGTTCGAGACCCGTTACGTAGAGTATGAGAAGAAAGCTGAGCGCGGCGAATTGAAGCTCTTCAAGAAGATAGAGGCGGTGGCTCTCTGGAGGAAGATGCTGAGCATGTTGTTTGAGACGGGGCATCCGTGGATCACCTTTAAGGATCCGTCGAACCTCCGCTCGCCGCAGGATCACGTGGGAGTCGTACACAGCTCGAATCTCTGCACAGAGATCTTGTTGAACACCTCTCCGGAGGAGACCGCTGTGTGCAACCTCGGTTCTATCAACATGGTTAAGTTCGTTGATAAGAATGGCTTGAATGAAGAGCTGCTCGCGAAGACGGTTCGCACAGCTGTTCGCATGTTGGATAATGTCATCGACATTAACTTTTATCCGACAGCTGAAGCGAAGAATGCTAATCTTCGACACAGACCGATCGGATTAGGCCTCATGGGCTTCCAGGACGCGTTGTATGCACAGCGCATTAGCTACGCAAGTCCAGGAGCAGTGAAGTTTGCCGATGAGAGCATGGAGATGATCTCGTACTACGCAATCTTGGCTTCAACTGAGCTTGCGCAAGAGAAAGGAGCATACTCTACGTACAAGGGGTCTAAGTGGGACCGAGGGCTTCTGCCTATCGATACCATTCAGGTTCTTGAAGACGAGCGTGGCGGAAACCTCGAGGTAGACAGGTCGTCTCGGCTCAACTGGCAGGTCGTTCGTGATGCGGTGAAGAAGCATGGTGTTCGCAACAGCAACACGATGGCCATTGCTCCGACAGCGACGATCTCCAACATTACTGGCGTAAGTCAGTCGATTGAGCCGAACTACAAGCACCTCTACGCGAAGTCGAATTTGTCGGGAGAGTTTATTGTTCATAATACCTTCCTGGTTGACGAGCTGAAGGCTCTCGGTCTTTGGGATGAGGATATGATCGATGACCTGAAGTATTTCGATGGATCCATTCAGGAGATTGAGAGGATTCCGGAGGATATCAAGCAGATTTACCTCACGGCGTTCGAGATCGAACCAGAATGGCTGATCGAGTGCGGTAGTCGTCGCCAGAAGTGGATCGACATGGGGCAGTCACTCAACCTCTACATGGCTGAGCCAAGTGGAAAGAAGTTGAACGATATGTACATGCAGGCTTGGAAGAAGGGTCTGAAGACCACGTATTACCTCCGGTCGCTTGGAGCTACGCAGATCGAGAAGTCTACAACCGATATCAACCGTCGAGGTCTCCAGCCGCGATGGATGAAGAACAAGTCGGCTTCGAGTGAGATTGTGGTGGAGAGGAAGGCGGTTCCTGAGACAACGAAGCCGAAGTCCGAAGTACCAAAGGTATGCGGGCTCGATGGAGATTGTGAGAGTTGCCAATAAGATTTTTAGGAGAGCGTCGAGCCCTTCGGTCGTTTAAAGGGGTTCGGCGCTAAAATGGGTTAAGGAGAAGGGTATGCTTACGTTTGATGATTCAGATACAACAGGTGGAAAGGGCTCCGCTAACGACGACGCTACAGGCGTGTCGAAGCGCGTTAATGTGTCGGATAAGCGACTTATTAACTGCAGCACCGTAGATGTAAACCAACTTATGCCGCTTAAGTACAAGTGGGCATGGGAGCACTATCTAAACGGATGCGCGAACAACTGGCTTCCAACAGAGGTTCCGATGGGTAAGGACATCGAGCTTTGGAAGTCTGACCGCTTGAGCAACGACGAGCGTCGAGTAATCATGCGTAACCTCGGATTCTTCAGCACTGCTGAGAGTCTTGTAGGAAATAACATCACGCTCGCTATCTTCAAGCACGTGACGAACCCAGAGTGTAGGCAATACCTTCTGCGTCAGGCGTTCGAGGAGGCTGTACACAACCACACGTTCCACTACATCGTTGAGTCCCTCTCCCTCGATCAGGGTGAGGTCTTCAATATGTACAACGAGGTAAACTCGATCCACGCCAAGGATACCTTCGAGATGAAGTTGACCGAGGAAGTTCTTAAGCCAGACTTCACCACGAGCACCCCTGAGGGCGCTCAGAAGTTCCTTGAGAATCTGATCGGTTACTACGTAATCATGGAGGGACTCTTTTTCTACAGCGGTTTTGTGATGATCCTTTCGCTTCACCGCCAGAACAAGATGACCGGTATTGGAGAGCAGTTCCAGTACATCCTACGAGACGAGTCGATTCACTTGAACTTCGGTATCGACCTCATCAACACGATCAAGGCTGAGAACCCAGATCTCTGGACCCCAGAGTTCCAGGCTCACATCATTGATAAGGTTCGGCAGGCTGTAGAGCTTGAGTACAACTATGCGGTCGATTGCTTACCTCGTGGAATTCTCGGGCTAACTGCGCCGATGTTCCGTGACTACGTTCAGTACATCGCTGACCGACGTCTCGAGCGTATCGGATT
>JBIIEK010000077.1:0-12761 GCA_044237895.1 Bdellovibrionota bacterium
TCGAGAGTGATGGTGTTTGTGATTAAGAGTCGGCTACCTCTTTTTGCAAGCGCTTTGGACAACTCTCGATACGTTTGAGCAAGCTCGTCAGGGGTCTGCTCTTTCTCGAGATAAAACTGTTCGTCCAAGATACGTTTAAAGTCCCGGCCACAATCCGAGTATATATATTTAGGAAACGATAGTGAAAAAGGCACACTCCGGTGCTGATAGGTATCGGCGGTCTCACTATCAACGGAGAGGAGTACGCAGGGGCTTCCCGTAAGGCGCTTCACCCCATCCAACTGAAGAACTACTGGAGCCTCCTCCAGGGGGCTGGCTACCCCAACAGTAGCCAGGAGGATAGCTAGATGAGCGGCGCTTAGGGCACGATCAGATTCGCGTAGCTCCCCAAACCAACTCTGCACCAGGGCTGAGACCTTTTCACGAGCAACCTCATCCCGCGAAAGCGCCTCAAGCATCATGCGAGCAGTTGGAATTGTCAGCGCTTCCGGAAGATACGTGACGTGAAGAGGACGAATGCTTTGTGTGAGAAGATCGTGAAAGGCCCGATAGTCTCCCAAAAATGCCGGCCGTAATTGACACGTTGTGGCTACAACCAAGACGGTTGAAATATCGAAAGGATTCCACGCGCGCACCCTCTCATACCACCCCGGGAGTAGGCCTCCTCGAACATCGGACGTCGGCACCATGCGTCTCGCAGAGCACAGTATAATTCTACGATCCTCAGGGAGGATCTCGTTCCTCTCGGTTGCCGTCGGGGTCATCCTCCCCAGCGGAACGCAATCACTCCACTTGATATTTGAACCCACGGCCATCCAATCTCTCCACCCACCTTGAGATATCTCACGGTTCCAGGAGATTCGCCCCGCCGCTGGAGCCAGCACAACCAAACAAAGCTCGAACTGGTCAAAATACGGCACCGGAACGGCATCTCCCCTGCGCGGGTAAACCACCAGACCACAGAAAGCGATCGGCTCACCTCGTTCAACACTATCCCCATCTCGTCGAAGGAGCGTAAAGCCGGAACGTTCAACGAGGATTGACGATGACTTGAGGGGTGGGACGGATATCTCAATTTCATTCACAAGCGGTCGGACCTCCTGCCTATCGAATTCATTTCTCTCTTATGGGGCAAAGCAAAGGCCCATCCTTAGAGAGTGGATAGAAGTTAAGCGATACGTGACTTTCATGAAGAAACAAACGGAGTCGTGTCTACTGCGATACGCGAAGGATTTCTTATCGTCATGAAAATTAAGGCGTGACCCAAGACCCGCTGCACAGCAACGAGAGGTTTCGCCTCGCTTCCTTGGAGCATTATGGACCACCTGAGCGATGCGGCAAAGCGCACTTCATAAGGGGAAGGCCCCTTTTTTATTGGATGCACGGCTCAAGCGCCCAGCACCGCGGCGCAGAGCTTCTACTTCAGGGCACTGGAAAGGTCCCTATCAGATTGGGAAGCACTACTCCTTCGTAACGTGCACTTCAGCTATACTCAGAGAGCGTGCGCCTCCCTTGGGCGAGGGACCTCTTGGCCCCTCGCAACCTCCCGCACGAGGGGAGGCTTGCTCACTTCCGCCTAACGCACCGTCCCGAACATTCTCCTCACATCACACAACCTCTCGACCTCATCCGTCGGCACCACCCGCAAGTCCCTCGCCACCTCTTTAATCGAACGCCCCTGCCGCATCGCCTCACGAGCGACCGTAGCGGCTTTCTCGTACCCGATCGTTGGCGCAAGAGCTGTCACGACGGCCAGGCTCGACTCCGCGTACGCCAGGCATCGCTCCCGATCCACCTCAATACCTGAGATACACGATTCAGCGAAGAGGCGGGAGATACTTGCCAGCAACTCGATCGACTGCAGCACATTATACGCGAGCACTGGCATCATCGTATGCAGCTCTAGATTCCCATGCTGGCCGCACACCGTAATCGTCGAATCATTTCCGATCACCTGCGCTGACACCATCAGAACCATCTCACACACGACGGGGTTGACCTTACCCGGCATGATACTTGAGCCCGGCGCGAATGCCGGAAGAGAGATCTCGCCGAAGCCACACCGCGGCCCGGACGAAAGCAAGCGAAGATCGTTTGCTATCTTCATTAATGAAATCGCTAGGGTCTTAAGCTGTCCACTGACCTCTACAGCGACATCCATCGATGCCTGCGCCTCAAAGTGATTATCCGTTTCAACGAATGGGAAGCCCGTCCGCTTAGCGATTTCGCGAATAGCGAATTCGGCAAAGAGTGGGTGCGTATTGAGTCCGGTTCCAACGGCGGTACCGCCGAGCGCCAATCGGAGCAACCCGCAAGATGCTCGGTCGATCCGTTCGATATTGCGATGTATCTGAGTAGCGTACCCGCTAAACTCTTGGCCAAGAGTAATAGGGGTCGCGTCCTGTAAATGCGTGCGACCCGCCTTTATTACATCGGCAAACGAAGCGCCTTTCTTCTCGAGGACCCGTTGTAGCTCTTGTAATGCTGGCACCAACTGCTGCTGACATAGTCGATACGCGGTACTATGCAATGCCGACGGAAACACATCATTAGACGATTGACCCATGTTTACATGGTCATTCGGATGAATCTCGACCTCTGCGCCTCCTCCCTCTCTCACGATGAGCATCGCCCTCGTCGCGATCACCTCGTTTGCGTTCATATTCGTCGCGGTACCTGATCCGGTCTGAAAAAGATCGACGACGAACTGGTCGTTGAGAGTGCCGTCCGCTACTTCTTGCGCCGCACGTTCGATGGCTTCCCCTCTCTCCCTATCGAGCATCCCGAGCGATACATTTGCCCGAGCCGCGGCGGCTTTAATAACTCCAAGGGATCCTATAAAGCTCCCTGGTAATTTAAGGGGGGATACCCCCAAGTTGCGAACAACTCGTTGCGTGCTAGCCCCCCACAACGCCCCACTTGGGACCTCGATTTCACCGAACGAATCATGTACCTGTCGCCCCGCCATACTACCCCCTAAACCGCCCGCTTTATGCTTGTACGGCATTGTTCGGAGGGATGATTGCCCCCTTTGGCAAAGCCGACTATGATCCCGCCAGTGTGCTAATCAGGAACTGAACGTTTATGAAGATCCGAGCCCTTGCTACCATCCTCACTGCCCTCACTTATTCCACCCTTGCTCATGCCGAGGTACGGATCGCAACGGTTGACGTGTCGAGGATCGTCAACGATTCGCCAGAGGCCGTTGCAAAAAAGAAAGATCTCGATACCTACTCTGCGGAGTTAAAGAAGAAGATCGAAACTAAGGGCAAGGAGCTTCAAGAGCTGAAAGAGAAGCTCGAAGAGTCGAAGGTAAAAGCTGACTCAAAAGAGGCTGAGAGCTTTAGAAATCAGGTACGAGACTTTGAACGCATGCGTGGTGATGCTAAGGCGGATCTTGAGAAGCGCTACGTGAAGATAAACAAGGAGCTCACCGACAAGGTGTACGGTCAGATTGAGAAGTTTGCCAAAGCAAACAACTACGACCTTATCATCGATAAGAGCGATAAGTTTCGTGGACCGATACTCTTTGGTGCGGCGTCCACAGACGTTACTGATCAGCTCCTAAAATCCGCTAAATAAATCCTCGTACGAGGGCTCCGGAGTGCAAGGTACCCCTGGTACGAGATACTCGTACTGCGGTGGTTTTAGTGCATCAAAAACTCCATGCCCCTGTTTTCGGTGTCAAAAAATTAGCCCCGGACGATCAAGCGCTTGAAAGACTAGGCCGACTACCCCGGCATGAAGGTACAAGCGCATGCCTTACAAAAGCCGGTCCGGCCAATCCCTCCTTCTGCCGTGAGCGATTCAGGGTCTCCCTTAGGCTGGGTACAAACAAATCCAATCTGTAGCGGGCGTTACCTCGCTCGGCGTTTTTTTCGCCTTGCGACAAAGCTCGTTGCAAAGACAGCTATTGTCACATCGATCTCGAGTACGGGTGTGGCCCACGCAGTGTCTGGAAAATCCTCGGAGTCATTCAGAACATCGCGCTCATATTCGGCCGGTGCCCCTCGCACCTCCCTGCTTAAAGTCGTTCCTATTGCACCACGTGCGACGCCCCCCCGCAAACTCATTTTGGACCAACCGGTTGAAATCAAGAACGCAGAGAGCAGTTCGTTAAAGACCATAAAGTCGCTCGCAACCGGGGATAGTCTGATAAACCCATGGGTTCCTGGCCGAGGAGCCCTCGGTGTGAAGGTGCAAGTAACCTGGTAGCGCGAAGCACCCGCTTTTCGTTCTAACTGCCCTGCTGGCGCTGGACACTAGCTACGGTCTCGACGACACTAGGGCCAATGACGGCAACACCCCCAGACACGCTTATAAAAACTCTCAAGGATTCATTCGGATTCTCTAGCTTTCGGCCCCTCCAGAAAGAGATCGTCGAGGATATTCTTGCCGGTCGGGACGTCCTTGCTCTCTTACCGACGGGCGGCGGAAAATCCCTCTGCTATCAGCTCCCTGCTCTCCTCATGCCAGGGCTCACCTTAGTTATCTCTCCCCTCATCGCCCTCATGAAGGACCAGGTGGATGGACTACTTGAGAATGGAATCAAAGCCGCATACCTAAACTCGACTCTTACCGATGAGGAATCGAAAGACACGTGGCGGGAGCTCTACCGGGGAAATATTAAACTTCTGTATCTCTCGCCCGAGCGACTCCTTGTGGAAGGGATGCTTGATATCCTCGAGCAGCTTAACCTTCAATTCGTCGCAGTCGATGAGGCTCACTGTATCTCGTCGTGGGGCCACGACTTTAGACCGGAATATCGTGCACTCAAAGCCGTTCGAGCCCGCATGCCGAGGGTGCCCATCCTTGCTCTTACGGCGTCAGCAACCGAGCGAGTTCGAGGTGATATCGTCGATATATTGGAGCTTCGAGAACCACAGCGCTTCGTCGCGAGCTTCAACCGACCGAACCTCTCGTACCGAATCGTTCCTCGCATCTCGCCGATGAAACAGATCCTCGAAGTCATCTCTTCATTCAAGGAGGAGTCTGGAATCATTTATTGCCTCAGCCGGGCTCGCACGGAATCAGTCGCTCAGGAGCTGGTTGAAAAAGGCGTATCCGCCGAGGCTTACCACGCTGGACTCTCCAGCGAAGAGAGGAATAGACGGCAGGAGCGTTTCGTCAAAGATGAAACTCAAGTAATGGTGGCCACGATAGCCTTTGGTATGGGTATCGATAAGCCAGATGTCAGGTTTGTTATTCACCATGATCTCCCGAAGAACATCGAGAGCTACTATCAAGAAACGGGGCGAGCAGGGAGAGACAGCCTGCCGAGTGAGTGCGTCATGCTCTACAGCTCCGCCGACGCGGCGAAACTGCGCATGTTTATTGAGCAGCTCACCGACGAGACCGAACGCGAGGTTTCATCCCGACAGCTCTCAAAGCTCCTCCAGTTTGCTGAAGGTTCTGAGTGTCGACGCGTAGCGCTTCTCGGATACTTCGGGGAAACCTATAAAGACGAATCGGGAAATCCGACCTCAACGTGCGGCGCGTGCGACAACTGTCTTACACCCCGAGAAGAATTTGACGGAACGGAGATCTCTCAAAAGATAATCTCATGCATCCTGCGCGCTCAGAAACACAGCGGGTTCGCATTCGGGCTTAATCATATCGTCGATATCCTGATGGGAAGCTCCGTCGAAAAAATCAAGAAATTAGGTCACGATCAGCTCTCTACGTATGGCGCTGGAAAGGGACATTCTCGAACGGAGTGGCTCTACTACGGTCGAGAGCTTGTATCGAAGGGTCTGCTCAGAATTAATTACGAGCATTTCAATGTTCTTGAGGCGACACAGGCGGGACTCGACACCCTCAAGAATCGTTCACGGATAATGATCAAAGCACCCCTCGTTTCATCAACCCTCTCTGGTGACAAGCGAAAAGAGCAACGTAAACGCCTAGGAGGTGTCGAATTTGACGAAGCGCTCTTCAGCCGGCTCCGAGCATGGCGAGCTGGCGTGGCTAAGACTAAAGGACTCCCAGCCTACATGATCTTTAGTGATGCGACGCTTCAAGCTATCGCCGCGAAGAGACTTTCACGCATTGAAGACCTTAAGGGCGTCAGCGGTATAGGGGAAAAGAAGCTAGCCCTTTACGGGGAGGCGATCCTCGAAATCCTCGCTGAAGCATGAAGAGATTGTTTTTGACGCCAAAGGTCGTCACAATAAAGGGATAAGGAGCTCTATGAACCAGATCATCTATAATGTAACCGTCGGAGTTTCTGCGGAAGTTCGTGATCAGTGGCTTCAATATATGCGCGAGGTTCAGATCCCTCGAGTGCTCAAGACAGGAATGTTCTCATCCGCTCGACTCCTTCGTGTGCACGCGTTTGAACGAGACGCCCTAACCTATTCAGTTCAATACCTAGCAGAAAATCGGGGGTGCTATGAGGAGTATCAGAAGGAGTTCGCCCCGGAGATCGACTCCGAGTATCGAAATGCATTCGGGCAATCGGCCACATCGTTCGCTACCATCCTCGAGGTCCTCGACTCTATGACGTTGAATTAAGAGTTGCCCGCCTCTCTGCCAAGCTCTTTACAGTACGCGACGATCTCATCGTCTTGGTCTTTTGAACCGATTATCTCAACCAACACTGGAACGGTTGGTTGTCCGGATAAGAGGGTGACAAGAGAACGATCGTCCCGCGGAACCTCGAATCGCTCGTAGATGACGCCCGATTCATCCAAAGCCTCTTCAGCCCGTACACAATACGGACACCCCTCAATTCGAAGGAGAACTCTCCGCTTCTCAACCATAGCTACTCCTTACTCCGGTCAAGGTGCTCTCGAATAAGGTCCAGAATCCGCGGGTCTCGTAACGCCGCCTTCCCGAATCCTTGAACACCCCCTCGCTTTACCGCCTCGGCCTGTGCCTCAGGATAATTTGAAACAAGCATTACAGGACAATCGATGCTACCTCCGTGGCAGATCTCTTCCACGAGGCCTAAGCCCTCTTCGCCCGTCATATCGAAGATCCGATTAACGAGAATAAGCGCGAACGATTCAGCGTGTATAAAGTCGAGCGCTTCTTTTCGGGAATGGGCCCGACGCACGGAGGCACCGAGGCTCTCCAACAGACGCCGTATGGAACCGTGATCCATCTCGCACTGCCCAACATCAAGAACGATAGGTCGTTTACTCATGTAGGTACGATAGTTCGCATGCGGCCAAGTATCAACCATGCAGGGACACACGCCACCAACGACAGGCCCGAGAATACAGAGAAAAAAACCGGGCTCTCTGGGCCACCCACGAGGGGCGCCATCGGGCCCGACACAACCGCCGTAATGATATTTCCTAATGAAACGGATAGGAGGTAAAAAGAGGTCACAAGCGATCGACTCATCGCGGGAGCGCTCGTATATGCCAGCTCAAGGGTGGTGATAGAGATCGCCACCTCCGCCGCGGTCAGCACACCATACGCAAGCACCTGCCACAGAATAGAGGGGGCCTCCCCCATCCCTATTCTCAGCTGGGCTACGCCGATAATCGCAAAAGAGATCGCTGACAACACTAGCCCGGTCAGAACCTTTCCGCGCACCGAGAGAAGCCCATTTCGAGAGAGAACGGGATAAATACCCCACGTACACAAGGGCACGAGCACGAGTATGAGAATTGGATTCAGGGCCTGCACCTGTGACGCGAGGAGCTCCCATCTAAAAGCAAAAGGAAGAACGATACTTCGATCCATCTTCTCGGCTTGAAGAACCCACGAAGAGCCGGTTTGATCGAAGAGAGCCCAAAATACTGACAGGACAACAAAAAGCGATAGTATCCTCAGCAGGTTCGTTCGCTCCTGTGGGTTACTTAACGACGAGAGATACCCTCTCCACGGCGTTGGAGGTCTTACCACATAGAGCGACCGTCCCTTCCAGAACACAAAGGTCGCAGCTGCCATGAGGATACCAGGTAGAGCAAACGCGACATGCGCGCCGAAACGCTCAAGCAGCCAGGGAGTAAGAATCGTTGAAAGGAACGCTCCGATATTTATCGCGATGTAAAAGAGACTATATCCCTCGGAGATTTTCCGCGTAGCTCCTTGCGTGTACTGGTCTCCTAGGTGAGCTGATACACACGGCTTGATTCCTCCAGAACCGCCCGCGATAAGGGTCAGTCCCACTGCCAATCCCACTCGCGTTCCGTCAAGCGCGAGCATGAGATGCCCAAGACAGTACACCAAAGAGAGGAGGATAATTGTGCGATACTTCCCTAATACCGCGTCAGCGAGCACTGCGCCTACGACCGGAACGAGGTAATTCCCCATCCCGAAGATGTGATACCAGAACACCGCGTCGCTCGTAGACATCACCTCTGGGGTACCCGACCGACCGAGAAGATAGGTGGTCATAAACACCACCAGAATGCTCTTCATGCCGTAGTAGCTAAAACGCTCCGCAGCTTCATTTCCGATGATATACGGTAGCCCTGCTGGATGTTTCGTGGTCACAAAGACACGAGCGCTCCACTAGAAGGAGGTAACACCAGATTTGCCAGCAACGAGGACTTCGTTGGCGTATCCGATAAAGAGTCCGCTATCAACCACACCAACGATAGACTTTATGTCTCTCTCTAGACTCTCTTTGATCGATGAAAAGGTCGCGTCGAGGATGACATTCCCCGCCTCGGTGATAACGGGACCGTGCTTCCCGGACCCAGTTCTGAGCGTTACCTCACTGGCGCCCAACGTGCGCAAATCATCCTCTACGAGCACCAGCGAGCTCGGCACAACCTCAACAGGAATAGGACAGCCGACTCCTAGAGTCTCTACGAGCTTGGTATCATCAACGATCAGGGTGAAGCTCTTGCATCGTTTAGCAAGGATCTTCTCTTGGAGCATCGCGCCCCCCTTCCCTTTGATCGCCCAACGAGATTTGGTTACCTGGTCAGCTCCATCAAAGCCCCATGTAAGAACCCCCCTATAGCCAGGATAGATAACGGTGAACCCAAGCTCCTGACACCTCCACGCGCTCTGGTAGGAGGTGGGCACTACTGAGATGTGCAACCCCTCCGCGCGCACCCTCGGTCCGATAGCCGCCAGTGCGGCATCGACCGTGGTGCCAGTACCGACACCCACGACATCTCCATTTTTAACGCGCTTTGCTATCTCTTGAGCAACGATCTCTTTCATACCTGTAGCGTACAACTCGGTAGCGGCCCTGCAAAGGGCTCTAAATGGTCCCTATTAGCACCAATAAAAAAGGGCGATCTTTGTCAGACCGCCCCTTCATGCTACGTAACCTAAGGAGGTTACTTACACACTACGTTTGCTTCACGCGGCGTGTAGAGGGCATAGGTAACAGCACTTACAAGCCCTGTCAGGAATGAGTTCTCGGTCTCAACCGCGGACCAACTTTTCTCAGCACAGTATCGCTTGAGATCAACGGGATCACTAAACTCAACGAGCCCAATCACACCGTCGTGGTGCCACTCATTCACAAGGGCAGCATTCTTGTTTGCTACCATAGCTCCACCATTGTGGTAGTAAATCTTGTGACATCCCGTTGTTACCGAAGCCACTACAAGAGCCCCTAATACCAGAAATTTTTTCATAAACTTTCCTCAGATATCTAATTTATTCCATTATGCGGTCGTGCTCTAAAAGCGCAGACCAACTACTTACACCAAACCTTCGCGGTTTCTGGAGAGTAGATTCCCAAAGTGACAAGACCGAGTAATCCATCGACGACTGTCACCTGTGACTGCATCTGAACTGGGTGACTGTGAGCACATACCTGCTTGGTATCGATGTGACTCTCACCTACAAGCCCCCATAAGTAGAAGTCCTGTCGCTGCTCGAAGGTTGGCTTTGTAGCAACCTTAAATCCACCATCCGGCCGACTGGTCACACTGAAGCAACCACTTGCAACAACAACGAGTGCCACGAGGCACACCTTACTCACACTAATAAAACGGTTTCTCATAAGAGGCTCTCCGAAAGAAGCGCGAAGCCTATAGATGACCTCGCTTAATACTCGCGGGCACTCTAACAGCACCCAACTCCCCGGGAAAGACATTAGGAAACTCGTGTCAGTCATGACTTTCCCCCTTTTTCCTCCCTCGCGAGTGTTGTCGGACCCTATGCGAACTGATCTGAAGCGCGAGGCAAGCGCGGGTTTATGTTTTAGGCGCGATGCGCGGGAGACGAAAAAAAAGGGGGGGGGCAGTGCATGAGAAGGCCCGATCAGCCAAAAAGACGGAAACTCATGACTGACACGAGTTTTAATGTGGGGCGGGCGCCTTCTGCCTAAATTGAAGCATAAACATGACAGCTATGGAGAACGAGAACGCGACTATAATGATAAGGTGATTTGTGGGGCGCTCCATGCTCAGGGAGAGCCGGAGAAGAACCGTTGAGATGATAAAGCTTGCGTTACGCGTAACCGTGTAGAACGACGAATCGTAGAGAAACGAGATAATCAAGAGAAGCACGTCTGCGTAAATCATCACGCAAAAGAAGTCGATATAGAAAAAGGAGTTAGGATTTGGAAATTCCGTGTGATTAACGAGAGCAGGGATAGCGTGGGAGAGCCAGCTCTGAAGATTGTAAAAGCTTGTAATCGCCAGAACGAGAAGAAGACATACAGACATTGATTTCTTAAGGTTTATAAATCGCTCAAGCGGCTCCTTACTGTCGTGCTCTCGGTGTCGGGAATGCAGTCGATGGAACGTAACCGTCAACCCAAACATTATGAGGGACGCTACCAGATCGTAGCCAAGCGATATAACAACGGGATCAGATAGCCGCAGGATGGTGTGCATTTGCACATCCGCGACATCGTGAAAAAAGCTTCGCAGGGTTATAAGAGTTATAATTTCAAACTGCTTTCCGATAAACTCGGTCATCGATTCCGGTAAGATAATGACCAGAAGAAAAACCTCATAGACGAGAATGAAGCTGAAGGGGGTATAGATAGCCTTGAGGTAATTGAAGGACTCTCCTCGGTGAAACGCGGGAATATTGTTCAAAAGGAATATAAGCGCGAGATGGCCGATGAAGAAGACCACCGCCAGTCTGATGATGAACACCTCGAACGCACGAACATTGCGTGCGGTAACGTGCCGAGTGAATATGCCCGCGAGAGACCGAGCCCCAGTTTCAGTAATTGTCATGTGCTTAACCTCAAACTTTGTTGCTAGGTTCGGTTACCTACCGCCACCCTCGCACAACTCGCTAGGTTGGGCATCCCTTTATTCTACTGCTCGATTGCGGCGGTTGCATAGAAAAAGGATACCTCGGCGACTCTCCCATCTTTCCGAATCATGGCCATACCTACAGAGACCCGCAGACGGAACTAGGTAAGACCCTAACCATTCCCCCCTGGTAGCTCCTTCCACCGGTGACGTAACCCGCCTTGCTCATAGTCCTAATAAGGCAGCACGGCGGCACCTATCACGCTTTCTCCGTCGAGCGATAGATCGCCCTAGCCCTCGTCCACAGCCTCACGACATCGAACAAGGCTGGAAGAGACTCTCGCTCACGTACGAGCACCGCCACAACGACCAACACATTTCGCCACAAGACCCCAGAAATCAGGGACATCCCGCCGTGAGAGAGATCCCAATTATTAAGCTGCAAAAGGAAGCGATTACGTACCCCCAAACGGTTCAAGTGCGCGGGAAGGATCGAACGCCGCTCTGGAGTCACAACTCTAACATGAAAAGCGTGCGCGTGGGGCTCATAGACACACCTCCAGCCGAGCCTCAGAGAACGCCACGCGAGATCTGCATCTTCTCGATAGGCGAAGAACGCTTCATCGAAGAGCTGTAAGCGCGCTTGGGAATCAATCCCCAGTTGAGGATATATCTCCCATACCGCCGCATCCGAAATCCGCTTCGGGATGGAAACTGACTTGATACATTCGGTCGCTATCAAAAGACACGCGCCTGTACCACCAAACACAACCTCGGGAGTCTCAAACTGACCCCGATCAACCTCGCCACTTCCCCGATCGAAATGGCGCAAAGCCGGTGTCAGGATCATTCCAGCCGCATCGAGCACTGGAGGAATTATAGGACCGAGGTCGCTCCGTGCTCGCAGTAGTTTTGGGGAAACCATACCGATACGATCGTGAGGGGCGAGCTCCCGAGCCATGGTATAAAGACACTGAGGCGACAGTCCTACATCAGGATTCAAGACAAGCATCGCGTCGAATTCACTCTCGACGCATAACGCCGCTCCTTGATTGTGGGCTGCACTAAATCCGAGATTGTCCTTGTTAATGAAGAGGCTCACGCCGTCTCGATTGCATAGACTCTGAGCAATCGAGACCGTACTGTCTGTTGAAGCATTATCAGTTATGCGAATAAAGAGATCTTCGCCTAGCGTAAAACCATCTTGGAGAAACACCTGCTCCAGGCACCGCCGAATCGTTGCCTCACTGTTCCAAGTTACCAGATGAACAAGAACTTTCATGCGGGATAGAGACCTCTACGAAAGTTACTTCGCGGCGCGCTCAAGCACTACCTTAAATATCTTCTCGAGATTTCGAGCCGAAGGCTCGGTTACGAAGCGACCATTGATCCAAATTGAGGGAGTTCCCATCAGACCTGCCGCCGCGCCATCAGCGATATCTTTCTGGATCTTCTTGGCGTAGCGCTGTGACTGCATACATTCGACGATCCCCTCTTTGTCGAGCGAGAGATCCTCAGAACCCTTTTCCGTCAACGACGGCAAGGTCAGCTCACCCTTCTCCGCGTCCTTGGAGAAAAGGATCTCCATCGACTCCCAGAACTTACCCTGCTCACCCGCGCAACGAG
>JBIIEK010000236.1:0-3747 GCA_044237895.1 Bdellovibrionota bacterium
AACTTTATCCCCGAGACTGCTCCAGATGATTTTTAACGCCTCGTGCTCCACCGCAGCGTGACAGAAAAGGCCGATGGTGAGCACTACCCGCTCTTTCAGTCGTTGATCAAGCTCAGCGGCCTTGGTGAAGCCGTGGATCTGGCACGGAAGCCCAACGAGTGCATAGCGCCCTGGAATGCTTCGGATCTCTCCGAATACTGAGTTTGTGGGACAGATAGCGTACTTCGATTTCATCGCAGAGAGGATCTCTTCGCGAGTTCTCGCTACTATCGGTTTTCCCTTCCACAGCTCTTTATCGTCGGACACAATTACAACCGCGCCATCTATCTCTCCGCGTTTTAAGAGATTAAGAAGTATTGCGGTAATGAGACCACCGCTCGTAGAGCGCTCGCGTATCATCGGATCGGTAGCGTAGGAGATCGACTGTTCTATGAAGTGGCCGTGCGTTGAAGTAACGTCTGCGTTGACTCCGAAGCTCTGCTTGTATGCCTCGATGAGATCAAACTCATCTCCTGGGCACACCTTCACGCACAGATCGCAGTCGGTACATGCTGAGAGGTTGTGAACAGCCGGATACTCTTCATCATCCAATCCGAGCACTCCAGTAGGGCAGATGCCAACACACGAGCCGCAGCGATGGCAGAGACCTCCATCTATTATCTTCGCGAGGCCGCGCAAGGCGCGAGGTGTTTTGTCTTCACGGTCCTCTTCCCACCGAAGGGGGGCTATGAACCGTCCCTGATTTCTCAGTGGCGTATAGGGCAGCTCTTCAGGAAGGATCCGCAGAGATGCTGGGCGTTGTTTGTTGCCAGCCAGAGAGTCTGCTTCGCGGAGGGAGGACATCCTTTATTTCTCCCTGACAAACTTAGCGACGACTGGTGAGCCAAACAGTTTCGTAAGGAACATCGCCCTTGCTGGGGCTTCCAATTTTGAAGAGATGGTTGTGCTCTTTAAAGCGCGATGTAACGCCATCGGCCAGACGAATAACTTCTCACTCTTCTCAAGTCTGAATCCGTGTTTCTTGAATTCCTGAGAGAGTTCCCACGTTGAGAACATCCGATAGGTGCGAGTATTTCCCTCGATCGAGCGTTTGAGAGAGAAGAGAAGTGGGGTGAGAATATTGACGCTAAACCACACAGGATAATCGATAATGACGGCGTGCTCGGAGACTCTACAAAGTTCAGCGATAAGTTGGCGCCATGCTACGCAGTGACTGATAAGACGAAAGCTCGTGGTAAGGTCGAAGGAACGGTCCTCGTAGGGAAGCTCCAACAGATTGCCCGACTGGAAGGATATCGTACCTTGCTCAATTTGAGAGCTTAGTCTCGCCGCACATACGGGAGAGCTCCCGAGCACCGTGACGGAGCGCTCGGTGTTAGCGAGCGGAATCGCTATCTGGCCGTGGCCACCTCCAACGTCGAGAACGGTCGTACACTCATGATCGACAAGCGAGAAGAGCGCTTTCTCTTGAGCTATCAGCATCCATTGGCCGATCGCATCCCCGAAGCGCGCGGCATATTCATCCGAAGATGCGTGAACATCGGCATCCTCGTAGTGCGGAATAGGGGGCCGCGTTCGCGATGAGAGGGGTGTTTCGGTGGTGTGCTCCGCCAGTGGGCGCATGCGTTCTCCTGATGGGGGAGGTTGGGAACGTTCCCCGACAACCGTTAAAAGGTCAAAATCGGTTGGGATTATAATAGCTTATCTTAACCAAAAGCAAGGTCACCTACGTAGACGCCCTCGATGAGCTCGTTCCGTCTCTTACGGGGATATGCGGCAAGAAGTCTAAAGATTCCAGGATGCTATTTGGTCGTCGGCTTAACAGGGGGGGCGTGGGCTCGGAAAACCTTCAGAGGATCAGCCAAAGTGTCGATAGTTTTATTCGGAAACCACTTTTGGGGGGTAGGTGCGCATGGAATTCCCAATACAGATAGAAGGGGAGAAGGGCTACATACGGGTGACGAGTGATCTCGATACCGAGACCGCTGGCGAAGCTCTGCGGTCTGCGTTCAATGAGGTTTACGATCAGGGAAAGCGGACAATCGTACTCGATCTCTCGGGAGCTCAGATCATAAATAGCTATGGAATCGGTAAAGTTCTCATGTGCTACAAGCGTCTTAAGGCTGAGAATGGGGTGCTTATGGTCAAGCCCCTTGATGGTTTTGTGAAAGAAACGTTCGAGCTGTTGATGTTGGACAAGTTGCTTCCAGTGGATGAGTCATAACGACGGGTGTGCCGTCGGGTCTCGTGAGTAACTTTTTCGGAGCATTTAAGAGATGAGCGTGTCCGTACAGTCCCCTAACATCTTGTTGGTGGATGGTAACGAACAAAGCAGGCAAACCTTCGGCAGCTTCTTCAAGGGGCGCGGCTGGAACTTTGACGTGGTTCCGGATCGAGTCTCTTTGGCGGGAGCCCTTGAGCGTGGCACGTACGACATCATTATCGCGGATGTGGAGATGGCTGGCCCTGACACGGTGAGGACGCTGCGGGAGATTCATGAAAAGCGCCCCTCTCAAGCGATTATTGCGGTAAGTCCGACGTCGAGCTACGAAGATGCACTTCGTTTGTTCAGAAGCGGGGCCACAGACCTGTTAGCTCGGCCGATAGATTTTTCGTGGCTCGAGCGGGTTATTCAACAGATCGCGTTTTCAAGACGCAAAGATGCTCGGGATAAGGCTTCATATCGACATGTCGTCCGAGAGGAGATGGACCTTTGTTTTACCTCTGCAGATCTCGCTGATTTGGATTCGGTGTCGTTGCCTCTAATAAGTCGCTTAGTGGACGAGGGGATGCTCTCCCAGAATGAGGCTCTGAAGTTTCGACTCGCCGTTCAGGAAGCCGTGCTGAATGGACTAGAGCATGGAAATTTGGAATTAGATTCTCAGTGGAAAGAGGAGATCGCGACGGACGGGGCGGATAAGTTCTCTTCAATGCGAAAAGCTCGTCTGGCAGACCCGGCTTACGCAGGGAGAAGGGTGACGGTAAAGCTATCGTTTTCCGATTTTCGATTGGAAGTGGTCGTAAAAGATCAGGGTGCAGGATTCCTGAATGGAAGGGGTAATCCGGAGAGTGGTAGCATCGATTCTCTCTCCTGCTCTGGGCGTGGATTAGCGCTGATGTCGAGTGCGGTGGATGAAGTGCGGTTTGGTAGCAACGGTTCCGAAGTGACGATGATCAAGTGGCTCGATGCCAGTAAAAACAAGGAGGCTTATGGCTCTTAAATTTCGGCTAAAAGGACTTGCCGAGACGTTTGTAGATACGATCACGTGCCCATGTTGCGGGGTCACGGGTGTAGATGACCAAAACTTTACGACAGAACTGACAAAGGTCACCTATCAGGGAATTATAGTTGTGGTTCAATGTAGAGATTGCAAAGAGATCTTTGTGCCGAACTCTCAGAAGCTTGGGGTTCTAGACAACCATGCGCTCCGAGGCGCTGTCGAAAAGGACAGCGTGGACAGCGGAGAGGCTATCATGAATGGTATATCGGCGGTTCGTTTAAGCGCAGAGAAGCTTAACGCCCTCAGAAAAGGGTGTATGCACTAGAGGTGCAACACCCCTTACTTGGTTACGTCAGCAACCGTGAGGTTGAACTTCTTGAGTGCGCCAGTGAAGCCAAGCTTGTCGATTGTGCGAAGGATTCGAGTGGAAACTCGAATGCGCACGGTTCTGCCGAGCTCAGGCACAAAGAGACGCTTTGACTGAAGGTTTGACTCAAACCTGTGGTGAGTTTTGTTGTTAGCGTGG
>JBIIEK010000125.1:0-8985 GCA_044237895.1 Bdellovibrionota bacterium
CTAACTCTATTTCCGTTTTGATGAGTTACACCGGAGATATCACAACGACGTGCCATAGTACTTCTCGCTACATTAAAAAAGCTTGCAAACCATATATATCTTTCAGAATCTTGTCAAAGATTGGCCCCTGTCTGACCTTCTGTGCACACTAACTATTTGATTTTATAATGTTTGCGGCACTTCTAATAGACTTGGAAGTTTGTAATGGTTGGGAGTTTTTGTGAGCCAGCCCCGCTTAGTTCAGCGCTCGCCATAAACGCCGCAGTGCCGTATTCCACCTTAGCAATAACCTCATACAGGGTTCCGGAAACCGAAAAGTTGCCGCTTCTTGTAGAGGCAATGCCCACGCCGCATGCTTGCACGTCGGAGACGCTCTTGAACGGGCCTTGACTATTTGGGCCCGCCTGTCGACATGCAAGGATTTGCGCTGCTGAATTGGGATCGGTCATCGCAGCAACTACTTCATACGGCGCCGCGTTTATATTGACCTGAAGCACGCTCTTTGTTGATACGTAAACAAACGGGAGGATCTTTTGGATTCGCCCCGGGGTGAAGCCGGGGATTGATGCTAGCTCGCTCGCAAGAGAGTCAATGGTTCCCTCATTTCGGAATTGGAGCTCGTCGGGGCGATCTGCTTCAACGCCCGGCGCAAAATTATTTTGCTGATAATTTGTTTTGTCTGAATCGAGATAATCTATGAGGTTTGCGACCATCTGCTGGGAGTTTGCGAAGGGAGCGTTGCCGTTATTTGGATCTGGATCATCGAAGCCCAGGAGTTGAAAGAGAGTCGTTACGATATCTCGCCACGTTGTATCGGTAGGATTTCCTGCCTGCCAGACTTTTGCGATGGGTATCTTTCCGTTTTTTGACGCAATCATCAGCGTTACCCTGATGTTCGGTTCGGGAAGGCCGAGCATCTCGCCAGGGATTTCTCGTCCTTCAGTAAACGCCATCCAAGCGTCTTGTTGTGGGTCGTCGTAGGCAGTTATATCGCTCTTCACGAGCTCCTGAGCGACACTGACGGCCGACTTAAGGATGTACTCGGCTTTGATTCGCTGCTCGGCCGCTGAATTGAGTCGCATCGCTACGTACGTTGAATCAGTAAGCGATATGAGAAGGGCTGATGCGAGGGCGATCATGAAGACGACCATGAGTAGGGCCACCCCCCGTTGTGGTCGTTGGGGTCGGTATCTGTTGTGCGGTCGAGGTTGGGGTAGCATGAGTCCCTTCAGTGTAGAGGGTCTCGGATAAGCCAGCAAGAAATCGTTTTACGGAATATAAGGGTCATTCAAAAATCTTCCCCTTATGCCGTTCGCTGCAATCGTGGCAGGCGTCGGTTTCGCAGGGACTCGTGCTCCATAAATCACAGCAGAGACGCCTCCGCGCGTTCCTCTCCGGCCTCCTCGCCTTGTTTGATTTCGCGGCACCTTGTCTTGCGGCTGTTTTTAGAGGGCCTCTAGTATGATCTCTCTCATTTCTATTGAGAGTAGTTGGAGGCACTCTCTAGCGGTACTTCGGGTGCGCTGTTGCCTGGAGCCTTCTGTTTTTCTCGTGAGGAGGTCTCATGATACTCGCTACAATCCGTTCTTTCCTTGTCGAATCTCTCCGAAAAGTTTCCGCAGTGGAACGCCAAATCGCGTGGGGGCTTCCGCGGGTTCTGGGTGGAGTTTCGTCTCAGGAACTTAAATCTGTGGTGCAGGAGTATCTGTCTGAAACCGAAAGCCACTGTGAGCGCTTCGAGAAGATCTGGACGTCCCTTGGTGAAGCCAAGGACGATGCTCGGTGCTTTGTGTCAGAAGCGTTTACCCGGGAGGCTATCGCGATATCAGAGAGGCGGGGCGACGAACGGATCCTGGACCTTGCTATCATGTCAGTGCTGCGTCAGATGGTTCACTTTGAAAAGAGCTCCTATGAGATTGTGCGTTCCATCGCGGAGGTGTGTGGGGAGCGAGGAGTCGTTGAGGTGGTCGATGAGATCCTTACCGAGACGGAGCATACGGAGCGTTCATTCATCCTTCTTACAGAGGATATGATGGACTCGATCGCCGCAAAGAGCGAGGAGCGCTTTGTACCTCATATTCGTACCAGCACCGAAGGGCCTGTCTCCGAGCGGCGAACACGGTAGGGCTGCGGGGGTTCATGGTGTCTCGAGGATTCGTGAAGATAGCTAGGGAGTTGTGTAATGAAGGGTCAGCAGTACATCCGAGAAGTTTTTAAGGAGGCGTTGTCATCCACGCGAGCGGAGCCTCATCTGTTAGACGGATCTTTTCTCATGGCGGCTTTGGAGCTGCTCAAGGAGGTGGATTCTCCCCTGCGGGAGGAGGCGTTCGCGAAGCTAGCGCTCCACGAGAGCGGTTGCTGCAGTCAAGAGCCTATACGTCGTCGAGCTTAGTAGGTGTAAAATCCCCGACCGCTCTTCTTCCCGAACCATCCGGCTTCAACGTATTTGATGAGGAGCGGGCACGGTCGGTACTTGTCTTCCCCGAGCTCTCGGTGAAGCACCTGCAGGATATACAGCAACGTATCAAGGCCAACGAAATCAGCCAGAGTTAGGGGGCCCATCGGTTGATTTGTTCCCAGCTTCATAGCCGTGTCGATATCTTCCGGTTTTACTCCCTCTTGAACGAGGAAGATCGCCTCATTGAGCATCGGACAGAGGATTCTGTTAACGACAAATCCGGGCGCGTCGATGGCAAGCACCGTTGTCTTTTGAATCGCAGAGCAGAATGTTTGGATCGTGTGATACGTATCCTCGCTTGTTTGGAGGCCTTTGATAAGTTCCACGAGCTTCATCACGGGAACCGGGTTCATGAAATGGACCCCCATGACGTTGTTTGGACGAGAGGTTACTGCAGCAAGTCTCGTGATTGATATAGAGGATGTGTTGCTTACAAGGAGAGAGGGTGCAGGGAGTACTTTGTCGATCTCCCTAAAAAGAGCAGCCTTGGCTTCGAACTGTTCGATCACCGCTTCGATCACTAGGTCGCATCCTGCGAGATCCTTAATGGAAGTGCCTTTTGCTAATCGCTTCAGGGTTGCCTCTCGTTGGCCTGCCTCGAGAGTTCCTTTTTCAAGTGCCTTTGCGAGGCGAGCTTCAATACCTGCAATCCCTTTTTCTAGGGCTTGAGGGGCCGCATCAAAGAGAACGGTGTTGAAACCTGAGGTTGCTATCACTTGGGCAATCCCTGCTCCCATCTGACCCGCGCCGACAACGCCAACAGTTTTGATCTCTTTCATAGGTACCTACTCACAATCTGATTATGTGTGCTCCATTTCTAACCCGAAAGTGAAATAGGCCACCATAATGAATCTGAAGGTGTGACGGCAACCAGTGGGCGCGGGCACGATGAGCATACCGCCGTGAGGTATGACCCCTTAATTCTCGCAGTGGTGTTAGCCTCTGAGGTTTTGTCACCGCCAGCGAGTCGTTTCGTGAAAACTTTTACGACTTCTTTCCCGATGATACCCTTGCGAGCATCTTTTTGTGGACCGCTTCTAGGAGATGGTCTCAGGATTCTGTCCTACAAGAGGTGTTTTTTCAGCTGTGGACTTTAGAGTTCGAAGATCGCCGGAGACGAGCGCTACGATTCCACCGATGGCACTTGAAACTGTCACAGCAAGGAGCCAAAGGGCCCCAAAAGCGACAGCTTGTTCCTTTGATACGATGGCTGGAGCGGCTGTAAGAAAGAAAATGTAAGAGTTCTCACGAACGCCCAATCCTTGCCAACTGATCGGAAGACTACTAGCGATATTTACGAACGGAATCACCACAAATAAGGTTGCCAGCGGGATATCAATCCCCATGCCCGCCGCCATGACCGCATGCAGCGATATCTGAAGCGTGTGAAAGACAACAGAGATGCCGGTGATGACCGCGAGTGTTTTTGGGTCTCGAGGAAAGATGGCAGCGACCTGTTGAAGTTTAGCTGAAAGCTTAGTGTTTTTGAGGAGGGGAAAATTGACGAGGATCCATGGACCGATGAGCCAAGCACCGATGAATCCGAGCACCATCAGCCATAGGAATTGTATGAGATTTTGCGGAACTCGGTCGTTGCCGATAAAGAAGCTTGTCGCGAGAGCTAAGCAGCTTAACACGGTGAGACCGTGAATCCGGTCCGCGATGACGGAGGCGATCCCCTCGGTTTTTTTCGGTTGTCCCTGAGCTACTAATATTCCGCGGACCGCGTCTCCTCCTACCATCCCGAAGCTGAAGCAGTTCACGAACATGCCGATGAAGTACACCTTTAGAGCGGTCGAGTAGGGGGTTCTAATGCCACCCGCCCGGGTGATGGTCCACCATTTTACGGAGCTCAAAAGTTGGCCCACGGTGTATCCAACGATCACGAGGATTGCAGCGAGCGGCGACATTGAAAGGAAGGTCGTGCGTAGGTTCTCAAAATCTACGGAACGGAACACGATTACCACCATGAGCAGGCTGAGGAGGAATTTGATAAGGCTCTTTGCGTTCATGGGGGTCCTGGTTGAGACCGGCTAACTATCTCAGATACACAGATTTTTTTCAAACCGGATAGGACCGGGGGCCTCGGAGGGGGCGAGAATCTTTGGTTCCCCCTTTTTCAAGGCCTAGAGAAGGGGCTAAGATCGTCTTAGTAATACGTTGTTGGAGCTGTGTCGTGACCTTTGAAGGAAGGCCTAAAAAGCGAAGTTCTCTTCCCCCGTGGGTATGGGAGAATATCCCTATAGGGGTTATCGCCGCGATCTTCATTTTTTACGTTGTTCCGGTTTACTTCTTGGGATGGTTCGATAAGCCAGTTGTGGTCGAGGCAGGTCCTACAGCGCAACTCGTCGTAAGGTTAGGGCCGAGACGCATCTACGCTGAGGAATCTTCCACGAGAATCAGAGCCCTCGAGGTACGAATCGCTAATCAGGGGCCCGTATTGGCGCAAGGGATTCAGGTCTTCGGTGTCGTGCGGGGTTCGAAATTCCGTCTATCAGGGCCCGAGGAGTTGCCCCCCGGAGGGGAAGGAACCTATGCTGGACCAGCGACCGTGAGCATATCGTCGGAGGACGCTATCGCCATAGCACCGGAGTGCGCGACCTGTTCCGCGCAATCGGTATCCCCTCAAAGCAGTGGAATCTCCCACATTCCTCAACTCCCGGGGCATTAGCCAAGTTGGCAACCGATCTAATCGTGGCAGTTTCGTATGAGTAATCTTCCTTCTTCCTCTTCGTGTTGTGTGAGTTCCGACCTCATCTTTCTTTTCGGACTCTCTGGGGCTGGGAAGAGCTACTGTGGGAAGTTGTTTGCAGAGAGGTCGGGATACTACTTCTACGACCTCGATGCTGACATGACGCCGGCGATGCAGCAGGCCATACGCGAGGGGCGATCATTCACCGACCAGATTCGGGACGAGTTTTTCGAGGTAGTTTGTAAGCGGATCGGGGAGCTCAAGCTGGAGCGTCCTAAAATAATTTTCGCTCAAGGTGCCTACAAGGAGCGACATCGTGACCAGGTACGAGCCGCTCATCCTGGTATTGAGTTCATCTGGATAGACGCCCCAAATGATGTAATTGTTTCCCGAATTAAAGCTCGCGGAATAGGTGTCTCACGTGCGTATGCAGACTCTATTCGGGCTCACTTTGAGGCACCGTTGAGTGGGGGGCGTGTCGTGAACGATGGCACTCCCGATGATGCGCTTTGGGAGCGTTTTAGAGCGTGCGCAGGCTCCTAAAAAGGGCTTTTTTGCCGGCGTGGGTCGGAGTTGGCCTCAATTTTAGGGCGGGTTATCCATCCAACAAGAAAGGAATGGCCCGAAGTGATGACAAGTCCCAGGTATTTCCGTATAGTCCCGTAGTCCTTGACGTATGGGCCGATAGCTCAGTCGGTAGAGCAACTGGCTTTTAACCAGTGGGTCGGAGGTTCGAATCCTCCTCGGCTCAGTTTTTTTTCCTATTCGCACTTTGCGTCGCAAAGATGCGAATGACGGCCAAGGGGCTTTCGCCCCCTGGACCCCGGTCGGGAAGTGTTCCCGAAATTATCATATCACTATCCTGCTGCGACCTTATTTCCTATTCGCACTTTTTTCCTACACGCGCTTTGCAGCGCAAAGATGCGAATGACGGCCAAGGGGCTTTCGCCCCCTGGACCCCGGTCGGGAAGTGTTCCCGAAATTATCATATCACTATCCTGCTGCGACCTTATTTCCTATTCGCACTTTTTTCCTATTCGCACTTTGCGTCGCAAAGATGCGAATGACGGCCAAGGGGCTTTTGGCCCCTGGACCCCGGTCGGGAAGTTATCAATTTATTTCCTATTCGCACTTTTTTTCCTACCCGCGCTTTGCATCGCAAAGATGCGAATGACGGCCAAAGGGCTTTTGGCCCCTGGACCCCGGTCGGGAAGTTATCAATTTATTTCCTATTCGCACTTTTTTCCTACACGCGCTTTGCGTCGCAAAGATGCGAATGATGGCTAAGGGGTGCGACAAGCCGGCTAGGCCGCCGGCCTTCCATGGGTCGCGAAGAGGAGGGTAGCTACACGTTAAATCGGAAGTGGACTATATCCCCATCTTCCATAATGTACTCTTTTCCCTCGGTTCTCATCTTTCCATTCTCCTTCGCCTTAACTTCACTTCCCGCGGAAACGTAGTCGGCGTACGAAATGACTTCTGCTCGGATGTATCCGCGTTCGAAGTCTGAATGGATTTTGCCAGCGCACTGAGGTCCCGTGCTTCCGCCGGGAGCGGTCCAGGCGTGCGCTTCTTTCGGGCCAATGGTGAAGAACGTGATGAGACCGAGCAGCTTGTAGCCGGCGATGGTGAGCCTATCAAGACCTGACTGTTCAACGCCCATAGACGCGAGAAATTCCTTTCTCTCAATTGCATTGAGTTCAGCGATCTCTGATTCCACCTGCCCTGATATGGTAACGAGGGGGGAGTTCTGCTCCGCTGCGTATGCCGCAAGGGCATCGACGGGAAGCGAGCCGCCTGGAGTCGGGACGTGAAGGAGATCTTTCTCGTGAACGTTGGCGACGAACAGTACGGGCTTTGATGTGAGGAGATTGCTCGTAATCTCAATAAAGTCCTCGTCCGATCCGTTAAAAAGGGGCGACGTCTTGAATGAGCGGGCAGGCTTCCCTTGATTCAGCCATGCTTCGAGCCCCTCTAAAAGAGAGAGCTTCGCCTTCGCTGATTTGTCCCCCGACTTTGCTACCTTTTCAAGTTTTAGCTTTGATTTTTGAACAGCGTCGATATCGGAGAGAACAAGTTCCGTGTCGATGGTCTCCACGTCTCGGCGCGGATTGATTCCGCCATCTACGTGCACGATATTCTCATCGTCAAAGCAACGAACAACGTGAGCGATAGCGTCCACGCTGCGGATGTGCCCGAGAAATTGGTTGCCCAAGCCTTCACCCTTGGAAGCTCCACGAATAAGCCCTGCTATGTCTACAAAGGTCATCTGAGCAGGGATGATCTTGGCGGATTTTGCGAGGCCCGCGAGAATCTCAATCCGAGGGTCTGGAACCGGTACTGCGCCGGTATTTGGCTCGATCGTACAAAAGGGAAAGTTGGCTGCAGCCGCCTTCGCCGATGTAAGCGCGTTAAAGATGGTGGACTTGCCCACGTTTGGAAGTCCAACGATACCACATGTGAATCCCATGGAAGTTACCTTTCGCTCGATAAAGGGGCTGCAGCGGGCGCAAGAGCGCCGTTCGATGGGGTGCAATACAGCCCTCGTGACCCTTATGAGGTAGCATGAGGACCGAACTAATACAACGTAAGGGGGAAAAGCACCTGAGGGATCAGCTTTTTGCCTTTCTAACGGGGTTGAAATGCGTTAACGGTCGGGGCAGTAGTGTGGGTCCGGTCACGGTGTATGTGGTGGCAGTTCGCTACCTTGGGCGCACTCTGGGGGTTCTATGAAAAAGTATTTCTCAACATTGGCCGTTCTTTCACTTGGGCTTGCCAGTGTATTGGGGTGTGGAGGGAGTGGAGGAGGGGACAGCTCCAGCTCTGACAGCCAGCCTTGCTCGACGCTTAAGATCGCAGGCGGAGAGAAGTGTTCTAATCCGCCCTCTGCGATAGTTGCGGTAGTCTTAGACTCTGGTTACTGCAGCGGTACGTTTATTACGAAACGACACGTACTTACCGCAGCCCATTGCTTTGAGTCGAAGCCGTCGTCCGTCCGTATTCAGTCATCATACTTCTCGTACTCGGCTACTAAGGTTAACGTGAATCCCCAATTCGATGCATCCTCGGATTCTGATCCGTACGATGTGGCCGTTGTCACTATAGGGAGTGAGGCTCCTGTGACTCCAGTTCCTTTGATGGTTTCGTCGCCTGTGACGACTAGTGATACGGTTGTAACGTATGGGTATGGACTTGATGAGAACGACGCCACCTTTTCAACGCGACTAGCGCAGGGGGATGTCGCTCTCAAAGCGACAACTCTCAAGATCGTCTCGGTTTCTGATTTTGCCATTGAGTCGATTAGTGATGGAAGCGGAGATACCTGCCAGGGAGATTCTGGAGCGGGGCTCTTATTGGATGGAAATAACGGGAGTCCGGGAGTTGTTGCCACTGTGCGCGCTGGACCGAGCGTGTGTAGAGTTTCGGGAGGCCCGAGCGACAACACTAACGTGCAGGTCTCAGGCAACCTCGCCTTTATTCAAAGCGTGGCCTCAGGAGTTCAGCTCAATTAATGAATGGCTCCAGCAGGACTTGAACCTGCGGCCTATTGTTCGTTCCGAGCATGTCTGCTGGCGCAGCCATGCGTCACTCACGGAGTAAAACGCTCACTGGTTCGCGTTTTTAGAAGATCATCGCAGGTTGAAGTCCCGCAGTGGCAATCTCCTCGCGTAGCTCGGAGAATGGCCCCAGCAGGACTTGAACCTGCGACCTATTGTTCGTTCCGAGCATGTCTGCTGGCGCAGCCATGCGTCACTCACGGAGTAAAACGCTCACTGGTTCGCGTTTTTAGAAGATCATCGCAGGTTGAAGTCCCGCAGTGGCAATCTCCTCGCGT
>JBIIEK010000241.1:0-3539 GCA_044237895.1 Bdellovibrionota bacterium
AACCACCTCGTCCTGAGGCGCGTGCACACGGTAGGATATCTTAACCCGCATAGCATCGTCAGAGTGGTAGACCCTCTTTTCAGAGGAATCCGAGCCAAGAGTTTCGACGCTGAGAATTTCAATCTCTCGACTGCCCCATCGAGCGGCGACCGGCACACCAGAATCAGATACAACTGAGACGTTCTGCTCATGACCGTGACTCTCATGGCTTAAGATGTCGTCCTGCTCCTGCTTCTCGATAAATGCCCTGTAGGCGTCAATGACTCGCCGAGGGAACCCGCGGTCTTTCACCTCTCCTTGATGCAACCAAATCACCTCGTCACACCAACGCTCTACCGCCTCAAGATCATGGGTCACAAGCACCAAGGTCTTGCCCGCCTTCCGAAGTTCCGAGATCTTGTCTTTACATTTTGCGACGAACCCGGCATCCCCGACCGCCAAAACCTCGTCAACCAAAAGGATATCAGGGTCCGTATGTATAGCGATGCTGAAACCGAGCCGCATAAACATCCCCGAAGAGTACGTTCGCACCGGTTCGTCGATCACGTGTTCAAGCTCGGCGAATTCAACGATCTCGTCGAATCGCGAGAGGATCTCCTCACGAGTAAGTCCGTGCATTATTCCAGCAAGCATGAGATTCTCGCGCCCCGTAAAATCGGGGTGAAACCCGGCGCCTAATTCTATAAGAGCCGCCACCCGGCCCTTCACGTTCACCGCACCACTAGTCGGCTTGTAGATGCCAGTTACCAGCTTTAGAAAGGTCGATTTTCCTGAGCCATTTCGGCCTATCAATCCCACCGAGGCCCCTTTGGGGATCCTCAGGGTAAGATCCTCAATACCGAACCCCTTCGGTTCATCCCCCACAACAAAGCCCTTACTCTTCCTCTTAAAGAATGAGAGAAGTGACGCCTTAAATGTTGTGTATCCCTGAGGGGCGCGGCTCCTGCGCGCGAAGCTCTTACACAACTTTACAATATCGATGACGTACTCGACCGTATCCGGCGTTGGACCTGTGTCGTGCTGTTCAGACGGTAACGATGCGCCCATACCCTATGCGTCTCGTCCGATGGTGTAGATATCCGGAAGGTTACGCCAATGTTCGCTGTCGTCCATTCCGTAACCGACGAACCACTCAGGACCTTTATATTCAAGACCCACCCAACACGGAACGAAGGTAGGACGGGGAAGGAGGCGTCGTAGCAATACGACCGTCCTCACCTCACGAGCACCGCGGGCGAGTAACGCCTTCTCTAGTTCTTCCAGCGTGCGACCCGAGTCGCACACGTCGTCAACGACCAAAACAACCCGCCCCTTGATTGCGAGCCCTTCAGCGTATACCTGAACACTCGACTCCTTAGCGGTGTTCGTGGACGCGTCGTAGGCCTGGGCTCGGACTGGCGCAATCTCGATCGAGGATGACACCTGGCGAACCAAGTCAGCAAAAAAGAAGATCCCTCCTCGCAACACCGGTATCGCGACAACGTCCGTGCGGGAGTCTGCCCATACGCTGGCACACCAAGCGTCCACCTCAGCGCCAACCTCCCTAACCCTCTTAGCGATCTCATCGCGAGAGAATTGCAACTTAAAGTTGTCTGGAATCTGACGACGAGACCCGGTATCGTTTGAATAAGGCACTGTACGACCCCTCTAACACGAAATGAGAGTTACTATGAGAATGCGGCACTATACAGGTTTTTGGACCAATCGGGCAATCGTGCCTCTCGCACTCGCGTTTTACCTAACGATAGCTCTAACTGCCTGTCAAAATGACACTAATGGGGGCAACACCTCTCCCTCAACTCGGGCAACTCCCCCAACCCAAGACAACCTCTCCCTGCAAGGGGTATTCGACTCTCTGAGCAAGGGGATCGGCGTTTCCCCTGATCAGGTACAGGAGGCGCTTGGCCCTCACGGAGATGCGCTGCAGGCAAAAACAAAGGAGGAGGTCGATAAACTGTTCAGATGGGAGTACCGGGTTATTGACCTGCCGGCGGAGCTGTCGGCCGAGGAGATGGAGAAACGGCTCGCGGCTTTGGGGAGTGAGGGGTGGGAGTGCTTCAGCATACTACCGGCCCCATCGTCCACCCGCACTATCTGCAAGCGACGCCCCAAGAGCGCGATCACCTACCTCAAGTTTTTACCTGGATTATAGTTTTCTTACGATGAAATTTACGAAAGTGCTCTGTATTGCGATTTCCTTGGTCAGTATCGGGTGCGGGCCGTCACGACCACCGGTCCCCCCGGGCGAGATCCCTCCAGCCTCTCTCGTCTCACCCACTGACGAACAATATGGCCAACAGGTTCTCTCGGCCCTCATGAAGGAGTTTCCTCTGGAGCGAGACGACGCGACAATTAACCGGGTGCGCGACCTGGTCGACCGATTGACGCTAGCCGCGGGAGCTACACAGGACCCTTGGCACGTCTACGTTCTTCGTTCGGACGCCGTCTCAAACGCTGCAGCGACGAGAGGAAATTTTGTATTCGTGTGGACCGGCATGCTCCGTACAGCCCGCACCGATGGAGAGCTTGCGGCTGTTCTCGCCCACGAAATCGGTCACGTGTTAGCGATGCACACAAGCCCTACGCCGCAAGAGGAATCGGCGAGCATTATGGCGCAGGTAACCGGCGACGTAGCCGGTCGGATAGTAGCAGTTCAAGGGCCCTATGGGCCCCTAGGTCAACTCGCCGGAATGCTCGCACAAGAGGCGATCAAAGCGATAATCGTTAATCCCGAGTCTCAAAGGAAGGAGTTCGAGGCCGATCAGATAGGCCTTTTCCTCATGGCCGATGCCGGCTTTAACCCCGATGATGCGATAGCGCTGTGGACAACCATGGCTAGAAGCGAAGGGGCAGGCTCTGGCGCCATGAGCTTCCTCTCGTCACATCCAGCGAGCGAAGAGCGTCTCGACCAGCTAGGGACTCTCCTCCCAGCGGCACGAGAGCGATATCGAACCGCGCTAAGCCTCCCTCCCCAAAAAGGAACCGCGAGGCGCCCTCAGTATGAGCCAGACACCTTCTCCACGGGAAGGGAACGACCTCAACAGCGAGGAAACGAATGGACGGTAGAGCAACCATCTAAACAGCAAAGGCGTGGGTTCTAGGACGTCCCCGAGGGGATTGAGAGCCTGGAGTTTGGCGTTCGCCCTGGTTTTAATGAAGGTCTGACGGGACGGTAAGGGGCATCCTGTCACCGAACCGATGGCCGACCTTATCGACACCAATAAACGCTCCGCAGATGTCGGTCGCCAAGAGGTTGAAGACCACCGGAGTCTAGGGCACACTAGTCGTCATGTTTGACTTTTTACACTCTAAGATCGAAGGCGCCATCAATAAGATCCGTGGACGGGGCGTACTGAACGCTACTGACGTCGAAGCGGTTATGAAGGAGGTGCGCACCGCCCTCCTCGAGGCGGACGTCAACTTCAAGGTGGCCAAGGATTTCTGTGCTCGAGTAACCGAGAAGGCGGTCGGAGATGAGGTGCTCAAGAGCCTCTCCCCAGACCAGCATATAATTAAGCTGGTGCACGACGAACTTAAAT
>JBIIEK010000079.1:0-12720 GCA_044237895.1 Bdellovibrionota bacterium
AAATGAACTCTCATAGTTTTGAGGTTTCATTTGAGCGGGAGTAGCTCAGTTGGCTAGAGCATCAGCCTTCCAAGCTGAGGGTCGCGGGTTCGAGTCTCGTCTCCCGCTCCATTTGTTCCTATTCGAACTTGGGTTCCCCAAGATTCGAATGACGGGCAGGATGGAGCTTCGCTCCCCTGCACCAGGTCGGTCGTCAAACTCATTTTATTCCCTATTCAAATTTGGTTTCCCCAAGATTCGAATTACGGGCCGGACGGAGCTTCGCTCTCCTACAACGGTTTGGTCGTCAAACTCATTTTATTCCCTATTCAAATTTGGTTTCCCCAAGATTCGAATTACGGGCCGGACGGAGCTTCGCTCTCCTGCAACGGTTGGGTTCCTATTCGAACTTGGGTTTCCCAAGATTCGAATGACGGGCAGGGTGGAGCTTCGCTCTCCTGCAACGGTTGGGTTCCTATTCGAACTTGGGTTCCCCAAGATTCGAATGACGGGCAGGATGGAGCTTCGCTCCCCTGCAACGGTTGGGTTCCTATTCAAATTTGGTTTCCCCAAGATTCGAATGACGGGCAGGGTGGAGCTTCGCTCCCCTGCGCCAGGTCGGTCGTCAAACTCATTTTATTTCCTATTCAAATTTGGGTTCCCCAAGATTCGAATGACGGGCAGGGTGGAGCTTCGCTCCCCTGCACCAACCTTGATTTCAAAGTAATTTTTGTTGCTATTCGATTGTTCCCGGCGGGGAGGGTGGAGTGTGACCTTCCCACGGATGCTCCGATTCAAACAGGAGTAACGCGTCTTTTGGGGCTCCCTGCTCCCGTTTTGTCACCAACATCGCTAAATAGCTCTCGGAATTCAGCGCCGCTTCAGGAACTCGTCTCTTTCAGGCGCAATTCGTAAAGCTTTTGTCCTTCGTCTACGACTGAGTTGTCATGGTCCAAGCATTAGCATCAGAGGGTCAGAGATTGCATCGGGTGGTATCTGAGACTCTCAAAGATCGGGGCCCGTGCGAGATTCCCGTTGAACGTGGTTCGCTGCGCTTGAGTCGTGGCGAGGGGGAGGAGGTCAAGATTGAAGCGATATCCGTATCGGGGAGCTCGCTCTTTTCCTTCACGTTGACCAAAAACTCATGCGTGTTGGGGAGTGAGATTCAACCTGAGCGGTTTCGGGAGCGGTTTGGCTCTGAATTAGATGTTGTGCGCGGAATGAGAGAACGGCTCGGGTGCTCCGTGCCTCTCGGTGAGAGGATCAAGGTTGACATGAACAAAGAGAGGATGCCCAAAACGCCACTTGAGGGAGATCCCCCGAAAGCTGGCACTGTTGAGCGTTTGAGGTTCGATTACATCAAGGAGCTTGACCGCGCGCTTACCGATCCTCATGGGAACAAGATGCAGGAACGGGGGTTCGTCGTTGGGGACCGAGTGTTTGATATTAGTCGGGGCAAGCAGGATCCGTTTACATTCCAATTTGAAGTTAGGTCACGCGACGGTGTCCACGACGGGGAGGTATGGAGCGGGGCAAGGGTTGTCGCCTCGTTAGACGGGATCTCGAATCACAACCCAGATGACAATGCTTCGGTCGGCTCTGAGCGCAACGCTATGGAGCGATTATCGAATTGGATGTCGCGAGTTGGATTGGGGACCGTTCGGTAATTGAGAACCTGCTCTGCCGCGCTCGTTTCGCGTGAGCTCTGATGAGTCGACCGGGAGAGGCGCTCCGTGAGGGAGGTCGTTCCCCTTGCCCTTCTCTTCGTGAGTTGAAGCCCGCTCTGACAGGAATGGGGCTCCCAAGTGCCCGTCATAGTGCGCCTTTTTTAGCCTCGTGGAGAGGATCTTCCTGGTGGTATCCTTATCGGTGTGACCACGTACGGTCGAAGCAATCAAGGGGCTTATGAAAGAGATCGCGGCATCACTTGGACTCAAAGAGGTAAGCGCTGGGGCGTGTGGAAAGCAAACGGTTGCTACGACCGGTGCCCTTCTCGCTAGTCGTTCTCCCATAAACGGTGAGGAGATTGGCAAAGTTCAATGCGCGACCGTTGAGTCGTATGAGCGCGTGATCAAAGAGGCGCACGAGGTGTTCCTGGAGTGGCGACGGGTCCCGGCTCCGGTACGTGGTGAGATGGTTCGCAAGTGTGGCGAAGCTTTGCGTGATTCGAAGCAAGCTCTCGGAAAATTAGTTTCAGCGGAGATGGGAAAGATACTGGCGGAGGGCGAGGGCGAGATTCAGGAGGCGATTGATATCGCTGATTTCGCCGTTGGTCTCTCTCGGCAGCTTTACGGAAAGATGATGCACTCGGAGCGTCGCGATACTCGAATGTATGAGCAGTGGCACCCGCTCGGGATCGTGGGGGTCATCACGGCGTTTAACTTCCCCGCGGCGGTCTGGGCATGGAACGCGATGGTCGCAGCGGTCTGCGGAGACGTGGTCGTGTGGAAGCCCTCCGAGTTAACGCCACTCACAGCGGTCGCGATCAACTCTGTGTGCAGAGAGGTCGCGAAGAGCTCCGGTTTTGAGGGGGTATTCTCTCTGATAGTCGGGGATGGTCCTGAGCTTGGTCAGAGAATGGCGGCGGATCCCCGAATTCCTCTCATATCGGCGACCGGTTCGTGCAGGATGGGGCGTTCGGTCGCGAAAACGGTGGGGGAGCGGTTGGGCCGTTGCCTCCTTGAACTAGGCGGCAACAACGCGGTCATTGTCATGCCTGACGCCAATATGGATCTGGTGATGTCAGGTGTGCTTTTTGGGGCGGTAGGTACCGCTGGACAGCGGTGCACGACGATTCGTCGAGCGCTCGTGCATGAGAGTATCTATGAATCCTTTATTGAACGGCTCAAAGGCGCCTACAAGCAGATCCGGATCGGGGATCCCTTAGAGAAGGGCATCTTGATGGGGCCCCTCATCAATGAAGCGGCGGTCGCGTCGTATCGCTCGGCGTTGGAGCGAGTTGCGAAGGAGGGAGGAGAGGTGGTCTATGGTGGACAGGTGCTCTCAGCGATGCCGTCACCACTCTATGTCGAACCGACGATTGTTAAAGCGCACCATGGTATGGCTCTCGTGAAAGAGGAGACCTTTGCGCCTATCTTGTACGTGACCCCGGTTAAGAGTTTGGAGGAGGCTATTCACCTCAACAACGATGTTCCTCAAGGTTTAAGCTCGTCAATCTTTACACGTGATCTCTCTGCCAGTGAACGCTTCCTCTCCTCAGTAGGAAGCGACTGCGGCATCGCAAATGTGAACATGGGAACCTCGGGCGCTGAGATTGGGGGAGCGTTCGGAGGTGAAAAGGAGACAGGCGGCGGGCGTGAATCCGGTTCGGATTCTTGGAAGCAGTATATGCGTCGCCAGACCTCATGCATTAACTTCGGCAAAGACCTTCCCCTCGCTCAGGGGATCGTCTTCTCCTAGCAGAGTGGAGAGCAGATATTTCCTGTTGCTCATGGTGATGGTGTGACTGCGGCTTCGTTGGCGCCACCGAAGATCCCCTCATCTATCTCAGTGAGTGGGGATCCGGTTTTTCCCTCGTCTCTACTTCGTTTCGTCGGAACTCTTTTTCATCCTCCCACGAGAAGCCCTCGTGAAAATACCGTTACGGCGAGGTTAGGCGAAGTGAGGGAGAGGTAGGACGTAGGGGAGGGGCACGCGCGGGTCTCTTCTCTGCGATACGTTGAGCACGATTTCATCCGAAGACGAAGCCGTCGCTCCTTACGACAAACCGCGGCCCAGATGATTGTGTGCCTAAGTGGCTAATTTTGCGGGCCAAAAATAGCCTGGCCTGGGCGCTGGTTTGGGTTTTCATTAAAGGATCGGTGTGTTAGAAACCTAAGTCCGGTAGCTAGTTAGCCCTGGTGCTGGAATTGGTAGACAGGCATGATTCAGGGTCATGTATCCGTAAGGGTGTGGAGGTTCAAGTCCTCTCCAGGGCATTCCCGGTATTTCGTGCCTCTATCGTGATGGGGTAGATTGACTCGGAGGATCCGCTAGGCGGTCTTTGATTTGATGAAGTTAAAGGATTCTATGAAGGTACGACCATCTTTTTGCATTATCCTTATGGTGATGGCATGCGTGATTGCATCGACAACTGGATGCAAGCGTCGACCACAGAACTACGCGGGGGTTGAACCCCTACCTGCGGTCGGCACGCCGGTGGACCAGGGTCCGATCGATCCACATAGCCAGAATAAGTAAGAGCTTTGTTCTTCGAAGCTCTCATCGTGGCACGCTCTAAGAGGTGTTATCATGGCAGGTAGTATTCTTGCTGAAATAGAAGCTCGTGGCCACGAGCAGGTGGTGTTCTTCAATTATCCCGAGGTCGGTCTTCGGGCTATCATAAGTATTCACAACACAGTGCTAGGTCCCGCTCTTGGTGGATGTCGTATGCGACTCTATCCCACAGAAGCTGCGGCGATTGAGGATGTCATGCGTCTCTCTGAGGGGATGACGTACAAGAGCGCGCTCGCCGGCCTTCCGCTTGGAGGGGGAAAGGCGTGCATAATTGCTGATCCGAAGATGACCGCTGGGCGTGAGGCGCTCTTTAAGAAATTTGGTGAATGTCTTAACAACGTCATGGGGCGGTATATAACGGCCGAGGATATGGGAACCTCTGTCGCTGACATGATGTATGTGAAGCAAACCTCACAGCACGTCGTTGGAACGGATCCAAAGCTTGGAGGCGCGGGAGATCCCTCTCCATGGACTGCAAAGGGTGTTTTCTATGCTATGCAGTCCGCGTCAGAGCGAGTTTTCGGCTCCGGACGAAGCCTACAGGGAAAACGTGTCTCTGTGCAGGGGATTGGAAATGTGGGCATGCATCTTGTAGAGCATCTCGCACACGAAGGTGCACTTGTAACCGTCTGTGATACGCAACAGAGCGCTGTTGACGAGGCGGTCAAGAGATTCGGCGTTGCCGCTTCGACGATTGAAAATATCTATGAAATCCCGTGCGACATCTTCGCTCCATGCGCTATCGGACAGACTATAAACAAGATTACTTTACCAAGGCTTAAGGCAAAAATAATCGCCGGTGCGGCGAACAATCAGCTTAGTGACCCGAGTATGTACTCCATAATCGCTGAGAAAGGAGTTCTGTATTGTCCGGACTTCGTCATCAATTCTGGTGGAGTTATCTGCGTGTGCGCGGAGGCAACCGGCCGGGGTAACGACATCCCGTGGATTAAGAGCAAGGTGGACGCAATCTACGACACGACGGGTCGTGTGTTAGATGAGTCCAAGCGTCGTGGAAAGTTCACGGAGGCGGTCGCTGTAGAGCTTGCGAAGGAGATCATCCAAGCGGCGAAGAGCCGTAAAGATTCGTGAATCGACGACCGGATGCCGCGCGGCCGGAGCCTCTCCAGGAGCCATTCGAACTCTCAACGAAATTTAGTCCCGCGGGAGACCAGCCCCAGGCGATAGCTCACCTGAGTGAGAATATCAGCAAAGGGGTTCGTTTTCAGACCTTGCTCGGTGTTACGGGCTCCGGAAAGACGTTTACTATCGCGAATCTCATCGCGCAGGCGAATAGGCCGGCGCTTATTATCGCTCCCAATAAGACGCTCGCCGCGCAGCTGTACGCTGAGTTTAAGGAGTTCTTCCCAGCGAATAAGGTTCGCTATTTTGTGAGCTACTACGATTACTACCAGCCCGAGGCGTACGTTCCTTCGACCGATACCTACATCGAAAAAGATTCGGCGGTGAACGATGAGATCGACAAGATGCGTCACGCTGCCACCAAGGCGCTCTTAGAGGCGCGCGATACGATCATCGTGGCGAGTGTCAGTTGTATCTACGGGCTTGGAGCTCCTGAGGATTACTTCAAGTTGATGCTCTATGTGGAGAAGGGGGACAAGCGTCCTCGTGAGGATATAATCCGCCAACTCGTCTATATGCAGTACAAGCGAACGGATGTCGATTTTGTGCGAGGTTCGTTTCGAGTTCGAGGGGAGAACATCGATATTTTTCCCTCAGATCAGGACTCGCAGGCAACTCGCCTCCTCTTCTTTGGAGATGAGGTTGAAGAGGTGCGAGAGATCGATCCCTTAACGGGAACTACGCTCAAAAAAGTGGATTCTTGCACCGTATATCCAGTGAGCCACTTCGTGACTGATCGTAGCGCGGTTGATAGAGCCGTTGTGACGATCAAAAAAGAACTCACCGAGAGATGTCGGGAGTTGGTCGTAGAGGGAAAAGCCTTGGAGTCTCAACGCTTAGAGCAGCGCACCTTGTACGATCTTGAGCTTCTTCACGAGATAGGTTTCTGTCCGGGGGTCGAAAACTACAGCCGACATCTTGCTGGGCGCCAAGCAGGGGAACCTCCAACAACGTTGCTAGACTACTTCCCGAAAGATTTTCTCCTGTTTCTCGATGAGAGCCATGTGACCGTCTCCCAACTGGGCGGCATGTACCGTGGTGACCGGGCGCGCAAGCAGACCCTGGTTGATTTCGGTTTCCGACTTCCATCGGCGCTCGATAACCGGCCGCTAAACCTGGATGAGTTTTGGGGAAGAGTGGGGCAGACCGTGTTCGTATCCGCGACACCAGCTGATTTTGAGCTTGAGAAGAGTCAGGGAATCGTCATTGAACAGGTCAATCGTCCCACTGGGCTCCTCGATCCTCAAGTAACAATTCGACCAGCGACACATCAGGTTGATGATCTGATATCGGAGATTCAGAATACAATTGAGAAAGGGGAGCGCGTCTTGGCGATTACCCTTACTAAGAAGATGGCGGAGGATCTCTCCGCGTATCTTCGCGAGGTTGGGATACGGGCCCGGTATCTTCATTCTGATATTACAACCATAGAGCGGGTCGAGATATTACGCGGGCTCCGACGGGGCGATTTCGATGTCTTGATAGGCATTAATCTCCTTCGAGAGGGCTTAGATCTCGTCGAGGTGAGCCTCGTTGCTATCCTGGATGCCGATAAAGAGGGATTTCTGCGATCAACTCGGTCGCTTATCCAGATCATGGGTCGAGCGGCGCGAAATATTAATGGGCGGGTCATCCTCTATGCTGATACGATGACGAAATCGATGAAAGAGGCGATAGCGGAGACTGACCGACGGCGAAAGATCCAAGCCGCGTTCAATAAGGAACACAGTATCATCCCTCGCAGCGCTACCCGCTCAGAGCAGATCGCTCTGGGCGATGCTGTGGCTGAGGATACCCTCGCGGAGAGCTCTCCGAAGTACGGTGTTGTCGTGCCGGAAGACCCACGCGAACAGCAGAAGTTGATAGAGAGCCTCAAGAAACAGATGTTTGAGGCTGCTGCCCGACGAGAGTACGAGAACGCCGCTAAGCTCCGAGATACTATCAAGGCGATTCAGGATGATCTATTAAAGCGGTAGTCCAAGAGTAGACACCTTGTAAGAGAAGGCGCAGCTACCATGCCTGCACCGATCCAAGATTACACCGATGGTTAGTCAGCCCGACAAGTCTTCCCGCAGAAAATGGTAGATTGTTTATTTCCCTGCTACAGTGTTTGAAGGATACGTTCGATTTCCAGCGGATCAACGGGCTTTGTGAGGTGTCGGTCGAAGCCCGCCTCTTGAGCTAACGAGACATTGTGTTCGTCTCCCCATCCGGTTACCGCGATCAGCTTGGGTCTCGATGTCTCTTCGTGCGCCCGCAAGTTACGGGCTACTTCATATCCTGTCATTCCGGGTAGTCCGATATCGAGGAATATAAGGTCCGGTTTGAACTCCTTCGCGGCCTGTAACGCTTCGGGGCCGTTATAGGCTGTATGAGTATCTTGTCCAAGCAGCGAGAGGAGATCTGTAAAGCTCTGCGCGATATCAACCTGGTCATCAACTACGAGCACTCGATGTGGCTTGCCGTGGAAGGTGTGACCGACGTTGGATTCAACGGTACCCTCTGCGGGGTCCGTTCGGATTTCGCCTTTGTATGGAAGGGTTACGGTAAAGGTGCTTCCCTTATCGGGACCCGCGCTTGTGGCTTCAACGGTCCCGTTGTGCATCTCGGCTAATCGTCGCGCCAACGTTAATCCGATCCCAAGTCCTCCCTGCGCTCGTGCGGTCGCCGTTTCGACCTGAGAGAACATATCAAAGACCTTGGATAACATTTCTGGAGAAAGTCCTATGCCGGTATCCTTTACCTCGACCTGAATAGTGTCTTCCTTTTTCCGAGCTGTAAGCGTTATGATTCCGCCCTTCGGCGTATATTTAGCGGCGTTATTAAGGAGGTTGCTTATCACCTGTGCGAGCCGAATTGGGTCTACGTCAAGCGTAATGGGTTCATCAGGTGCCGATATTGTGAGCGTATGCTTCCCGGCGTCGATCAAGGGCTTGCTGGATTCGACAGCATTCGACAGTAACTCTGAAAGAGCTACCTTCTGCTTTCGCAGTTCGAGCTTTCCCCGGGTAATACGGGAAACATCGAGAAGATCATCTATAAGGCGGACCAAGTGATGTACCTGGCGTTCCATCATCTCCAAGGTATGTATGGCACGATCACCGGTGGGTGATAGGCGCAGAATCTGTAAGCCCGTCCGAATTGGAGCGAGGGGGTTTCGTAGTTCGTGCGCGAGTGTGGCCAGAAATTCATTTTTCATCGTGGATTCGTGGCGCAGAAGATCAACAAGTTTCTCTCGTTCACAGATCAGGTCTCGAACTATGTATTGATTGCGGCGTGCGTGGAGAGCTCCGCGGGTAAGGCTTGTTAGAGTTCTGATTCTAAGTGGACGCTCCACTATGGTCGTTCCTACGGGGAGATCTTCCGAGAGGACGTCGAAGTTGCTTGACTCGTTGGGTATCATGATAACCGGTACGGCTGACCAGGATGGTTGACCGTATAGGAGCGAGCGTAATTCTGAATGGGGATCTAGGAAGTCGGGGGGCTCAGTCATGATAACAGCCGCAGCGCCCCGTTTAATCTGGTCGTATAGCTCTGAGTAGTCCTTATATGACACCCCCTCGATCCCTAAGCTCCCTAAAAGAGCTACGATGCGGGAGGAATCGTGCGCCGATTCAACGCAGATCAGGACGCGATCGTCGATGCTCCGGGGCGACATGTCAAACAATCCTCATGAGCCCTGCAATCCAGCTGTATAGAGTGAAGGATCGGAAGCGACGGCATCCTCGTAGAGAGGGCCGGTTGCTAACCTGGCCAATCCACTTATCGGCTCCCCGATCGAGATTCCGGTATCGGAGATCGATAGCTGCCTCATCGTATGTTCATGAGCCCCGGTTCGGTTCTTGAATACGGTCAATCCTCGCTGTATCTCATCGTTTGACTCAAAATAACGGAATAAAAGGACGCTATCGGCAAGGTAGCTGATGTTAAAATCAGTGACTGAACCCCGAAGAACCCCGTGTTGAGCAACTACCAAGATGGTCACGACGTTCCTCTTATTGAGGTATGAGACGAGCTCGTGCAGGTGAGCTGAAAGAAATCGCTCCTCCGGCATCGCGTTAATATATCCATTCAGGCTATCAATGACGACGAGAGAGGCGCCTTCGTCCACGACATCGCGGACCCTTTGAGCGAATGCACCTGGAGTGATTTCGGCGGGATCGATCTGGTCAGCTCTTAATCGACCCTCCTGAAGGTAGGGCTTTAGTGCACCATTTTGGCCGCCCCAATTAAGCTTCTCCGAGCGTTCTAGGAAGGTTGTGAGGACTTCATCAAACGTATAGACGGCGGCTTTTAGTCCCTGCTTAAGAGCGTTGGTGACGAATTGCATCGCCGCCGTTGACTTCCCGACTCCAGAGGGGCCAATAAATACTGATGCTGTTCCAGATGCCAGCCCCCCCTTAAACATCTCATCAAGGTTCGTGAGCCCACTTGAGCACACGGTCCGCTTGAAGTGAGTCGAAGCTTGTAGCGAAGCGACTCTGGGGTAAACACAGACACCACCGCTGATTATCTCATAATCATGATAGCCCTCTTGGAACTCCGAAGAGCGGACCTTTTCGATAGTTAGCCTTCGGCGCGCCCGGCCGTATAACGGGCGCGTAACTTCAAGCCGGATAGTGGCGCCTACGACCGGCTGATGAGTAAAGGCCTCTCGGTCAGAGATCTTATTGTCGAGCAGGAGCATGGTGAGGTGTCGTTGTTCGGAAAAAAGTTTTAGGGAGAGGAGCTGTCGACGATATCGAAGCGGCGTTCCGGCTAACATGCGCAGCTCTGACAGGCCATCTAAGACAACGTGAGAGGGATTCACTCGGGTAATCTCTGATACGAGCGTTTGAATGAGGTCCTCAAGATCGGTCTCGCCCGGATCGAAGATGGAATGAGTGCTCTGATCGACTGGATTTGAGTATGCCTGACCGAGCTCGCGAAGCTCTATCTTTTCCAATGACCACCTATGGGAGCCACATATCATCTCCATGTCCCGGCGAGACTCGGCGAACGCGAAGTAGAGGACTCGCTCCCCCTCTTGAGCCCGCTTCAGTAGGTACTGCAACCCAACAGTAGTCTTTCCCGAACCTGGATCGCCCTCCAGAAGATAGAATCCTCCCTTAAGAAAACCTCCGTTGAGAACGGTATCCAATCCCTTAATACCCGTAGAGATATAGGTAGGCCGATAGTTGCTCTGCTCTTGGAGCTGTGGCTTGTCACTCATAGAGGATCTCTCCGAAGCGGTTCATGGGTCAGCCTTACTGGCGATCCGGCTGAAGGCACCGATGCTGTCGCCTAGTCGTTTACGTGTGGCTTCTCTTCAAGATGAGGTGCCGCAGATGAGAACATAGCGTGAAGAGCCGGAGCGGATATGACGCTCGATAGGGGGGATAGTCAGGAGCTCTGTTATGCCAGCCTCAAAAGTCTACAAAGAGGGATGAGTAGCCACGCGTAGGCGTGGGCGACGCTGCCGAAAAAAACAGGACTCCCTGCAGACACCAAGCAAAAAAAGATACTCTTGAGCCTTTGGGAGATGAGCTGAAGATTCGCATCGGGTCGGATTATAAGGGGAGCGAGGATCGTGTAGTCGGACATCCATCCGTAAGGGGTCAGTAGAAGGCCGACTAGTACAAGGGTGGGAGCGTCACTTTCGAAACCCTTTGAACGTCTTTTGACAACGTATCCTGATAACAAAGAGGTCAAGGCGAATACCGGAATCAGCCAGAGGGATGTGCCGAGCCCTGCATCGAAGAGTACACCCCGTGTCCACGAGCAAAGAGAGTCGCTCCTGAATTCAACCACACGAGTTATAAGTTCGGGGTGAAGTGGTGCTCGAATGGATTCGATCCAGAAGCGGAGAGGCTCAAGGCCAAATGTAGCGAGACTTGCGCCTACGCAAAGAGACGTGGCGATAACAAGGAGCGTAGGCCTATAAAAAAGGAGATACCCAAAGAGCGGCAAGAGGAGGTGTGGCTTGGATAAAGAGATCGCGAGCGCCACGATATTGAGGATCGAAAAAGAGAGCTGCCTCTGGTTGACGATGATGGCGATGGCCAGTGCGAGTAGGATCCCGAGTTGTCCTGAATGAAAGCTGTCAAGGAGGGGATAGAAAGCGACCAGAGCGATACCCGATACGACCTTTTGCTCTCTCGACGCTTCAGGGGATACAAGCAGGCGCCACATCGCAAGTATTGCTAGAATCTGCGCGATTCTCCACGCCCACATCGCTTGAGAAAAGCTTCCCCAAAATATCGGGGACAATAACACTGCTACCCAAGGGGGATTTCGTGACATGGTGGGCTGGTTTTTATATCCACCTAATGTCCCCTCGAGATTGAGAACGGCTTGTGGGTCGTACGGATTCTCATTTTTTAGAAGAAGCTGAAGAGAGTTCCAGTACTGAATGCCATCGCGAGTGCCGATATCGCCGGGTACGATCGGAAGAGCGGATGCGGCGATGCGTGATAGGAGCCACACGATGGTGAGCGTTGTACATAGTCTTGCTAGGGTGCGAACCATACGATTAGTTGGATGTTCAGTCCCGAAGCCCTATTTTTTAGGTTTCAATGGTATTGATAACGCCTCTTTTACATCGCTATAGAGGATTTCTCCGCGGTAGCCATCGTCACCCGTATGGCGACGGTAGCGTCGTACGAGGGGTCTTCGTACGGTATCTCACGACCAGTTGCTACCTTGCCGTTAATAACGATCGCGCTGACTCCGCGTTCAACTCGCCCCTCATTAATGACTTCAATGACGAAGGTCTTGTTGTTGCGTCGGTACGTGAGGGTGAACTCTGGCCACGAGGCTGGAATTACCGGATCGAGAGTAAAGTGGTTCGGGTACACTTTGAGTCCAACGATATACTCAAGGCCAGCTTGATACATCCATCCGGAGGAGCCGGTGTACCAGCTCCATCCTGCGCGGCCACGTAGTGCGCCCTCCGAGTATACATCCCCGCATAACACATAGGGCTCGGCTTGATAGGTAGATACTCCATCGGCGCTGCTCGTGTGGTTAATTGGGTTTATAAGCTCGAAGAGGTTTAACGCTTCGGTGCCACGACCCATAAGGGCGTTAGCTATAATTACCCAAGCGGATGCGTGGGTGTACTGACCGCCATTTTCTCGAACTCCAGGAGGGTATCCTTGGATATAGCCTGGATTCTTCTCAGAACGATTAAACGGGGGGGTGAGGAGCTTAATGAGCTTTCCGTCCTCATCGACGAGGTGTTCGCGGACCGATTGCATCGCTTGTTGAGATCTCTCTCGATCCCCTGCACCACTGATAATGGCCCAGGACTGAGCAAGACTGTCGATCTTACACTCCTCGTTGCTCTTACTTCCAAGGGGAGAACCATCATCGAAGAAGGCC